>CAZVPE010000177.1:0-12621 GCA_964628155.1 uncultured Polyangiaceae bacterium | reverse complement strand
CGAAAAGGGCCAGATTTCCCGGTGAAATCGGGTGGAGCAACGGGGGATCGAACCCCGGACCTCCGCATTGCGAACGCGGCGCTCTCCCAGCTGAGCTATTGCCCCAAATGCGTGGTCGGCGGGCTTCCTTCGGGTAGGGTGGGGGTACGCGCCCGACAACGGCCGCGGAAGATACGCCGAGGACCCCCGAAGTCAAGCGCAGGGGCACGAGCTACCGACCGACCCCCACGCTACGCTCGACGTCAGCCCTGTGCTCCTCCGTGCACCAGAAGTCAGGCTCCCCGGCCGCTCGTCGGTCGACCGAGCCAAGATCGACCTCGAGCGGCGTCTCGGGCCCTCCAAAGTCATGACCGGGTCAGACGCGCTCGCCACCTACGCGACCGACGAGAGCGACGTCGAAGGGCGCATGCCGGACGCGGTGGTCCTCGCGACGTCGGGGGAGGACGTAGCAGCAACGCTCGCGGTCGCGGACGAGTGGGGCGTTCCCGTCACTCCGCGCGCGGGCGGAACCGGCCGCACGGGCGGTGCCGTGCCTGTGGCCGGTGGAATCGTCCTCGCGACCCATGGGCTCGCGCGTATCAAGGAAATCGATCGCGCGAATTTGATCGCGGTTGTCGAGCCGGGCGTCGTCACTGGCGATCTTCATGCCGCCGTCGAACGCGAGGGACTGTTCTACGCGCCCGACCCGAACTCGCTCGATAGCTGCATGATTGGGGGCAATCTCGCGGAAAACGCGGGAGGGCCGCGTGCCTTCAAGTACGGCGTCACCCGCGATTGGGTGCTCGGGCTCGAAGCGCATCTTGTCGGCGGCCGGACCCTTCGCGTCGGCAAGCGTACCGTGAAGGGAGTGACTGGCTACGACTTGACTGCGCTCCTCGTCGGAAGCGAGGGGACGCTCGCCGTATTCACGGAGGCGACCCTCCGTCTCGTGCCAAAACCGCCGCTGCTCGCGACGGCGCTCGCCCTATTTACCGACGTCGCCTCCGCCGCGGCGGCCGTCGGGGCGATCATCGAGGCGGGCGTCGTGCCGCGGTGCCTCGAGATGCTCGATGCCGCGACGCTCGCGGCTGTGCGCGCAGCCGGCGTCGCGGTCGACCTGCGGGCTGGGGCAATGCTGCTGATCGAAGTCGACGGCGAGGCGTCCGAAGCCGCGCTCCTTCGCGTGGGGGAGGTCGCCTCCGCGGCCGCGGGCTCCGTCGACGTAGTCGTGGCCCAAGATGCGGCCCAGCGCGATCGCCTTTGGGCGGCTAGGCGCATGCTTTCGCGCGCGACCCGCAAGCTGGCCCGCCACAAACTGAGTGAGGACGTCGTCGTCCCCCGATCGAAGCTCGCCGAGCTGATCGCCCGCACCGATGAAATCGGTGAAGCGACGGGCGTTCGCCATTTGACCTATGGCCACGCGGGTGACGGCAACATGCACGTCAACTTCCTCTGGGACGACGACGCGGAGCGGCCCTCGGTCGACCGGGCGATCGGCATGCTGATGCGGTCGACCGTGGACCTAGGCGGAACGCTGAGCGGCGAGCATGGTATCGGAGTGTCCAAAGCGCAGTACTTACCGCTCGAGCAGAGCGCGGGGCTCATCGCGCTCCAGCGGGAAATCAAGCACGTATTCGATCCCAAAGAGCTGCTCAATCCGGGAAAGATTTTCCCGAACATCGGGCATGGCGGGTGCTGAGCGAATCGCTCCGCGATCCTCGTACCTCGGGACACTCGACCGCCGCGATCTTGCCATTGTTTGTACCAATCGTTGGCACGTGTCAACGGAATAGTGCACCGTGTTTGTATGGCTCAAGGGGCTGCACCAGGATCGTTTTCGACCGCAAAACCGGCCGCGGTCAAGGCGACCACGCTTTCGAAGGGAACGTCCGCCGCGGCAACCGCGGCATCGCCGCAGGGCGGCGCCAAGACCGGCGTTCGGCCCGCACCCAGCGCGCCAAAAGCGCAGCCGCGCCCCCTTGCCACGTCTGCGGTAAAGTCCCCGGCCGCTCCTCCGCCGATACCCGCCGTTCGTAAGTCCCTCGCGACGCTCTCAGACGGCGCACCCGATGCGGCGCCGCCCGCGCCCGTTGGCCGCAAAGCCCTCCCGACGCTCGGAGACGGCGCGGCCGACGAAGGCGCGACCAAGGTCGATGTGATGGCCGCCGCGCTTCCGAGAGTTGCCGCCGCGCCGCCCGCGCCGTCATCCGGTTCGCTCCCCTCCTCGCAAACCGCACCCAGGCCGGGCGCCACGGCGCCCAGCGCGACCCGCGAAGACATTGCCCCGATCGTCCGAACGCTGCTCGAGCAGGCGATGGCCCCGCTCGACTACACGGTGCGCGCGGCGGTGGAGCAAGCCGTCGCGCCGCTCGAGCGCACGATCCGTGAGCTCCAGCGCCGACTCGAAGAGGTCGAGCAGCGCCCGGCGCCGGCTCCCGTCATCATGCCCGCTCCTGCGCTCCCCGCGCCTCGGCCCGTTCAACCGAGCTTCGCGAACGTGAACGTGGCCGCGCGTCCGATCGATGTCGCCGCGATCGAGCGGAGCGTATCGCTTGCCCCCGAGATGAGAGAATTCGACGGCCGTCGCCGTCGTACACGGCTGGTCGTCGCCGTCGTCCTCGGGTGCCTGTTGGTCTTCGCCAGTCTATTCGCTGCGATGGCGCAGAGCTACACACACACGCACGGCTGACGAGCAGTCTTGCGCTGAGCGTTGCCGAGCGGTAGAAGCGAAGTCCCAATGGTCTCGCTCGCGCGCCGCCTGGGGGTTGGAGCGGCCACCTTGGCGTTTGTCGGCGTCCTATCGGCATGCTCGGGCCCGGGCCAGTACGTTTGGTTCGATCAGCTCCCGCAAGATCGGCTGATGGCTGGGAACGAATACTTGATCGAGGTCGGCGACGTGGTCAGCATCCGGGTGCTCGGCCACGACGAAATGACCGTGCGCGAGCGCGTCCGGTCCGACGGGCGGTTGGCCCTATTGCTCATCGGCGAAGTTTCGGTCGCCGGCAAGCGCCCGGGCGCGCTGCGCGCCGAGCTCGAAGGACGCCTGAAAGACTTCATCGTGTCGCCGAGCGTCGTGGTCAACATCGACGAATCCCAGCCGCCAACCGTGCTCTTGCTCGGCGAAGTGACGCGGCCGGGCGGGTATCCACTCGAGCACGATCTGAGGCTTGCCCACGCTTTGGCGCTCGGCGGCGGCCTCACAGAGTACGCGTCCCGAAGCAGCATTTACGTCGTCCGCGACCGGCCCACGCCGATGCGAATCCGCTTCACCTACGAGGCGGTGACGCGCAACGTCGGGCGGGCTGGCGACTTCCAGCTGCATCCCGGCGACGTCGTGGAGGTCGAGTAGCGACGGCTCGCCCCACCCATGATCGCGACTGCTGTCCTGGCTGCCGATTACGCGGGCATACTCGAGCTGAACGACGTCACCACCCTTCGGGCGAGAGCTACCCAGGGGCAGGGGGCGGGCCTGGACTTCGTCGAGGCGCCGACCGCGAGCGTTCGCGTCGCCGATCGCCTCTCGACCTATACGCTGACCTACTCGCCGACGCTGACCCTCCCCGACTTTGAGCAAGGCATCCACCCTCAGCTCATTAACGTCGGCAACGCGATCGCGGCCTGGCATCATCGCTCGACCAGCTTCACAGTGACCGAAGGGGCGATGTACGGAGTGCTCGACTCCGCGTACCTCCAGCAGACGCAGATCCTCATGCCTGGGCAGCAGCCTCCGCTGAATGCCCTTCCGAACCCGGGATTTATCACGGTCTTCGGCTCGACGACGGACGCGACGTTGCGCCAAGGCGTGGGTCGCCGCGTCGTGCTCTTGCTGTCGGGGGGCTATCTCGTGAGCGGTGGAGCCGATCCCGCGTCGCGCGACGAGCTCCCCGAAGAGTACGGTCCGCGGGCCAGCGCGTCACTCGCCTACACCGCGTCGCGGTTGGACCTGCTCACGACGCGGGTGCTGGTGCAGGAACTCCACACCAAGGGCGGGTGTCCGCCCGTGGCCACGGGAACGCAGGTCACCATGGTGGGCGTGCCTCAAGAGGCAGGGTTGGTGCTCTGTCGCGAGCGCGTCGAGAGCGCTCAGCTCGACGAGACGCTCCGCAGGCGCTTGTCGCGCACCACGATTCTAACCTTGGGCGCAGGGGCCGCAGTGTACGACACCGACGCCACTGACTTGGGCGTCCAAGAGACACTCCTCTACCCTGTGGCGCTCGCGCAGCTCTCCTCTCACTTCGGCTTCAAGGGCACGAGCGAGCTTTCCCTCTATGCTCAGCTCGCTCCGAACGTCGATCCGCTCACTGGGCTTACCGCCGAGTATCTCCAGGGAAGCGCCAACTTGACCGACGTGCTCACATCTTCTCGCAGGCTGCACCTCGGGGTAAGCGCATTGAAGACCCTCCAAAGTGACCACGGGTACAACGACGTGTCGCTCGTGACCGGCTCGGCGGACGCGACGCTAGGTCTGGACCGCCTCTCCGATCTTTCGTTCGGGGTCCAGGGGCTCTGGCAAGAGCACAGCGGCTATGGCAATCTTTGGTCAGTCTTCGCCTACGTCGCGCTGACGGTCCGCGCCCGGCCTGTACGCTTCTAGCGCCGTCGCGCAGGGGGCACGGCGCGCGGGGAGCATCGCACCCATGGTCCAACACGATATCAACGCGCCGCTTTCGCAGGCGCCGCCCGAGGAGGCCGAGTCCGACGGGCTGGACCTCGAGCAGATCACCGAGCTCACGGGCTTCGTGCTGCGCGCGGGACGCAGGCACCGCAAGCTGGCAATCGCGACGTTCGCCATCGTGGCCGGCCTGGGGATCACGGCCGCTGCGACGATGCCGAAGACCTACAGCGCGCAGGTCAAAATCTTCGCCCAACGTCCGTCGACGCTCCGCGCGCTCAGCGGCTCCGCCCCCAACATCGACCAGGTCGATGACCCCACCAAGAACGTCGCGAACATGATCATGCGTCGCGACAACCTGGTCGCGCTCGTTCGGCAGGCGAACCTGGCCGACCGATTCACCGAGTCGCGCGCGCCTGCGCTGCGCTTGAAGGACCGGATCACCACCTGGCTCTACGGACCGCCGTCCGACGAGGACAAGCTGAAGGTCCTGGTCGCGATCCTCGAGAAAAAACTCGATATCGTAACGGACGAGTCCACCGTGGTGATGACGGTGGATTGGCCGAGCGCACAGATGGCGTACGATCTCGTGTCGCTCGTCCAGAAGAACTTCTTGGAAGCTCGCTACGACCGCGACCTCGCCCTTATCACCGACAGCATCGGGGTCTTGCAAGATCACGCCAAAGCCGAAAACGAGAAGGTCGAGACGGCGCTCGCGGAGTACCAGAGGTGCCTCATCGCGGCTCTTCCACTCCCAGCACCTTCGGCCGCGGCTGCGCCCCCGCCTTTCCGAGGGTACGCCCCCGCTCCGCCCCGGGCCGCCGGGGACACGGCGCCCGCCGTCGATCCGGGAGTATCGCTGGCGCTCGAAGAGGTGAGGCTGAAGATCAAGGCACTCGAGCATGAGCGGCAGGTCTTGCTCGACTCACTCCGGCAACAGCTCTCCCAGGCGCAGCTCACCCTGACGCCGATGCATCCGACCGTCATCGGTTTGCAGCAGAAGATCGAAGCGCTCACCCAGCCGTCGCCCGAGCTCCTGCGCCTCCGGGAGGAAGAGCGCAACCTCACCGCGCAGATCGCGCAAGCAACGCCGCCGAGCGTGCAGCCCCCGGCACCCGCGCCGCGATTGGCCGGCCCCCCGACGCCGATGGAGGCCAGCGCGGCGCCGTCGAGCTCTGCGCCGCCCGCGCCGAGGCCGGTCGTCGAAGACGGTCCCACGCGCCTCGCGCGATCGAGGCTCGAAGCGGCGATCCAAGGGTACGAAGAGACGATGGCACACATCGACGCGGCAAACGTCGAACTCGAGATCACACGAACGGCTTACAAGTACCGCTACACCATTCAAACACCGGCCGAGCTGCCCACCAAGACCAAGAAGCCGGTGGCCCAGCTCCTGGCCGCCGGAGCGCTTCTCGGTGGGGTCCTCCTCGCGTTCCTGGCCGCCGCGCTCGCCGATGTCTTCGGCGGACTGGTTCTCGAGTCATGGCAGGTTCGCCGCCGGCTCAAGCTCGAGGTGCTCGGTGAGATCGATCGCTCCCTATGACGACTCGCCCCCCTGTACGATAGGAATCGCGTGAAAGACGACCAATCCGTTGCACTGCTCGCGCCCAGTGCAATCGGTCTCCCGAACGCGTGGGACGATGTTCGCCTCCAGCGATTGTGGCTGGCGGCCGAACGACGGGGCTGGCGCTCTCTGGCCGTGGTCGGCGCAAGCAACGCGACCGATACGTTGCCGATTGCAGCGCTCTTCGCTCAGCTCTCGTGGCGGTATCGAGGACAGCCCTCGGTGGTCTGCGACCTCCGGGACCTCAGCATGCGTCTCATCGACTACCATATCCGCGAGGTGCACGAGCACCTCGACTCCGGTGCGCGCGTGATCATCTCGCTGCGGTCGATCTTCGAGAACCCGACGTCGGCTCCGGTCGCTCGCGACGCCGACGCCGTCGTCGTGTGCGTGAGCCTCGGAAAGACATCGTTCAGGTCGGCCGAACAGACGATAAAGGAAATCGGGCGCGAACGAATCCTCGGTTCGATCATTCTAGGCGCGAACCCGCGGAATGGCGGTCCGCCGAAGGCCGCCCAATGAGCCCCCCTCGGGCCCCATGAAATTCTCCGGCTGCGTCCTTCTCGCCGGGCTGACGACTTTGGCGGCAGACTGCATGGGCCACTCACCGTCGACCGTGCACATGCCCGACGCGACGCTTTCCGCGCCCGCAGAGCCGGCGCTGGCCGAAACGATCTACGACGGCGGCGTGAAAGACAACTGGCAGAACCTCGGCAGCGCAACGCGCGAGCTCCCAAAAGACCAACCCGCGAAGGTTCGATTCGACAACGACGGCGACTGGATCCTCGCCAAGCCCGGGCTGAACGGAGAATTCGGCGGCGTTGCGTTTCGTGTGAAGCCGCCCGTGGGCGAGGGCGACTTTCTCGAAGTCCGGCTCGACCCGCCGAGCGGTACGCCGCTTCGACCGGTGAAGATCTCACCCGACCACAGGACGGACCTCGGTGACGGCTGGACGCAGGTGGTCATCCCGATGGCCGAGCTCAACCCCGATCGGATTCCGTTCGAGCGCATCGTCTTTCATTCGTTCAGGACGTTCGGCACCGATTGGGTGCTGATCGACAAAGTCGCTCTCACGAGGGGCGGAGAGCGGCCCGCTTCGTCGCCTTCGGTTGCGGCGGGCAAGCTAGCTCCGTTTCGGATCGCGTGCGAAGTGAAGGCGACGCGAATCAGCCCGCTCATCTACGGCATCGCCGGAGTGGACGCGAGCCAGGTGCCCGTCGATTTCGGGGCAACGGCCCACCGGTGGGGAGGCAACGGTTCCACCCGGTACAATTGGGAGAGGCGCGTCTCGAACAAGGCCAGCGATTGGTTCTTCGAGAACCACGCTGCAGACGATTATGTCCAGTTTCTGGCGAAGAACCTGGAGCGCCACAAAGCGTCGGCGCTCACCGTTCCAATCCTGGGTTGGGTGGCCAAGGACGCGACGTCGTACTCCTTTCCGGTCTCGGTCTACGGTGCACAAGGAAAGACCGATCCGTGGCATCCGGACGCCGGTGACGGCACCAAACGCGCGCCGTCTGGCGCGAAGTACGCTCCCGGCCCTGCCACCCAGACGAGCATTCCAGCCCCACCGGAGTGGGTGAAAAAGTGGATCGTCGCGATTCACGCCGCGGATACGAAGGCCGGTACGCGCAGCGTCGCCGAATACATTCTCGACAACGAGCCGATGCTCTGGAGCACCACGCATCGCGACGTTCGGCCCGACCCCCTCGGCTACGACGAGCTCCTCGATCGGACGATCCAATACGGAACGGCGATCCGCCAAGCCGACCCGGACGCCGTCATCGCGGGACCGGCGGAGTGGGGCTGGACGAACTACTTCTTCTCCGCGAAAGACGCGAGCGGCGGCTTCGATCGAAGATCGGATCGTCGTGCCCACGGCGACGTGCCCCTCGTGGAATGGTATCTGCGCAAGCTGCGCGAGTACGAGCAAAAGACCGGTGTCCGGGTTCTCGACGTGCTCGACATGCACTTTTATCCGCAGGAAAATAAAGTCTATGGCGACGAAACCGACCCGACGACGGCCGCCCTCCGCCTTCGCTCGACGAGGAGCCTCTGGGACCCGACGTATGTGGACGAGTCGTGGATCAAGGAACCGATTCGCCTCTTGCCGAGAATGAGAGAGTGGGTCGAAAAGAACTACCCAGGGCGCGGCATCTCGATCGGCGAATGGAATTTCGGCGGCGAGAAACACATCACGGGCGCGCTCGCGACGGCCGAAGCCCTGGGGCGATTCGCGGAGTTCGGCGTGACCTCCGCCTTCTACTGGACCGTTCCCCCCGCGGGTGCGCCGAGCACACAGGGGTTTTTGGCTTATCGCAATTTCGACGGCAAAGGCGGCCACTTTCTCGACTGGTACCTTCCCGCGACGACATCCGAGGGCGCGTCCCTCTTTGCTTCGCGGGACGAAGAGGGAAAGCACGTGGTGGCAATCGCCATCAACCTGTCGCCCGATTCGGCCCTCCTCGCGGAAGTTGACCTCAAAGCGTGCGGCTCTCTCGCGTCGCGCCAGGCCTATGTCTACGCGCGAGGCGCGGCCGGGTTCGCCGCAAACCAGCCGCCGGTGCGCGAAGCCGCGTCGACGTTCGACCAACCCCTTCCGCCGTGGTCGATCACCGTGCTGGACATCGAGCTGGCGCAGCCGATGGGCGGCGGGCTCGAACGGTAGCGGTTCAGACGGCGGCGGGGCCGAGGCCCTACTCTACCGTGACCGTCTTGGCGAGATTGCGCGGCTGGTCGACGTCGGTCCCCTTCAAGTCGGCCATGTAATAGGCGAGCAGCTGGAGGGGGAGCACGGTAAGGAGGGGCAACACTTCCGGCGCGGCGATCGGGATCTCGAAAATGTCCGGCTCCGGCGGCGGAGCGCTCGCGCGGCGGGACCCGCGGGCGTCGACGTCGCTCGAGAGGAGCGTCCGCACGTCGTGGTCGCCCCGCGTGCAGACGACGATGAGTTGGCCCTCGCGCGCCTTCACTTCCTGCATGTTCGAGAACGTCTTCTCGTAGTGGGCGTCTTTCGGGCAGATCGTCACGACCGGCATCTCTTCGTCGATGAGCGCGATCGGGCCGTGCTTCATCTCGCCGGCGGCGTACCCCTCCGCGTGGATGTACGAGATCTCTTTCATCTTGAGCGCGCCCTCGAGAGCGACGGGGAAGCTCGAGCCGCGTCCGAGAAAGAGCATGTGCTGGGAGCGCATGTGCTTCTTTGCCAGGTACCGCAGCTCGTCCCCCGCTCCGAGGACTTCGCGCATCTGTTGCGGAACACGGGCAAGGGCGTCGAGAATGCGTCTGGCCTGCTCTTGTGGCAACGTCCCGCGCCTTCTCCCGAGATATACGGCCAGAAGCAACATCGCCACGAGCTGCGTCGTGAAGCATTTGGTCGATGCGACACCGATCTCGGGACCAGCGTGCGTGTAGAGGGCGGCGTCGCTCGCGCGTGGAATTGCGCTGTCGATCGCGTTGGCGATGGCCAGCACGTGCGCTCCTTGCGACTTGGCCGTGTGAAGCGCCGCAAGCGTGTCGGCCGTTTCACCGCTTTGGCTCACGGCAACCACGAGGTCGCCCGGGCCAAAGACCGGGTCCCGATAGCGGACCTCGCTGCCGACCTCGACCACCGCAGGAACGCGGGCGAGCTGTTCGACCCAATACCGGCCTGCCATCGCAGCGTGTGCGCTCGTGCCGCACGCGATGAAATAGACGCGCCGGATCGACTTGGCGAGGTCGGCCGAAATCCCGATTTCTTCGCCCACGACGTCGCCCTCGGAAAGGTCGACCCGTCCGCGCAGCGTGTCCTCCACGGCCCGAGGCTGCTCGTGGATTTCTTTGAGCATGAAATGCTTGTACCCGCCCTTCTCCGCTTGGGTGGGCGACCAGTCGATCGTCTTCGCTGCGCGATGCACCGGCGTTCCGTCGAGCGTCGTGATCTCGACGCTGGTGCGCGTCAGCGTCGCGATCTCCCCGTCGTGGAGGAAGACGACGTTGCGTGTGTGAGCGAGCAAGGCCGGTACGTCACTCGCGCAGAGCATCTCGCCGTTGCCTAGCCCCAGCACGAGAGGACAGCTCGCCTTGGCCACGACGATCTCGCCCGGCGAATCCGTCGCGAGAACGGCAATGGCGTAGGCGCCGCGAACCCGTTCGAGCGCCACGCGAACGGCGTCGGCCAGGCGAGGAGCACCGGCGTGCAACGCGTGGTCGACCAGATGCGCGACGATTTCCGTATCGGTGTCGCTCGTGAAGCGCACCCCCATCGATTCGATCTCGCGCCGCAGCGCAACATGGTTTTCGATGATTCCGTTGTGCACGACGGCCACTTTGCCGGCGACGTGCGGGTGCGCGTTCGCTTCGCTCGGGCGTCCGTGGGTTGCCCAGCGCGTGTGGCCGATGCCCGTTGTCCCAGCCAGCGGGTTTCGCTTGAGCGCGGCTTCGAGATTGGCGAGCTTGCCCACGGCGCGGACGATTTCGATGCCGCGTTCGCGTCCCGTATGAAGGGCGAGCCCGGCCGAGTCGTAGCCGCGGTACTCGAGGCGGCGCAGCCCCTCGACGAGGATCGGGGCGCAGTCCTTTGCGCCGACGTAACCAACGATTCCGCACATGTCTATGGGCTCCAGAAAACGGGGTTGAGCGATTGTCAGTGTAGCCGGGTTTTGTCGATCCACGAGGAACCGCGCTGCAGTCAGGCGCGCGACTCACCGAGTCCATCCGCACTCGAGGCGTCGGCCGGCGCGACCACGACGTGGCCCCGGCCCGATCGTTTTGCGTCGTAAAGCCGGGCGTCGGCGACACGAATGAGGGCGTCCGCGGTGGCGCCGTCGTTCGGGAAGCTCGCGACGCCCGCGCTGAACGTCACGTAGAAGCGCTCTCCGAGCTCGCTTCGAAAAGCCAGGGCGCGGAACTCGTCGAGCACGCGCGAGAGGACCGCGCCCGCCGTGCCGCCCACTTCGCCCGGGAATGCGAGGACGAACTCTTCGCCCCCCCACCGGCCCCGCATGTCTTCGAGGCGAAAGCGAGCGTTGAGAAGCCGTCCGAGCGACATGAGCACGTGGTCGCCCACGAGATGTCCGTAGGCGTCGTTCACGCGCTTGAACCGGTCGACGTCGAGCATCGCCACCGAGAACGGACGCCCGTGGCGTCGCGCTTCGGAGAGGCGGCTCGTGAACGCCTCGAGGAGCGCGCGCCGAGAGAGGCAGCGAGTGAGTGCGTCGCGTTCGACCACTTCACGGATGAGGCGCCTGCGTTCGAGCCGGACTCGCACACGGGCGAGGAGCTCTTCGTGGACCAGCGGCTTGCCGAGGTAGTCATCCGCGCCCGCTTCGAACGCGGCAACGCGGCTTGCGACGTCGGTACGGGCCGTGAGAAAGAGAATGGGCAAGTCTCGGTGCTCCGGTGCGGTTCGAACGATGCGGATCGCATCCCAACCGCTGACGTGCGGCAAGATCGCGTCGAGCAGCACGAGGTCGGGGTGCACCGTGTCGAGCAGTTCCATGAGCCGGCGCGCGTCAGGAGCGGAGTGTGCGACCATCCCTTCGCGCTCGAGGACTTCCACGACGCATGCCACGAACGCGGGATCGTCGTCGACGATCAGCACGCGCATCTTGTCTTTGCGACCGAGCGCGAGCAGTTGCTCGACAGCGGCCCCGAAAGTATAGGGGTCGACGGGCTTTGGCAGGAAGAGCGACGCCCCGGCATGTGCCGCCTCCACGCGTCGACCGACGTCGTCGCGTTCGGAGAGAAATGCGAGCGGCAGCCGTTCGTGCCCCGGCGCGGCGCGAAGGTCGCGGGCGAGCGCAAGGGCTGCGGGCCCCAGCGAAGCGTCGATGAACACGGCGTCGAACGGCGCGCGAGCGGCCTCCGCCAGCGCGGATGCAGGGGTCGCGACCGCCACGATGACCAGCATTTTCTCGCGTCCGACCAGCGCGAGCTGTGCGCGCACGGCCTCGTCCGCGTCCACGACGAGTACGCGCGCGCTGCTCGGGGCCGCCTCGAGGGGCATCGAAGGGCGCAAGCTCACGAAACGGCAAGGTGCAGCTTCTAGGCCCCGCTCTGGGAGCGCGGACGAGGGCCGCCTGTTATCCGATTCATTCGAGCGCGACGCGAGCCTGACGCGTGGCAATCAGGTAAGAGGCGAGGCTGGTCTCCGGGTGCGCTCGCGCGTCCTCCACACCGCGCGCGAGGAGCTCGCGCAAGATATCGGTGCGGCGCATTGCTGACGCGAGCAAAACCGCGTCGCATCCAGGGGGCCACTGGCCGTCGACGACGGCTCCGCACGCCTCGAGGACCTGCGTCTCGACCGCGAGGGCGCCCCCGTTGCGACCGGCGTCGATGAGCGCTCGGGCCAAAACGTGCTGTACGCGCACGTCGTCGCGTACGCTTTCCGGCGCGCCCTCGACGAGCACGATGGCCAGACCGGGCTGCCGAGCATCGAGGTTCTGCTGTGCCAGCGCTTGCGTTTCGCGGGCGTCGTTGGGTCGAT
>CAZVPE010000176.1:0-12719 GCA_964628155.1 uncultured Polyangiaceae bacterium | reverse complement strand
CGCTGCGTAGTAGCCCCCCATGGCCGAGAACTCGTGGCGAAATGCCTTGATGAACGAGCGCTCCTGAACGCCGCGGTAATGCCGGCCGCCGACGAGCTCTTGCTCGAGCTCCTGATCGACGCACTGGGCGCGGGCGTCGCGGGCAGCGGCCGACGACAGAGCGCCCGCGACGGCGGCGAGGAGCGCAGCGCGAATGGACCGTGATCGCTCGCGCATCCTGTCACTTTGGGGGTATCAGCGTCCTTCCGGCACTGTCAATCGCGAGGTTTGCTCGCATACATCTCTCGCCACGTCCGACGCCGCCCTCACCTGCGCGAACAATGCGCGGTAGGAAACACCGCATGGACCCTAAGGGCATTCGACTTTCGTGCGCGCTGGCTGTCGGAGGGCTTGACCCCGGAGGCGGAGCCGGGCTCGCCGCCGACCTTCGCGCGTTCGCGTTTGCAGGGGTTTTCGGCTGCGCGGCGGCTGCGGTGATCACGATTCAGTCCACCGCCGGCCTCAAGAGCGCGAAGGCCGTCTCGCCGCGCGACCTCGAGGCTCAAGTGGCGGAGGTCCTCCGCCATCAACGGGTGGGCGCAGTGAAGGTGGGTGCGCTCGGCAACGAGGCGAACGTGCGCGCCGTGGTCCGTTCTCTGGCGCGACACCCGCGGGTGCCCGTGATCGTCGACACGCCGATGCTGCCCACGCGCGGGCGAGCGCGCTTGCTGTCGCCGCGGGCGGTAGCCGTGCTCAAGGCGGAGCTCTTGGCCCGGGCCACGCTCCTGACGGTGAATCTCGCAGAAGCCGAGGTCCTTGTCGGCGAACGGGTGCGCAGCGTGTCGGAGGCCCACGACGCCGCCGCTGCCCTGGTCGACCTCGGCGCCCGCGCCGTCCTCGTGAAGGGAGGGCACTTGGGCGGCCCGGTCGCGACGGACGTCTTGGCCCTCGGCGGCAAGTTCTTCGAGCTTCGGGCGCGCCGCCTCGCCCTTCCGCCGGTGCACGGAACGGGATGCGCCCTGGCGTCGCTGGTGGCAGGCCGCGTCGCGCGGCGGACCGGCGCGGACCTCGACGACCGCGCGCTCGTCGCCGCAGTCCGTTGGGCGAAGCGCGTCCACCACGCGGCACTCGCAAACGCCGTCGACGTCGGCCGCGGGATGCGGGTGCTCGTCTTCTGACGCGCTACCGCAATCGCATTGCGGGTTACGGCGCGGTCGTTTCGTTCAGGCCCGCGTCCTCGGAAGCCGGACCTGGCGGTTCGGCTGCTTCGGTGGGCTCGGTGCCGGCGAGGAAGACTTCGTCGAGCACATCGGGATCGTCGGAGTACGGAAGCGCCCCGGTCCGCTGATCGATGGTCACGGTCACAACTCCCGGCGGTCGCGCGAAATCGACTCGCGGTTTGCCGTCGGTAGCCGCCTTAATGAATGTCATCCACGCGGGCAGGGCGGTCACGGCGCCTTGCTCGCCGGGCCCGAGAGGCCGGCCGTCGTCGAACCCGATCCAAACGACAGCGGCGACCTCGGTCGAATATCCGGCAAACCAAGTGTCCTTCGGTCCATTGGACGTCCCCGTCTTGCCCGCGAGCGGTCGCCCGAGAGATTTCGCGCGCGCGCCGGTTCCATGGTCGACGACGCTCGTGAGCATACTCGTCACCAGGTAAGCCTCCGCTTCGTCGAGGACGCGACGCGCGGGCGGGGCGGCCTGCGGAGCGACATCTTTGCCGTCCGGTCCGCTGATCCGCAGGACCGCGTGCGGCTCTTGGTAAGTACCGCCGGCCGCGAACGTGGCGTAGGCCCCGGCGAGCTCGATTGGCTTGAGCTCGTAGCTCCCAAGGGCGAGAGAGAGGTCGGGCTTCATCGGCGATTCGATCCCGAGGGCCTGGGCCCAAGCGACGACGTTCGCGGGGCCGACGTCGCGGAGGACCCGGACGGCGGCGACGTTGACGCTGTTGGCGAGCGCTTCCCGCAGACGGAGTAGGTCGCGCCCACGCCAGCCCTCGAAGTTGCTCGGCCGGTACCCCCCCTCGAACACGTCGGGGCTCGGGTCGACGAGCGTCGCCGGGGTGAACTTCCGCGTGTGGAGCGCGTAGGAGTAAACGATCGTTTTGAAAGTCGAACCCGGCTGCCGCCTCGACTGCGTCGCGCGATCGAGCGTCCCTGCACGTCCCTCGTATCCTCCGGCGAGAGCGAGGATCTCGCGCGTTCGCACGTCGATCGCGACCAGCGCACCTTCAGGGCCCGTTTCCAGCCGGAGGGGCACCCTCGCGTTCGGGGAGTCGGAGACGGCGGCGAGGAGGCTCACCCGCACGTGGGCACCCGCCGGAGCGAACGCGCTCGGCGCGAGGTTTCCGGGGTTGTAGCGCTCGAAGTCGGCGAGCTTCACCGTGCCGGTGGCGGTACCAACGCGCACATCGAACGTCCCGGCTGGGTCGTCCGCGCTGACGACGACCCCCACCAGCACCTTGTGGTGCTCGAAAACGGGAGTCCCCTCGAACGGCGCCAAAGGGTCGCGGGGCGGAGCCGCACGACCCTTCTTGTCTGCGATCTTCTTGTCGGCGGCGGGCGGAGGCACTTTGAGCGGGCCCGTCAGTCCGTGGCGCTTGTCGTAGGCGGCGAGCGCGTCGCGCAGCGCCTTGCGCGCGGCCGCCTGGAGCTTTGGATCGATCGACGTGAGGATGGTGAACCCTCCGAGGTGAGCCTGCTCGGGCTCGACTCGGTAGAGCGCCCCTCTCGCGAGCTCCACCCCTTCGGGCGCCACGTCGCTCGGCGCCTCCGCGGTCGGCGCAAGCGTGGCCGGCTCGTCCCTCGCCGTCTTCCATTGCGCCTCGCTCAGAAACCCCTTGGCGCGCATCTGATCGAGCACGTACGCCCGGCGGGAAAGCGCCGCCCCCAAGTTCGTGCGCGGATGAAATTCGTGCGGATTCGCGATGCGTCCAGCGATTAGCGCCGCTTGGGCCACTGATATGTCCCGCGCGCTTTTCCCGAAGTCGTCGCGAGCCGCCTCTTCGATTCCGTACCGGCCGCGGCCGAAGTAGACTTGGTTCAGGTACACTTCCAAGATCTCGTCTTTCGAGAACTCCTGCTCGAGTCGCCGCGCCAGGAGCGCCTCACGGATTTTGCGCGACAGCGTCCGCTCGTGCGTGGCCAAGAGCAGATTCTTGACGACCTGCTGCGTGATCGTCGACCCGCCCTGCCGCGTGGTCCGCGCCCGCGCGTTGACGAGGAGCGCCCGAGCGATTCCGAAATAGTTGAGCCCCTCGTGCTCGTAAAAGCCGGCGTCCTCGGCTGCGAGGACCGCGAGCTTGACGTGCGCGGGCAGCGACTGAACGCTGACGACCGTCCGCCTCTGCGTATAGAGCTCCGCAAGAACCGTGGTGCCATCGCGCGCGAGCACCCGCGTGACCTGCGGCGGCTGGTACGTCTTGAGATCCATGACGTCGGGCAAGCCAGCCTCGTAGTGCCGAACGGCAATCCACAGAGCGAGCGCGGCGGGGACTGCGATCGCGACGAGGGCGATGCCCGCCCGGCTTGCCCACGTGCCAATCCGGGCGCGCCACCGCGGCCAGCGCGTCACGAACGCGGCCCGCAAGGTCGCCCCCCTCGACTCGGCACCCACGCCCGACCCGATTGGGGGAACGCCCGAGCCGCTCACCTTGAGGCGCATCCTACCACGTACCGGCATCTACCCAGGAAATCCCGAGCGCGCCAGCCGCCTCGCGCAAGCGGTCAGGTTGGCTCACCCCCTGCTACTGGAAGGAAGCGCAGGCAAGATGTGGGGGCGCGCGGGAGCGACGTTCGATGAAGAAGCCGTGATACTAAGAATGGCGATGTTCGCGCTGACCTCCGGCGAGCTGGCGATGGTGCTGTTTCTCTTCGCCCTCATTTGGGGCGCTGGCCTTCTGCCTCGACTGGGCGAGCGACTGGGGGCGAAATGGTCGAGGGCCCGCTCCCCGACGCGCGGGCGCTCTCCGCGAGACGGAGGATGACGTGGCCACGGGAGCGAGGCTGGACGGGAGTGCTCGCGGGCTCATGTCGACCATTTTCGTTGTGGACGTGAGTTCCGAGGGCGAGGGGCTGGCGCTCGCGCTGCGGGCGGCCGGCCATACGGTCGTCGACGTCCCGCCTTCGATGCTCGTCGCTCGGGTCGCGGTCCAGCGTCCGCGCGTCGTTCTCGTCGACGCGGACGCCGAGGGTGCCCTCGAAGTTGTCGAGCGAATGCGCGAACTTCCCGAGGCTGAAGACATCCACGTCCTTTTCATCGGAAGACCCGGCGGGGCCATCGCTACCCCCGAGGAGGCGCTCGCGCAAGAAGGGAGCGGGCTGTTCTTGCGCCCGGTCGAGATCCAGGCGCTTGTGCAGAAGGTCCATGCGCTCACGTCGGGCGACCGCAGCGAGGCGATCGGAGCGCCGCTCAGGCCTCCTAGTCCAGCGCCGAAGCTCGCGGGCGGCGCGCCCTCGCTGCCTCCGGCGAGCATGCGGGCCTCGGTCCCGCCGAGCGCCCCCGAGTCGCAATCCTCCGCGCCGCCTTCGCCGCGCTCGTCGAGGTCCCCATCGGAGCCGCCGGCCGCCATGGCCGGCGGAGTACCGCGGCGCTTCATGAGCCTCGCGCCACCGGTCAGCCCCGAGTTGCAGGAGCTCTTGGCCGAGGCCGAGCAGCGTGTCAACGTGCAAGTCGAGCGCGAGTCAATCGTCCCGTCGCCCGAGGACGAAATCGAAGCCGTGCTTCCGGCAGACATGCTTGCGGCGCTCGACGAGCCTCTTGACGAAGACGACGACGACGACGACCCGGTCGTGCCGCCGCGTTCGACCTCGTTATTAGGGGGGCGCGACCGAACGAGCATCCGCGGCGGCTCGCGGGCGACGCGTAGCGCCTCGAGCCCCGGCTCCTCGGGCACAGGCCCGCCGCCTGCCCGCACCGGCCCAGGCGTTCGGCCGAGCGAGACTCCTCCGGGGCCCACGACAGGGCACACTCAAGGCGGAACGCACTCCGGACAGACGGGCGATGGCATCTCGACGACTGGGGGCTCCGAACCCCGAGGGCCGAGCGAACCCACGCCGCGCGCCGAACGCGTATCCGCGACGACGCCGGTGCGCGACCGGCCTTTCGGGGACAGCGGCGCTCCTCCGACTTCGTCCGGCTGGACGCAGGCGGCGTTCGCGTCGCCCGACCGAGAGTCGCCAGCCCCGCGCGAAGGCACGGCTCCACCGTTCCCGTCTGTCCTAGGCGCGGGGGACGCCATGCGCGTCGTCGCACGAGCCATCGCTGCCAGGACCACTGGGGCCTTGTGCTTGGGCGTTCAGAACGAAAGCGCCGCCGGGCCGCCGCAGCGCGCTCCTGGCGCAACCGAGCGGCGCATCGTGCTCCGTGAGGGCGACGTCGTCACGACATCTTCGACGTCAGACGACGAATCGTTGCTGGCGTTTCTCGGAGTGCGGGGCGACCTGCCGCGGGAGACGGTACGCCGTCTGGCCTCCAAGTTTCCTCCGTTTGGCCGCCACGCGGCCGCGGCCCTCGTAGCGCGCGGGTACATCCGGCAGGACCAGATGTGGGCCACGTTGCGCGCGCACGCCGAATGGTTGTTTGCGCGCGCTTTGCAGACGGTGAGCGGGCGGCTGACGATGGAGCGGCACCAGCCGGGACGGCCGGGGGCCGAGCCGAGCGTGTTCGGGGGATCGACGGGGGCGGCGGTCTTCGTGGAGGTGGTGCGGCGAATCGTGCCTCCGCCCGATGCCGTCGAGAGGTTGGGGGGCATCGGTTCGCACGTCGCAGAAGGGCCCGAAATAGGGCTGCTCGGCGAGTGTGGACTTGATTCGGCGGAGGTCGCTCAAGTCCACTCGGCACCCGGGCGACCGATCCGCGAGGTGATCGAGTTGGCGCCCGAAGGGGACCTGGCGACCGTGATCTTCGCACTGTCGCAGCTCGGAGTGCTCGACGTGATGCGTGTTCCCAGCAATGGTGCGCAGATCGTGGAGGATGCCAGCGGGCCCGACGTCGCGGCGCTGGATGCCGAAGCGATTCGCGAGCGCGTGCGCGCGCGCCTCCAGCTCGTAGACGACGGGGACTACTTCGCGCTCCTCGGCGTGTCGCGCGATGCGACTGGGTATGAGGTGCGTCGGGCTTTTCTCGAGCTGCGCCGCGCGTTCGATCCGTCGCGCCTGCCCACGTCGGACGTCTCCGACCTGGTCGAGGACATGCGGAAGATCGCGAGCGTGCTCGAAGAGGCGTACGAGATCCTCAAGGACACCGCCCGGCGCGAACGGTACCGCCGCGCGATCGAAGCAGTGCCCGACAGCTGAAGGCCGGCCCGGATCGAGGCGGGGGGTTGTTCACGGCAACCGGGGCGAGATCGAAAGCCAAACGCCGAGGCCTATGCCCAAAAGCGCCGCAAGGACGCAGACGACAAGCCACGTCCGGGCTGACCTTCGCGCGTCGCGACTGGAAGGCTGACCCCCGGCAGTGACAGGGATAGTGGCCGTCTCGGCGCCCGTGTCCGGTGCACGGGCCGGGCGAACGCCCTCCACATCGTGCGGCGCGGACACCGCCGTCCGAATCGCCGCCGCGAGAGCCCCAGCCGTTCCGTAGCGCCGCTCAGGATCTCGGGCGATGGCGTGCAGAACGACGGCTTCGAGCGCCGGGGAGATGTTGCGCTCGGGGGCACGTTCGCGCGGTGGACGCGGTACCGCCGTCAAATGTGCGGTCAGTACGTTGAGCGGAGTTGCGCCCGCGAACGGGACGCTTCCCGTCAGAAGCTCGTACAAGATGACGCCGGTCGCATAGACGTCGCAGCGGGCGTCGAGCTCGTCGCCGCGGGCCTGCTCCGGCGCCATGTACTCCGGCGTGCCGAATACCATGTTGTGTTGCGTGAGGGCGGTCGTACCGGCGCCGCCGCCGGTGATGATCTTGGCCATGCCGAAGTCGACGACCACCGCTTTGTCCCCGCGGCGCAGGAGCACGTTTCCGGGCTTCAAATCGCGGTGAATGACGCCCTGAGCGTGCGCCTCGGTCAACGCTTCGCAAACCTCTAGAACGATGGCCGTCGCCCGCGCGATCGGGAGCTTTCCTTCGGTCCGCACGACGGCGTCGAGGGCGGGACCGTCGACGCGCGGGAGGGCCAGGTACATCAGCCCGGCGCCCTCGCGGCGTGGATCGGGCGCCTCGCCGAAGTCCAAGATCGGACAGAGGTGCTCTCCTTCGAGGCGTCGAAGGATGGTCGCTTCCCGTTTGAAGCGCCCGCGAATCTGCGCGTCCCCCACCAGGTGCTGGTGGATGACCTTGAGTGCGACGCGGTCGCCCTCGGCGAGTCGCCTCGCGTCGTAGACGATTCCGGTCGCCCCCTCCCCTAGCACGCCCAAGATCTCGAATTTGCCGGCAAGCAGGCGGCCGGCGCTGAGGGGTGGCAGCGAGGTGGAGCGCGTCACACCGGTGTTTACCGCAGATCGCAGGCGGCGCGTATCTTCGGCGAAACTCGGACGGGATCGAGCAGGGGGCGAGACTCGTTCGCCCTCCACGCTGCGCACGCCACCGAAGCCGCGGACCGGGCATCGAGCGCCACGTACGCCTCCAGGAGGCCTTGATACACCGACGCGAGCTGCGGGTGGGTCAGCGCGCCCCCGCCCAAGAGGGCGTTGCCGCGCGCCACCGCCTCGGCGTAGCGCCCGTAGCGCACATCCGCCCAGAGCTGGGGCAGCTCCGAGTCCGCGCGGCGTTGCCGCTCGAACGGCATGCCGCCGCTTGCGCCGTCGCGCTCGGCAGCTGCGCGAGCCTCGTCCTTGCCTGCCTCGGTAAGGCGGAGCCCGAGCATCGGGATCAAGACCACTTCGCCCCGGCGGACGGGCACGCCGTCTCGGCGATTGTAAGGATTGAGTTCCCACCCGCGATACGGGTCCGCCCAAAACCGCTGCGCGATCGAATTCACCGTCTCGCCGTCAGCGGCGATGTACGTCACGATGGCGGGGATCTCGATCTCCAGTCCCTCGACGGGAGGTACCCACGGGACCCCCTTGTTCGACCTAGCGAGGAGATCGGTGCGGGCCGTGTCGCTCGTCCCGAGCCAGGTGAGCGCCAACTCCGCCCAGGTCTCGCCCTGCGTCACGGTATGGTGACTGGGCGCTGGTATCTCGATACGCATCCCGGCGGAGATCGCCGACCCCCCTTGGATGTCGAGGGCATTTGCACCAATGAGCACCCCTTCGCGCTTGGCGTCGCCGTAAACGCGCTCGGCGATTTGCGCGAGTGCTTCTCCGGGTTTCACGACATGCGTGAACGCGAGCGCTTCTGAAGCCCAAACGACCCCGAGCGCGGCCGCCGTCGCCGCGCAGAGCGACACGATCGCGAGGCCCATGCGCCTCGGCGGTGCAGTCTTCATGTCAGGGGAAGGCGTGCAGGAGGTATCGAAAAGTCCAGGGATCATGGCTTGTCCGGATCCGGGCGAATAGGCGAGCCTGCGTCTTCTGGATGGGCCAAATCGGCGATAGCCATCGTGACGTCGACCGTTCGCGTCTCGCCCGGTTCCACGGCGATGGTTCGCTTTTCGGCCGGTGCGTTCGGGTGCGTCAGGGTGACGTAGTGCGTGCCGGGCGAGAGCGGAATGGCGTGTGCAAAGGGAGTCACTTCGACGCGCTGACCGTCGACCGAAACCTCCGCCCAGGGCGTCGCGAGCACGCGCAGATAGCCTGGAGATGCTGGAGCGAGCTCGAGGGCGCGCGCACCCGCTGCCTGACCCTCGCGACGCGTCGTCGCCTGCAGCGTGCCGCCCCCCGCGAGCGCCACCGCGCCCAGGATCGCAATCCCCGACGTGGCGCGCCGCACCGAGACGCGCTCTTTTCTCCTCGGCGCCACCTCCGAGCCGGCCTGCTCGGTTGCCACGACGCCCGCGTGCGCCAGTGCACGGACCACCAGTCTGTCCACGCGTAGGCCGGAGCGGGCCGCCGTCAGCTCTTCGAGCCTTTCAGCCATGGCCCCGGCGGACGGAAATCGGTCGCGAGGGAGCTTTTCGATGGCGCGCATCACCACTCGCTCCAGCGCCGCCGGCACGTCGGGCGCGCGGCGATGAAGGGGGATGGGCGGATCTCGCCGGATGCGATGGGCGGTTGGCTGGCGATCGGCCTCGTCGCCGCGTGTGAATGGTCGGGCGCCGCAGATGAGCTGATAGAGCACAACCCCCAGCGAGAAGACGTCGCTGCGCGCATCGACCGCGCCACCGAGGATCTGTTCCGGCGACATGTACGCGGGCGTTCCGAACGCGGCGACGTCTTCGATGCGCAGCGGCGAAAGGGCGACGGGTTCTTCCGCCGGCAACGACTGCTGGGCAATGCCGAAATCGAAGATCTTCACCTCGCCGCGACGGCTCACCAGGATGTTGGCCGGTCGTATGTCGCCGTGGACGATCCCTCGTTCGTGCGCGTGCTCGAGACCGCGCGCGATTCCGACGCCGATCGCTGCGACGCAATCCGGCGGAACGCTCGCTTTTCGCTTGAGCAGGGTGGACAGACTCACGCCGTCGACGAACTCGAGCACGAGGACCATTCGTGTCTCGGTCTTCACGAACGAATGCAAAGAGCCGATGTTCGGGTGACAGAGCGCAGAGACGATCCGGGCCTCGCGCTCGAGTCGGGCCGCGAAGGGCGAGCTCGGAGCGATGGTCGCCCGGAGGATCTTCAGCGCCACCGTACGACCGAGCGACTCGTCGACCGCCCTGTATACCGAGGCGAGGGTGCCCGAGCCGAGCTCCGCGACGACCCGGTAGCCTTCTACGACCGGAAAGTCCTCCGCGTGCGGGGATTCGGGCACGTCGGGCGAGCTCCTCGAAAAGCCGGGCTAGTGAGCCTGTGGCACGAGGCCATGTCTTCCAAGAGTCGCTAGCGACACGGAGGCCAAGGCGAATCCGAGCCCCGCGCGGAGCTTATTGTCGGTACGTGAGCACGGAGCGGAGGATTCGACGCAGATCGTGGCGCGCAGCAACTTGGAAGACACGGCCTAGTCCGCCTTTTTGTGGGTGAGAAGCGACTTGCCGGTCATCTCCACGGGCTTTGGAAGCTGCAGAAGCTCCAGCATGGTCGGCGCCACGTCGCAAATACGGCCGCCGCCGCGGATGGCGGCGTCTCGATCGCGGTCGTTGACGTAAATGAGGGGCACGGGGTTGAGCGTATGAGCCGTATGCGGCTGTCCGCTCGCGGGGTCGCGCATGAGCTCGCAGTTCCCATGGTCGGCCGTAATGAATACGGCCCCCCCTCGAGCGCGCGCCGACTCCACGATCAAGCCGACCCCCTTGTCGACCGACTCGACCGCCTGAATCGCGGCGTCGAGCATTCCGGTGTGTCCGACCATGTCAGGGTTCGCGAAATTGACTAGAATGAAGTCGTACTTGCCGGCGACGATGGCTTCTTCCGTGGCGTGCGCGACGGCGGCAGCGCTCATTTCTGGTTTTTGGTCGTAGGTCGCGACTTCTTTCGGCGAAGGGAGCATCTTCCGCTCTTCGCCTTCGAACGGCTCCTCGCGCCCGCCGTTGAAAAAATACGTTACGTGAGCGTACTTCTCGGTCTCGGCGCACCGAAACTGCTTTAGTCCCGCGCGCGCGATGACTTCGGGGAAGATATTCGGGTACGTCTCTTTCGGAAACGCGATGGGCAGACCAAACGTCCCGTCGTACGTCGTCATGCACGCATAACGCTCGGCAAACGGCGGGCGCCCGCCGACTCGCGCGAACTTGTCGAACTCCGTGAGGGCGAGAGCGCGAGTCAGCTCTCGCGCCCGGTCGGGGCGAAAGTTGAAATGGAGTGCCGCGTCCGCCTGCGTGACGCCCTCGTAGCCGTCCACGACGAAGGGTTCCACGAACTCGTCGGTCTTGCCTGCCGCGTAGCTCTGTCCGATGCCATCCTTTGCCGTCCTGGCTCGAGGTGCACTCGCTTCGACGATGGCGCGGTAGCTCCGCTCCACCCGCTCCCAGCGATTGTCCCGATCCATGCCCCAATACCGCCCCGACACCGTTCCGATTCGGCCGACTCCACCCGCCAGTTTCTGCTCGACTTGCGCGATGTAACCCGGGGCCGTCCCTGGCTGGACGTCGCGGCCGTCGAGAAACGCATGAACGACGACCGACACTCCGGCCTTCCGTGCGACGTCTATGAGCGCGAAGAGGTGGACGAGCGAGGAGTGTACGCCCCCATCGCTCACGAGACCGAGGAGGTGAAACTTGCCTCCGGCTACCTTTGCTTTCTTGACCGCGTCGGCGATGACCCGGTCTTGCGCGAGGGTTCCGTCATAAACGGCGTTGTCGATGCGAGAGATGTCCATCATCGCGATACGCCCGGCGCCGAAGTTGAGATGGCCCACTTCGCTGTTTCCCATTTGGCCCGGAGGAAGCCCTACGTCTGGGCCGCTGGTACCGATGACCCCGTGGGGATAACTGGCGAGAAGGGAGGAGAGCACAGGCGTGCGCGCCAAGCGCACGGCGTTGTCGGCGCGTTCTTCGCGCTCGCCGAGACCGTCGAGAATTATGAGAACGAGCGGACGCGGTCGTATCGCGGCAGGCATGATGGGGCACAATAGCACCGTCCGCGACGACGTGGGGAGAGGAGACCCACACGGCGACACGGCTGTTTAGGCCATGTTATGGGAGGGCCAAGATGCCATGGATCGAGGCGATGCTACGCGGCGAGCGAGTGTTTGCTCGGGCGCATCCCGACGGAAGACTGGCGCTGGACGAGAGCGCGCGCGTCGAGGTCCGCTACAAGCCTCTCGGCCGCGCTTACCGAGCACTGGCGGACAATCTGCATGTCGAGCCGGGCGCCGCTCTTCACTCCGACGACGCATGCCGGCTCGAACAGCCCGCCGAGGCGCCGGCGCGCAAGAAGGCGTCGGTGCACGGAGTGCCCAGCGACGCGTGGATTGCGTACACGGATGGCGCGTGCTCCGGCAATCCAGGCCCGGCGGGGTCAGGGATCGTCCTCGTGTCGCCCGATGGGAAGATGCACGAAGGCCTCGAATACCTCGGAGAGGCAACGAACAACGTGGCCGAGCTCACGGGGATCCTGCGGGCGATCGAGTGGATTCCGAGCGACGCGCGCGCGATCGTGGTGCACACCGACAGCCAATACGCGATCGGAGTGCTTCAAAAGGGGTGGAAGGCCAAAGCAAACCAGGAGCTCGTGGCCCGCACGAAGCGGATCGTGGAGGCGCGAGGTGCGCGGCTCGTATACGTACCGGGCCACCGCGGCGTGGCGCTGAACGAGCGGGCCGACGAGCTGGCGAGGGAAGCGATTCAAACGCGCGCTAAGCGACGGGCGATGTTCTAGATCGTTCTGCGTGCGACCAAGACGTCGCGCTTCAAGAGAGCGAGTTTTTCCGTGTTTGGTGCGATGGCGGCGGGCGCTGCGCGCTGGCTCACCGCTTTCCGGCAATCTCTCGCGCCCACTTCCGCGCTCCCCCGCAGCTACCCGCGCTGGCCCATGCCGCACCGCCCGGGGGCGTTTTGGCTGGTCCCGCCACGAACACGAGATCAGCGCCCGCCCGTGCGACAGCCAGGGGCCCTCGGTCCGAGCGCTCATGGCAATCGAAGGTCGTGTCGCCCATGGAGGGCGCACCGAGCAGCCGATCGATACCACCAGCAACGGCTGCGTACGCTTCGACCGCGCGCGCGTCCTCGGTCTTGCCCGTGTCATAGTGAAGCCGCCACGCAAATGCGGCACGGTCGCCGTTCGTGAGGAGAACCCCCCGATCGCCGCCCCACCCGGCGGCGGCCT
>CAZVPE010000175.1:0-12779 GCA_964628155.1 uncultured Polyangiaceae bacterium | reverse complement strand
GCAAACGCGTCCGGTCACCTCGGGGAAATTGTTCGTCGCCAGCAGCCGCCGAACCGCCTCGTCGAGCCTTCCCCGGTGAACGAGATCGTTCCACTCCGGGATGAGATTACCGAGCGGACAGCCCTGGTGGCAGAAAGGAATGCCGCAGTCCATGCAGCGCGACGCCTGGGAGCGCACCTGATCCATCGGCGCCGCCAGGTGGACTTCGTGCCAGTCGCGCACGCGCTCGTCGATCGCGCGATCGCCCTCTTCGACTCGCCCTACTTTCAGAAAACCTTTCGGGTCGCCCATTTGCTCGGTCGCCTTCGTTGCTCGCCCTAACTTCCGGTCTTGCGCAGCTGGAGGACGCGCCGCCACTCGTGCGGCATCACCTTCACGAATCGACGCTTCCCCCATGCAGCGAGGATGCTTCGCCCGCGCGCGCTTCGGGTGTGCTGCACGTGCTCTTCGACGAGCAGTCGCACGATCTCCTCGTCGTCGGCCGTCAGCGGTTCGAGATCCACCATCGCCTTACTACACCGCGAAGCGAGCGTTCGCTCCTCGTCGAGTACGTACGCGATCCCGCCGCTCATCCCCGCCGCGAAATTCCGCCCTGTGGGTCCGAGCACCAGGACCGTGCCCCCAGTCATGTACTCACAGCCGTGGTCGCCCACCCCTTCGACCACGGCGATCGCACCGCTGTTGCGAACGGCGAAGCGCTCGCCCGCGCGGCCCGCGAAGAACGCCTTGCCGCTCGTCGCCCCGTACAGGCACGTATTTCCAACGATGACGTTTTCATGCGCCTTGAAGACAGCGCGTGTCGGCGGTCGCACCGCGAGGACGCCCCCCGACAACCCCTTGCCGACGTAGTCGTTCGCGTCGCCTTCGAGCACGAGGAGCATCCCGTGAACCGCGAAGGCGCCGAAGCTCTGCCCGGCGGTTCCCTTCGCTTCGACAACGATGGTGCCGTCCGGAAGGCCCTGCGCCCCATACTTACGGGCAAGCTCCCCCGCCAGCCGTGCGCCGAAGGCCCGATCTGCGTTGGTGAGGGTAATCTGCACGGTCGTCGGTTCGCCGTACTTGAGCGACAGGCGCGCGCCGTCGAGCAGCGACTCGTCCGTGGACGAGCTGCCGAGCGACAGGGGGAGCTCCGGAGCCGCGAATTGGTCGGCGCGCCCTTCCCCTCCTTTGGCCCCGCCGTCGGCGAAGTGAAGCAGGTCTCGGAAATCGAGCAGCCTTGCCTTGGGGTGCTCGAGCGAACGCGGCACGATGCAGTCCGCGCGCCCGACCATCTCGTCGACGGTGCGGAAGCCGAGGAGCGCCATGATGGCGCGCAATTCCTCCGCCACGAAGAAGAAGTAGTTGATGACGTGCTCGGGGGTGCCTTTGAAGCGCGCTCGCAGAACGGGGTCTTGCGTCGCCACGCCGACCGGGCACGTGTTCAAGTGGCACTTGCGCATCATCACGCAGCCGCTCGCCACCAGGGGAGCCGTGGCGAAGCCGAACTCGTCGCCGCCGAGCAGGGCGGCGAAGGCCACATCGCGGCCCGTCTTGAGCTGCCCGTCCGCCTGCAGGCGCACGCGCTCGCGCAGCCCGTTGAGGACGAGAACCTGATGCGTTTCGGCCAGGCCGAGCTCCCACGGCGTGCCCGCGTGGTGGATCGACGAAAGCGGGGAGGCGCCCGTTCCCCCGTCATGGCCCGCGATGGTGATCAAGTCCGCGTGCGCCTTGGCCACCCCAGCCGCGATCGTGCCGACTCCGGTTTCGCTGACGAGTTTGACGCTCACGCGCGCGCGGGCGTTGACGCACTTCAAATCGTAGATGAGCTGGGCGAGATCCTCGATCGAGTAAATGTCGTGATGAGGCGGCGGAGAGATGAGGGTCACCCCCGGTACGGAGTAGCGCACCCGCGCGATTGTCTCGTCCACCTTGTGGCCCGGGAGCTGACCGCCCTCGCCCGGCTTCGCCCCCTGGGCGATTTTGATCTGGAGCTCGTCGGCGTTGACGAGGTAGTGCGCCGTGACGCCGAAGCGAGCGCTCGCCACCTGTTTGATGGCGCTACGCTTCGAGTCGCCGTTCGGGAGTGGCACGAAACGCGCGTCGTCCTCGCCTCCCTCCCCGGTATTCGACTTGCCGCCCATGCGGTTCATCGCGATCGCGAGGTTTTCGTGGGCTTCCTTGCTGATGCTGCCGAAGCTCATCGCCCCGGTCGCAAAGCGGCGAACGATCTTGGCCGCGGGCTCCACTTCGGAGATGGGGACCGGCGGGCCAACCGGTACGAAGTCCAGACAGCCGCGGAGCGTGTAGGGATGGTCGCCCTGCTCGTTGATTGCGCGCGCGTACTCGTCGTAGGAAGCCGCATCCTCGAGGCGCACGGCTTTCTGCAGTGCCGCCACCGTGCGCGGACTCCAGAGGTGGCGCTCGCCGCCCACTCGCCACGCGTACACCCCGCCCGCGTCGAGCGCGTCTTCGTCGTTCGCGGTGGGCTCGATCTCCGCGTCGAAGCCGGCCGCGTGCCGGAGCAGCGACTCATGCGCGATCTCGCCAAGTCCGATTCCCCCGACGCGCGAGGCTGTCCCCGGGAACCATCGCGCGATCGTCTCGCTTCCGAGCCCGATTGCTTCGAATATCTGCGCGCCCTGATAGCTCGACAGACAAGAGATGCCCATCTTGCTCATGACCTTGAGCAGGCCCTTGTCGAGCGCGTGGACGTAGTTTTCCCCTCGAGCGTTGCGCGGGGTATCGACGTCGAGCCCGTCGATCGCTTCGAAAGCGAGGTAGGGGTTGACCGCGCCCGCCCCGTAGCCGACGAGCAAGGCCAGATCTGCGACTTCGCGTACTTCGCCGGTTTCCACGACGAGGCCCGCGCGCATCCGCTTGCCGGCCCGTGCCAGCGCGTGATGGACGGCGCTGGTCGCGAGCAGGCTCGGAATCGCGGCGCGAGTCTGGTCTATGGAACGGTCGCTCAGAACGACAATGCTCGCTCCGTCGTCCACCGCCCGCTCCGCAGCGGCACAGAGCTCGACGAGCGCGCGGTCGAGCGCTTCGCCGGGGTTCGCGGTCCGGGCGTCGAAGACGATCGGAAGAACCGCGACGCGAAAGTCTTCGAGACCTCCGACGAGCTTCGCAAACTCGTCGTTCGTGAGCACGGGCTGTTCGAGCTCGAGCAGACGACACTGCTCGGGCGACTCGGCCAAGAGATTGCCCTCGCCCCCGAGACAGCTTCCGAGGGTCATCACGAGCTTCTCGCGAATCGGGTCGATCGGCGGGTTCGTGACCTGGGCGAACTGCTGCTTGAAGTAGCGAAAGAGAGGCTGCGCCCGATCGCTGAGGACCGCCAGCGGGGCGTCGTTGCCCATGCTGCCCACAGGCTCTTCGCCGTTGGTCGCCATCGGCGCCATAAGCACGCGCAAGTCTTCCCGGGTGTAGCCGAATGCGCGCATTCGCCTGCGGCGTTCTTCGGCTGACAGCGGCGCCGTGGCCGCCCGGGCAGGAAGGTCTGCGAGCTCGATCTTGTTGTCTTCGAGCCACTTCGCGTAGGGCTGGTGCGTCGCGACCTCGTGCTTGATCTCGTCGTCGCCCACGAGCCGCCCGCGCGCCACATCGACGAGCAGCATCCGGCCGGGCTGGAGTCGTCCCTTCTCGATGACGTCTTCCGCCTCGAAATCGACGACGCCGAGCTCGCTCGCGGCCACCACGAAGCCGCTCGCGGTCACGACGTACTTGAGCGGTCGTAGGCCGTTGCGGTCCAACGTCGCCCCGATGTACGTCCCATCGGTAAAGAGGAGGGCGGCGGGGCCGTCCCACGGCTCGACCAGCGACGCGTGGTACTCGTAAAACGCGCGCCGCTCGGGAGGCATGTCGTCGTGCCCCTCCCACGCCTCGGGGACGAGCATCATCATGACGTGCGGCAACGTGCGCCCGCCTGCGGAGACGAGGAAATCGACCACGTTGTCGAGCGAAGCCGAGTCGCTCCCGCCGGGCCGGATGATCGGCTTGAAGTCGGCCATGTGTTCGCCGAACGCCTCGCTCTCGAGGAGCGCCTCGCGCGCGCGCATCCACGTCTGATTGCCACGGAGGGTGTTGATCTCGCCGTTGTGAGCGATGCGCCGGTAGGGGTGCGCCCGCTCCCAAGTGGGGAACGTGTTCGTGCTGAAACGCGAGTGGACGAGCGCGAACTTGCTCCGCGTCTCTTGTTCGCGCAGATCGAGGTAGAAGGCCTCGAGCCGCTCGGGCAGCGCCAGTCCCTTGTACACAACGGTCTTGGAGGACAGGCTCGCGGGGTAGAACGCGTTCAGGCCGGCCTCGCTCGCCTTGCTGCCTGCTCGCTTGCGGATCATGAAGAGCGTGCGCTCGAAGGCAGGCGCCGGGCACATGCGGCCGATGAAGAGCTGCATGATGGCGGGCATCGAAGCGCGCCCCAGAGGACCGACCACGGTCTCGTCCACCGGGACGTTCCGCCAGCCGATGACTTTCTGGTTGTGGTGTCGCACCGCGTCTTCGAGAACACGCATCTCGGCCGCACAGGTCGTCCGGTTGCGCGATAGAAAGCACTGCGCCACGCCGTAGTCGCCTTCGTTGGGCAGCTCGATCCCCGCTCGACCGAGGACGCGTTCGAAATGGGCGTGCGGGAGTTGAAGCAGAATGCCCGCGCCGTCGCTCGTGCACGGATCGCAGCCAGCGGCGCCGCGGTGCGCGAGCCGGCGCAGAATCTCGACCCCCTTTGCGACGACGTCGTGTGACGCAGGGCGCCGTAGGTCGGCTACGAATCCGAGCCCACAGGCATCGCGTTCGAGTGACGGATCATACAATCCGCGGGGCGATGGGAGTGGCATAACGTGCGCAAGTATGAGGCTCGTCTGGGCTGCGTGCCAGTGGAATCTGGTAGCGGGTATGTACGCACGTTCGCGTAGGATGCACGTGGCGAGCACACGAATGTTTCCGGTTCTGCTCGCGCAGCACCATGAGGGGCCGTTAGGGTCCGCGCCCGAATGCCCCACCCGCGAAAATGGTTCCGGCGCCCGCTCGGTCGACAGCGAAGTACGTTTGCGGCTGCGGCGCTCCTTCCGCTTTCCTTCGCGACCGTGGACGGCTCCCACCTCGGAGCGGTTCCGGCCGCGCCAGGACCGCGCGGTCCTAGAACCGCCGCGCAAGCCGCCATCGAACGCCAGCCCGTATGCATCGGCTCTTCAGTGGCCAGCGCCGGGACGCTCGCCGACGTCCTCTACTACCGCGCCGCAGCCACGGAAGACGGGCACGTGCGAGTGGGGTATTTTGCCTTTTTCTCCGAAGAGCGCCCCTGGGGAAACAACTGGCTTACCTGGAGTGTCGTCCCCGCGCTCGCCGTCGATCTCGTGTATTCACGCGCCCTCCTCATCGCGCCGGGCGTGCAGCGCGCGATGTACGGGGCAGGGGACGTCGAAGGCGTCGAAGTGGTGTACGGGGTCGACGCCGATGGGTCGCTGCAGGTCGACCACGCCGTGGCCGACGACCGAACCGAGCACCCGGTCACGCTGACCCGCAGCGAAGCCTACGCGCTCGACCCCCAACAGCCGACCTTTTACACCGAAATCTGGAGCCATCAGCTCGGAGGCCGAGGCGTTCGGTCGCGCGCGGAGCTCGCGTACGTACGCTGCTACGAAGGCGATTCGATTCGCCCCCTACCGGAGTCGGTCGCGCGGGCTTTTCGCGTCGAAGGTCGAGCCGGTCCGGCGCACGTGGAGCGCGGCGGCGGCTCCAGGCTCGACTCGACCGAGATCCTCACCGCCCAAGCGCCTCAGAGCGATTGACGATTCGCGGCGTGATGAAGATGACGAGTTCGTTCCGTGAGTCGCTCGCCCGTCGCCTCTGGAAGAGCACTCCCAGAATTGGAATGTCGCCGAAGAACGGCACCTGATCGAGGTTGCGGCCCGTGTTGCGCGTGTAGATCCCGCCGATGACCGCCGTGTGTCCGTCCATCACGAGCAGATCGGTCTCCGCCTCGCGCTTGAGAATCGTGGGATCGCCGCGCGGGCTGGTCTGGTTGAAATCCGGCTCGTCGCGATTGAGCTTCACGTGCATCGACACGGAGCCGTCGGCCGTGACGTGCGGCCTCACCAAGAGCTGGAGCTTGGCCTCCTGAAACGTCGTCTGGACGCCGAGTGCGCTGACCTGCGCGAAGGGAATCAGCGTTCCCTGGTTGATGCGGGCTTCTCGGTTGTCGAGCACCATGATCCGCGGCGCGCTCACGATGCGCACCAACCCGCTCGACTCGGCGGCCGAAAGGCGCAGGCTGAGATTAATCGTGTTGTCGATCGAGCCGAACGTCATCCCGAGCGCGCCGCCGCTCCCAGTCCCCACCGCGGCCGGCAAGTTCACCGCGAAGTTCGGAGTGGGAATGTTTCGCAAGACGGGCGACAGGCCCGCGGTAGGAGTGTTGTTGTCGTAGTTGCCGCCGGCGACGCCGACGCTCGACGGGAACGCGATTCCCGTCGGATTGCCGGTCGCCGGGCCGAACGTGACGTCGCCTCCCCACTGGATGCCGACGTCCCGCAAGTACTTGCTCGTGGCTTCCACGATGCGTGCCTCGATGAGCACCTGCGCGGTCTGGGTATCGAGCGATCGGACCAGCTCTTCGATGTAATTGAGGTTTCCCGCCACGTCGCGCGCGATGAGGACGTTCGTCCTTTCGTCGACGGCGATTGATCCGCGGGGCGACAAGAGCTCCTTGGCGCGCGCCTGGAGCTCGTCGGCTGTCGCATAGCTAATCGGAATGAGCCGGGTCTCGAGCGGCGTCAACTCGTATTCCTGCTTCATCTGGGCGAGCTTCAGCTCGCGCTCCTTCTGGAGCTGCGCCATGGGAGCCACTCGTATCAGGTTCCCCTGCCGCACCATCCCGAGCCCTTTGGCCTGCAGCACGACGTCCAGGACCTGATCCCAGGGCACGTTGCGCATCCGGATTGTGATCGTGCCGCTGACGTCGTCGGCGGTGACGACGTTGACGTGCCCCGTGTCGGCAAGGAGGCGCAGTACGTTGTGGATGTCCGCGTCTTTGAGATCGATGTCGATTCGACGGCCGGTATACCGCTGCTGGGCGAGAACATCGCCCGCGCCGGTCGTGAATCCGGCGGCACCGCCGCCCGAGGTCTCGATCGCCGGTTCGCCCCCGTGGATCGACGTTTCGATGTGCGGCAAATCCGCTGGCGCCACTTCGCGCGCTACGGTGACCACACGGCGAATCGGCCCGCCGTCTTTGCCGACGGGGCGGCCGTCGATACCGACGGGCGCGACGGGGGAGGGCTGCGCGCCGGTGCCCGGAATCGGGAACGACCATGTCAACTTCGAGCCTTCGACCGAAACCGAGCCGGGAGCGTCGCCGGCTCGGTCGAGTTCGAGCAGTGTCGAGCCGTTCGCCGGATCCCGCGACGCGGTCACCGAGCGCAGCGCACCTCCGTACGCCGTCACGTCGAGCGTGTGCTCGAGCGTATCGGGCAATCGAGTTGCGCGGAGCTCGAGTCGCAGACGACCGCTCGGAGCCGTGACCAGCGAGTACGACGGAGCCCCGTCGAGTTCGACCACGATGCGATCGCAGCCGTTCGGGGCGCAACCCGGACTTCTGCCCGGGGCGCGCTCGAAGCGCACGTCTCGGACCGACGCGAACGCCGGAGGTTCTACGAGCTTCGCGGCCGCCGCCGAGAGCGTCGGGGCGACGGCCGCGGCCTGCGGGGTCAGGACCACACGAAGGGTCGACCCGTCCGGCACCATCCGGTAGCTCGCGGGGCGGTCGAGGCTCACCGAGAGACGCGTCATTCGCCCAGCACTCGTGTCGAACGACTGGGTGAGGACGCCTCCCACGACGCCCACCTTGCTCGTGATGGCCTTGGGCGCCGCCCCGGCGTCGGTGTTGCTCAAGTCGATGAGAAGGCGCCGGCCCGCGTCCGACACGCGGACGCTGTAGATGGGCGTGTCGGTACCGACGATCTCGATCTCCGTGTCGCTGGAGGCCGAGTCTCCGCCGCGGACGAGGACGTCGCGCACGCGGTTGAGGGCGCCGTCGGCCAAAGCGCTCGCCTCCGAGCAGAAAGCAACCGACGCGGCGCCGAAAGCCACCAGCGCCGCGGCGCCCCTCCTCCCCGAGCTGGCCGCGCCCCGGCAAAACCCTGGCCGCGCCGACAAAAGGGCGGCGTAAAGAAGCGATTTCGCCCCGCGCATATTGGCTCCTCGCGCCCTCCGAAGGACGTCTCCGAAGGGATCGCGACCGCAACGCTAGAGCAAGCGATCGGAAAGGGACCAATTTGTGACGAGCGCGCGGCGCGCCGGCCCACGCGTCGGTGTACCTCGGCAGGCGTTACGAGGCCCCATCCTCTTTTCGCTTCCGGGCTTCGAGGCCAACCGCGCGGCCGAGCTCTCGGTGGATGCGACCGACACGCTCGATTTGCCCCTTGGCGGGAAATCGTTCGTAGAAACCCTCGGCGCGAAAGCTCTTCGCGAGCTCACTCCAGGGGCCGAGCTTGCGCGTCCACCGAGCGATGCGCCCGTCCGCCGGTTCGGCATCGACGTGGGCCAGATCGGCGCAGATGCGCAGCATCGCTTTGATCGTCACCGGGCGAGTCACCATGGTCTGCGAATTGGCCCACGCGCCGCCCCACACTTTTTCGGCCGCCTTGAAGAAGTCGCGGACGATGCCGTAATAGCGCTCTATTTCGCGCTTGGCGTTGCGTCTCTCGATCGCCTTCCAGTCGAGCGCCGCCCATCGGTGAATTTCGTTGAAGAGCTCTGCCTGGAGGATCCACTTGTCCTGTTTGGACCGTCCGCCCAGCCGGTTGATCTTGTAGCGGAGCGGGCTGTCTCCCTCGACGTACAACCGCTCGACGACGCCCGCGGCGAACTTCTTGTCCGGTGCGGCCCAGGACACTCGCTCGTAGAGGTCGACGAGGTGGCTCTTGTTGATCCGGGTCGGCGTCGAGTTGATGATGACGAACATTTCGGTGGCGAAGTCCTCGCTCTTGCCATCGAAGATGATGCAGGGCACGTGAATGCTCTGGGCCTCGGCCGGCCGCTGTTTCATGTAAAAATGAAGCGCCGCGAGGCGGTGCTGCCCGTCGATGATCAAGTACTTGCTGCGCGGCTCCTCGAGATTGCCCACGTTGGCGAACGGTTTGACGGGCTCGAAGCGCAGTTCGTCCGCGGTGAAAAGGAGCACGGTGCCCGGTATGGGCGGCTGGCTCACGGCGGTCTCGTAGAAATTCTTGATCGCGCCCACCTTGGACCGCGACAGCTCTCGCTGAAATGCGGCGTCGGTGCGCTCGATCTTGCCGATGAACCGCGCGACCTCGTCGCCCTCGTCCGCCTCTTCCGGGGCGAGGCTCCGCTCGCCCTCGGCATAGAAGCGCGAAATGAACCTCACCCGGTCGAGCAAGTCCTCGGCCGGGTAGGCGGCGAAGTAGAAAACGCTGTCCTTCTGGCGAACTTGCGTAGCGAGCATGCTCTTGGTCTGGAAGGATAGATCGTAATTCCTCCGAATGTTCTCCCGGGTCGGGGATCAGCACCCGCACAGTTGGAGGCAGGTCGGCGCCCCGGCGCATTCGTCGCGGCAGACCGTGTCGCACGTGCTGGAGCCTGCGTCGCGCGACGCGAAGTCGACACACCGACCCTCCGCCTGCTGCTGGCACACGATGAGCGACGTTTGCCCGTCGAGAAGCGCTTGAGCCTGAGCGCACGTCGTCGGGATCCCCACGGGACAGAGGGCGGTGTCGCAAATGCACTCGAGATCGAGCGCGGCCGCACCGTTGACCCGGAAGCCGCAGTTGGGGAAAGCCCCCCGTTCGACGTTGACGCCCGGGCACGCGTCAATCTGCTCGCACAGAATGGTCTGCGTCGTCGGGTCCTGCGCGCAGTTCGTACCGCTCGGTGCCGTCCCCGCGGCGTTCGTCCCCGTGCCAGGCGACACCTGCGACGTGCCCCCGCCGGAGCCGTTCGTCGAGTCGGTCCCGATCTGAAGGCACCCGCTCATGCACAGCGCGAAAGGCAGAAACGGCAGCTCCCGCATGGGTACAATCCCAAGCGCGGGCGGCGCCACGAGGCCAAGTTTTCGGCTACGGTCGCGGCATCATGCCAGAGACTCCACGAGACGCCCTTCTCCCATGAAAACAACGACCCTCGGCTTTCTCGGCGCCGGCAACATGGCGGGCGCTCTCATCAAGGGCCTGCTTCACGCCGGAGTGCCGCCGCACCGGATCACCGCGAGCGACGCCAAGAGCGATCGCCTCGACGTCCTCAGGCAAGTGCACGGAATCCACACGACGGGGGACAACCACGCGCTCGTGCGGGAGTCGACCGTGGTCGTCCTTTCCGTGAAGCCGCAGGTCATCGACAAAGTCTTGACCGAGATCGGGAGCGAAATCCGCGCCGAGCAGCTCGTGATCTCGGTGGCAGCCGGCGTGCCGATCGCGGCGATTGAGTCGCGGCTTCCGCCGGGGTCGAGAGTCGTGCGTGCCATGCCGAACACACCGGCCACCGTGCTGGCCGGCGCCACGGCGATCGCGAGCGGTGCGCACGCCCGCGAGGACGACATGCGCATTTCGCGCGAGCTCTTCGAAGCTGTGGGACGCGTTGTCGTCCTCGACGAGTCGCTGATCGACGCGGTGACGGGGCTGAGCGGGAGCGGTCCGGCGTACGTCATGCTCATCATCGAGGCGCTCGCGGACGGGGGCGTCAAAGTGGGGCTCCACCGCGACACCGCGCTCCTGCTGGCGGCTCAGACCGTATTCGGATCGGCGAAGTTGCTTCTCGAAACCGGCGAGCACCCCGGACGCCTGAAGGACATGGTGACGAGCCCAGGCGGGACCGCCATTTCCGGTTTGCACACGCTCGAGAGCGGAGGGCTGCGAAAGACGCTCATCGACGCGGTCGAGGTGGCGAGCAAGCGAGCGGCGGAGCTCGGGGGGGAAATGGCAGCGAAGCTCAGACGGTGAACGCCCTACTTCGCGATGACGTCCGCGTACGTCACGAACGCGATGAGGGTCAGCAGCATGAGCAGTCCGATGGCATGCACGCGCGCTTCGACCTTCGCGTCCGGCCTCCTTCGCGACACGGCTTCCACACCGAGAAAGAGGAGGCGACCGCCGTCGAGCGCGGGAAACGGGAGCAAGTTGAACGCGCCGAGGTACGCGCTGAGAATGCCCAGGAACTGAAGGAGGCTCCCCGGGCCGGTTCGCGCGCGCTTCGCCCCCTCGCGGACGATGCCAACAGGCCCGCTGACCTGCAGCTTTTCCTTTCCCATGAGAACGCGCGCGATTCCGCGGACGTTTTCGTAGACGACCAGCGCTGGGTCGATCACGCTCATTTTTGCCGCTTCGGCCACGCCGACGGGCTCGACGCGAACCGGCGTACCGACATGAATGAGCCCTTCGTCCTTTTCCCCGCGCGGCACCGGCGTCACCGCTTTGTGCAGCGTTTGCCCGCCGCGCGAGATCGTGAGATCGATGGTCTCGCCGGGGTGCGCGCTCACGGCCTTCTTGAGCTGGTCCCAGCTGTGCACGTCCACCCCGTTCACCTCGAGGACCCGGTCGCCCGTTTCCACGCCCGCGACCTGGGCCGGGCCGGCTTCGACGACGACGCGCATGCTCGTATCGTCGCGGACCTCCTGTCCGCCGACGAGAAAGCCGAAGAAAAAGAGGATGGAAGCGAAGAAGTAATTGGTGAGCGGTCCGGCGGCGATCGTCACGATCCGGCCCCAGAGCGACGCGTTCGCGTAGCTCGCCCGGTCGTTCGGATCGGCTTCTTCGTACGGGTTCATCCCCGCGATTTGCACGTACGCGAGAAAGGGGATGAGCGCGACCTGGTATAGTGTCGGGCTTCCCTTGGGCCTGTGCTTCCAGATGGTCGGCCCGAAGCCGATGCTGAACCGCACGACGCGCATGCCAAACTTGCGCGCCGCAACGTAGTGCCCTCCCTCGTGGACGACCATCAGGACGGCGAGCCCGAGAATGGCGACAAGGTAGAGCGCAAACGTCATCTGAGGTTTAATCCTAAGGCGGACCGGGCCGGTTGTCTCGTTGACGGGAGATTGAGCCTCGTTCACGCATGAGTGAGCCTCGTTCAGGCGGGAGTGAGCCTCGTTTAGCGGGAGTGAGCTTCGTTCAGGCGGGAGTGAGCTTCGTTCATGCTTGAGTGAGCCTCGTTCAAGCGGGAGTGAGCCTCGTTCACGCATGAGTGAGCTTCGTTCGGGCGGGAGTGAAGCCCGTTCTCGAGGAAGTGAGCTTCACTGCAACGGGAGTGGGCTTCGTTCACGCTTGAGTGAGCTTCGTTCGCGCGTGAGTAAGCCTCGTTCTCGCGGGAGTGAGGCTCGTTCCCGAGGAAGTGAGCTTCACTGCAATGGGAGTGGGCTTCGTCGTCCGGCGAAATAACGGAGCTGCATCACCCGTGAGCCCCTCTCTTCCAGGACTTCCAGGACCGGGGTCTCGATGCCTAGGACGCACCGTCACAAGTCGCGAACGAGCGCAGGAGGCCGACCCCCTGGGGTATCTCGCGCGCAAGTCAGCCTCGTTCTTTGAGCCGGGAGCTCGGGTATCGCTCGACCGAAGGCCGGCCTGCCGAGATCGAAGGCCGCTCCCGAGCAAGGGAACGCGGGTACCGAACGCCCGATCCAAGCCGAGCCTAGACCGAGCAAAACTCCCCCGTGCGAAACCCTTACAACCAAGCAAACAAAGAACCACGACCGCAGGGCAGGCGCGCCGAACCAGTGGGCACCACGAGGTCTAGAGCACCGAACGGTTTGACTCCCGTCGGCTTTGCCGCGATTTTCTTCGCATCGCTTTGTT
>CAZVPE010000174.1:0-12786 GCA_964628155.1 uncultured Polyangiaceae bacterium | reverse complement strand
TACTAAGAGCCCGTCAGCCGGAGGGCGCCGGGAACCACCACCAGCGCAGCGACGAGGCCCGCCAGCACGCCAATCGTTCCCACCGTGCCCAAATCGCGCAGCCCGTCGTAACGGCACGCCATGAGCGCGGCGAACCCGGCCGCCGTCGTCAGCGCGGTGCCGGCGACGAGCGGCCCTTGCTTGGCGAGGGCCACGTCAAGCGACCGCTCCTCGCGGGCCGCGTGCAGAAGAAACATCGACTCGTCAATCGTGACGCCGAAGAGCACCGGCACGACGAGCGCGTCGTACACGTGCCATCGGACCCCGAGCACACGCATCGCCATCCCGACCGCGCCCATTTCGCATGCGAGCGTGGCAAGCGCCACGAGCGCGCCGCGGCTGCTGCGAAGCGCCAGGCGCATTCCGATGGCTACGACGCCGAGCGCGACGGCGCCCACGACCAAGAGATCGCGCGACAAGAGGTCATGCAGCACGCGCTCGATGGCGTCGAGCCCCGTGATCTCGGAGGCCGGGTCGGCCGCCACGATGGTCGATCGGGCCCGTGCGTCGGCGTCGGGCTCGCCTTTGGCTCGAACGTACGTCGCGACGAGAGCGTCGCCGCCGTCGCGCGCGAGGTGACGCCCAAAGAGCCACTCGAGGTCGCTCCCGGCCGCCGGGTCGGTGGCCGGCGGCAAAGGCGCGGGCCTTGCGAATGCGTCGAGAGCGGGCGCACAGGCGCTCTGGTCGAAACCCACGTCGCGAAGCGCGTCCTCGAGCGACGCTCGACGCGAAGGCAAATCGAGCGCGTCTCGAGCAGCCAGACGGGCGCGGAGAGTCGTTCGAGATGGCGCGAGTGAGGTCAGCGAGTCGAAGCCGTCGATGGTTCCGTCCCGGACGAGCGGCTCGAGCGCTTCGGCGATGCGGTCGGCGCGCGTTCGGGCGCTCTCTTCGACGCGGTCTCGCGTAAGCACGATCCACTGGCCCGGTCGCCCCCCGAAGAGCTCTTGGATGTGGTGATCCGCCACGAGGGGGGGCAGCCCCGTGGGGCGAATCGCGACAAGGGCGCTCGCGGGCCTCGGCCAGCCGCTCAGTGCCAGAAATCCGATGGGCGCCGCGCAGACTACGAGCGAGACGAGCGCGCGCCTGCGCGTGGCCGTCATCCAGGCGACGACTTCCATCCAGCGCGCGCGATCCGGAGGGGGGGGAGGCCTTTTCTCGAGCCACGAGCCAATCTCCGGTGTGACGAGGAGAATCGCCACAGCAGTGAGGAGCTCGCCAACGGCGCAGAGAACGCCGAGCTCGCGCATCGCACGCAGACCGCCGAGCGCCAGCGTTCCGAAGGCCAGGGCCGCGATCGCCGCCGCCATCATCGTGGGCCGCCACGTGGTGCTCCGGGCCGCATGGGCGGCGTCCGCCGGCCCGAGGCCCTCCCTGCGTGCGTCGAGCAACGCCGAATAAACGTGCACCCCGGTGTCGACGCCTACGCCGACGACGACGGCGGCAAACGCAATGGCGATCGCATCGAGCCCCGAAGGCACGAGCGCCGCAAGGCCGGTCGTCCAGAGCGTCCCGAGCGCCAGAGGCGGGAGCACGGCGGCGAGCGCCCGGGCTCGCCGAAAGGTGGCCACGAAGGCGACCGACACCAAGACGCACGACAGCGTGGCGCTGATCTCGAGATCGCGCCTCAGCATCTGCTCGGTGGCAAACGCGATGGCGTGGCCACCGGCGAGCTCCATCGTCACGCCCGAACGCGCGGCGGAACGCTCGGCGCGCTCGACATCCTCGACGAGTGCGCGCGCTTCGATCGAATGAAACGCGCTGCCTCGGGCCTCGGCGACGATGAGCCGAGCGCGTCCTTCGTCGGCGATGAACGGGTTGCCCGGTGCTTCGCCGACACCGGGCAGGAGCTCGGGGGGGCTGGTCTCCCAAGGCACCTGCCCGAGCCGCAGCGGGTCGCGCGCCAGCCAACGTTCGAATTCGGTGTCGGTCGCGGGCGCGAGAAGGAGGTCGCGCGTCTCCGAAAGGCGCGCGCGCATTCCTTCGGGCGTGACGATCGACGCGAGCCTCGCTCGCCCCTCGACGCCGGCGAATGCCCAGGCGAGCGTGGGGTCGGCGGCAAGGTCTGCGTCCCCATTCCTGTCGGACCCCGGCGTCCCCGGCGACCCTGACGGCTCTCCCCCGGCTGGCCGCGGCGTGCGGTCGATGACGCGGGCGATCGACGGCGCGCGCCGGAGCGCCCCGGCAAGGGCGTCGGCGGTGGCCGCGACGTCGGCGGGACGCTCGCCGCGTACGAGAATCAGCGCCGGATCGCCGCCCCCGAACGCACGACTCCAGGTGGCGAGCGTCGCCGCGTCGCCGCCCTCGGGCAGAAGCGCCGATATGTCCGTGGAGACGCGCAGGCGCGAAGCCGTCAGCCACACGCAGATCACCGTGGCGACGACGACCGCGACGCGAGACCACGTACGCACGCTCACGTTCGCGTCCGATGCAACACCGCTCCCATGGCTCGCTCCGGTAGACTATCTCGCGCGTGCGTGCGTCCGTGTCGCAGCGATCTCATCGCCCGTCGGGAATCTTCCGGCACGCCAGAAGAATCTCGTCTACGTTCGTGACATCCACGATTCCAGGCACGACGACGAGCCTTTTCTGGAAGCGAGCGCCCAGCTGCAACATGACGCGGTCGTACCACCAAATCGCGCGGTCGCGCCGGTGCGTGAGCCCCCACACGCCGAAGTCGAGCAGCAGCGACGATCGCGGTTGCATCCCGTAGACGGCGGTGCCGACGACCGAGAGTCCGTGGTGCGCGAGTTTGGACACGAGCTGCTCCGGTTCGTAACGGCGACGATGGCCAACGAGGTCGTCGAACTTCGTCCATCGCGACGGGTGCAGCGGCGCCGAAAGGAGCACCGTCGCCGTCGGCGCGGACACCCGCGAGAGCTCGGAAAGCGCCTCATCGTCGTCGTCGACGTGCTCCACGATGTCGAACGCCGCGACGAGATCGAACATGCCGTCGTCGAAGGGAATGCTCGAGACCAGTCCGAGCTCGGCGCTGGCACCGTGGCGCCGAAGCTTGTCGACGGCGACCGAACTCGCGTCGAGGAAACGCGTTCCCTCCAGTGGGAGGCGCGGGCGAAGACCGGGGCCCACCTCGAGCCTCGACTGGGGGGCCGTCAGAAGAGACTGCACGAGGGGCCACGTGTTGAAGCGGTCGGGGGAGACCAGCCGAGATTGTCGCCAGAGCGGGTCGTAAAAGGCGAGGTTGACCTCGAGCGCGTCCTGGCCGGTGCGTACACTCGAAAGCGCCTGACCCACGCCCGCCATTGTGACCATCGAAATCACGGCTGGGAAGGACGGCGGTGGGCGCTCTCCCCTCGCCGATCGGCTGCGGGCTGATGGCCCGACGCTTGCGTTCTGGCGCTAGCGTGAGCGCCGCGGTCAGCCAGCAACGCATCGCGGCGTCCTCGACGATCTCGCCGCGGGAAGGGTCTCCGCTGGCGCTCGACGGCGTGTTCTGGCGTCGTGCGGCTCGTCTCGGCGCCAGCCGTTTGCCCGGTTGGTTCGTTCGGTGGTCGCCCCCGGTCATCGGCGCTGCAATCGCCGTAGCGAGTCCCGGCGCCCGAGGCAGGATCGGCCGACAGCTGGCGCGGGCACACGGCTCCGCGAGCGGGGTCCGCCGCGCGTTCGACGTCATCTGCACATTCGCCAACTTCGCGTCGTGCCTCACCGAGGTTCTGTCGACCGGCTCGAAAAACGACCTCGTCCCCGAAGCGATCGTCCACCTCCACCCTGGCGCCGCGAACCTACTCTCCTCGCCCGACGGAATCATCTTCGCCACCGCGCACACCGCCGGCTGGGAAAGGTTGGGCGCCCTTCTGGCTCGCGAGCACCAGAAGAGAGTCATGGTCGTCATGCAGCGCGAGCGGGACCCCGCCGCCCGGGAGCTCCAAGACTCGATGCGGGTGCAGAGTGGGGTGCAGGTCGTGCACGTAGGCGCGGATCCGCTCGCGTCGCTGCCGCTGATGTACCACCTTCGAACGGGGGGCGTCGTTGCGCTGCAGATCGATCGCGTGCCCCAGGGCATGACGGGACGCGCCGTGCGGCTCTTTGGCCTGCCCGGCCTCATTCCCGAGGGACCCCTCCGCCTCGCGCAGCTCACGGGCGCGCCGATCGTGCCCGTTTTTTCGGCTCGCACGGGCCACCGGCGGTACGCCGTTCATGTCGGCGAGCCAGTCTGCGTGGCGCGAAGCGCCGGCCCGCACGTGGTCGACGCCGCCGCCCAGCGCCTGGCCGACGCCCTCGGAAGCTTCGTGGGCACCCATCCGACGCAATGGTTCGCGTTTCAGGAGTGAGCGGGCGGGCGTAAATTCTCGCCGATGCGCACGCGACTGCTCCGTCTCACGATCTTCTTCGTCGTGGCCCTGATTGGGCTCCCGCTCGCCTGTGCGCGACCGTGGAACGTGGAGCGTCCGCACGCCACGGTGCCGCTTTCCCCCCAGCAATCGAAGGCCGCGTGGGCAAAGGCCCAAAACGTGTTCGAAACCCGATGCGTCGTCTGTCATGGCTGCTACGACGCCCCGTGCCAGCTGAAGCTCGGAACGTTCGAGGGGATCGATCGCGGAGCCACGGGCGCCAAGGTCTACGATGCAGCGCGCCTGCTGCCGGCCGAGCCCACGCGTCTTGGCGTCGACGCGCATGACGCGCTCGGATGGCGCAAGAAGGGTTTTCATCCCATCTTGCCCGAGGGAATCGAGGCCGATCCTCGGGCGAGCCTGCTCCTGCGGATGCTCGCGCTCAAGCGCGTGCATCCGCTGCCCGCGGTGGTGCTCGCGAAGGATTTCACCCTCGATCTCGATCGGTCAGAAACCTGTGTCGCCGGTGCGCATTTCGACGACTACGCGAAGGACCACCCGCTCTGGGGCATGCCGTACGCCCTGCCCGGCCTCGCGCCCGCCGAAGAAGGCGCGGTCGTCGATTGGGTGAACGCGGGCGCGCCGCACACCGAGCCGGAGCCCCTGCCGGAAGCGATTCGTTCGTCCGTCGTTGCGTGGGAGGCGTTCTTGAACGAGCCGTCTCTCAAGAGCCGCCTCATGGCTCGCTACGTCTACGAGCACCTGTTTCTCGCGAGCCTCTACTTCGACGAGGTCGACCCGCATGTCCTCTTTCGCCTGGTCCGCTCGCGAAGACCAAGCCCCGCGCCCGTCGACGAGATCCCCACGCGCAGACCCTTCGAAGACCCGGAGGTAGACCGGGTCTACTACCGCCTCGTGCGCCGAATCGAGAGGTCTCTCGAGAAAACGCTCATGCCCTATCCTCTCGGCCCCGCTCGCCTCCAGCGCCTGCACGAGCTCTTTCTCGCTCCCGAGTACGAGGTCGACCGCCTGCCGAGCTACGAGCCCGAGGTGGCAGCCAACCCGTTCCGGGCGTTCCAGGCGATCCCCGCCGAGTCGCGATACCGATTCATGTTGGACGACGCTCAATTCACCATGATGGGTTTCATCAAAGGGCCCGTCTGTCGCGGTCAGGTTGCGCTGAACGTGATCGAGGACCGCTTCTGGATCACGTTCTTGAATCCAACCGTCTCGTGGATGGCGAAGGAAGCCGCTTTTTTGGCCGATGTAAGACAGGATCTCGACATGCCCGCGGAGGAGGGGAGCCAGCTTCTCACGGCCGCGTGGCTTCGCTACGGCGCGGAACACAGGCGGTACGTGGCGAAGAGAACCGAGTTTTTCGAGGGGGTCACTCGGGACCGCGGCGGCGTGAACCTCGATTTGGTGTGGGACGGTGACAACAAGAATTCCAACGCGGCGCTCACTGTATTCCGCCACTTCGACAGCGCGACCGTCGTGCAGGGCCTCGTCGGACCGCCGCCGAAGACGGCGTGGATCGTCGGTTATCCGCTGCTCGAACGAATTCACTACTTGCTGGTGGCGGGGTTCGACGTCTACGGAAACGTGACCCATCAGACGACGACGCGTCTTTATATGGATTTTTTGCGCATGGAGGGCGAAGCGAATTTTCTTTTGTTCCTGCCGCCCGAGCAGCGCAAGGCAGCCGTGGACTCGTGGTACCGAGGAGTGACGGGCGACGCGAAAGAACAAGTCGAGCGCGAGCTCGGCGGCTTCGGCGGCGCGCCGAGCATCCGGTACTCCGCGGGCAACGCCAAACGCGAGCTCTTTCGGATGCTGGAGCAACGCGTCGGGAATGTCCTCGCGAAAGGCTACGATCTCGCTCGCGTGAAGGATGCCTCCCTGCGCGCCGACCTCGAGCGATTGGAACATGTCGAGGGGACGGCCGCGTCGTGGATGCCGGAGATGTCTTTCGTGGCCGTCGAGGGCGCCGGAGGAGAGGCCGCTCACTTCACCGTCCTGCGCGACAGCGCGCATACGAACGTGATGACGCTCTTCCACGAGGACGATCGGCTCGTCCCGGCGGAGGACACGCTCGTCGTCGTCCCCGGTTTTCTGGGCGCGTACCCAAACGCGCTCTTCGACGTCCCGCGCGAGCACTTGGGAGCTTTCGCACTCGCGGTCGCGAAGCTCGACGGACCCGAGAGTTACCACGCTCTCCGGGCCAAGTTCGGGGTGCTTCGCTCGAGCGACCGGTTCTGGCCCCACAGCGACCGCATTCAAGAAGACCACCGCAAGCAAAGTGCCGCCGAATCGGGGCTCTTCGACTTCAATCGCCTGGAAGCGTACTGAAAGACGCGGCGATCGAACTTTCGCACGACGCGTTTGCAAATCACCAAACCCTCGATCGGCGAGGGCCGCACGTACCGATCATCGCGGAGCAGTCGGATCGAGGAGTCCGCTGGCGTCCCAATGGCACGTGTCATGCTGAGTGCGACCGGACGGCGGCTGCGTTTCAGCCCCGAAAAGGTGCGTCCATGAAAGCCCTCCAGGTTCGTTCGCTACAGGTCATGTCGGTCATCGCGCTCGGCGTGCCGGGCGTCGTCGGATGCCGGCACGACTCCAGTTCCACGCAGACTGCCGCCGTTGCGGCCCAACCCGGTCCCCAGGCGGTCGTGCTCTCCGACAGCGAGATCGCCAAGGCGATCGCACGGTTCATCGGCGAAGACCCCGCGATGGTGGGGCAGACCCCCGATGTCGTGGTGACCGAAGGCATCGCCTCCCTCTCGGGTTCCGTCGCGAACTTGCTCGCGCGCGACAAGGCGGGCGAGATCGCCGGGACGATTCGGGGGGTTCGAGCGGTCGTCAACCGAATCGCCGTCGCTGCATCCGCCCGCACGGATGACGACATCAAGAGCGACGTGCTGAGGGTATTGCGGCAGGATCACGCGGACCGCGCGAACGCTCTGAACGCGTCCGTGAAAGGTGGCATCGTTACCCTTTCCGGTGCCACCGCCACCTGGCAAGACAAAGCCCTGCTGCGCGACGAGTGCAAGGCCGTCGCCGGCGTGCGCGGCGTCGAAGATGCCGTCGTCTTCAGGCCTGCCGGGTCGCCGCCGTCCGAGGCGGAGATCGCTTCCGAGGTCAAGCGCCGCATCGACAACGACGTGTGGCTCGACGGGCAGGTCTTCAACGTGGCCGCCAGCGGCCGTCGGGTGAAGCTCTCGGGTTGGGTCGGCGCCTTCGGGCAAAAGATCCGGGCGAACGCCGACGCCTGGGTGGCAGGCGTCGACTCGGTCGACGACGATGGAGTTCTGGTCGACTGGTCTGCCCGCGACGAGCAGCGCCGCGTGCTCGACGTTCCCTATCGAACCGACCGCCAGGTCGCGCAGGCGGTTCGCGATGCATTCTCGTATGACCCAAGGCTCAAATCCGCCGAGCCGAAGGTCGTGGTGGACGGCTGCGTGGCGACGCTGAGCGGCAATGTCCACGGCGCGCTGGCGCGACGTGCGGCCGAGAGCGACGCCAAGAATACCTTGGGAGTCTGCGAGGTGCACGACCAGGCCCTCGCCCCGCCGCTCCGTTCGCCGCCGACGGACGCCGACATCGATCGGGCTGCCAAGATCGCTCTGTCGGGCGACCACTTCCTTCCGAGCCCCGGGTCTATCCGCGTGTCCACATCGAAAGGAAGGGTCGCGCTCACGGGATCGGTCGAGTCCGGGCTCGAGCGCCTCGACGCCGAAGGGGTCGTTGGCGGAGTCCCCGGAGTGGCCGGAGTCGACAACCAGCTCGCCGTCGCGCGCACGCCGACCGATGTGAAAGCGGCGTTCGAAGACTACCTTTACTGGGATGCGATGGTGCGGCCCAATCGCGTCAGCATCGCGGTCGCCGCAGACGGAACGGCGACGCTGACCGGATCGCTCGATTCGTGGGGCGAGACCCGCGCCGCAACCCACGACGCCTTGCGGGCGGGCGCCAGTCGCGTGGTCAACCTGATCAAGGTCACGGGAAATCCTGAGTTCGCGGCGAAGCACTGAAGGCGGCGGCCCGGACGCCCCGGCGATTTTCTGGTCGTCGAAAGACTGGTGACAAGCAGCCTGTCTCGCGGCACGCCCGATGCTCTTGGCCCTGTCTGCAACCAAGAGGAGAGAACCATGAATCCGAAGATCGCCATTCCCGCTCTGGTCACCATCGCCGCCGCCAGCGCGGCCAGCGCCTCGGCGCAAGAGACCTCCACGCCCTACTTCCAGCAATACGTGGCTCCGCCTCGCAACGCGCTGGAGCTCACGGTCGGCACCGGGTACACGCAGGGCTTCGGATCGCTCTACCGGGGCCTCGGCATTCCGAGCGTTGCTCGAGAAGGCATCGCCGTCGATTTCGGTTTGGGTTACCGAATCGATCCCCACTGGATGATCGGAATCACCGGGGAGTACCAGGAGCTCGATGCGCAGCGCGCCGCGTCGGTGCGCGGCGTCACGGCGGGTGCTCAGGCGGCCTACCATTTCTCGCCGAGCAACCGAGTCGACCCGTGGGCGGCGCTCGGCACGGGGTATCGCTGGCTCTGGGAGCACAACGACGCGCCGGGTAGCACGGTCACGACCCAGGGCCTCCAGATCGGGCGCCTCACGTTGGGTGTCGACGTTCGAATGACGCCACAGTTCGCGATCGCGCCCGTCATCGGGGCCGACCTCGATGTCTTTCTGGCGCAGAACTCCGCCGCCGTGACCGACGCGCGCACGAGCACCTTCGTGTACGCCGGGTTGCTCGGTCGCTTCGACTTGTTCGCCCACCCCGAGCAAGTGGCGCATCGCGCGCCGGCTGCCGTCGGAGTCGTCGAGATTCAGCCGGCCGAGGTCGCGCAGGTCGTGAGTCCGACCGTCGCGGTTTCTCCGTCGATCTCGGTTTCGCCGGACATCGCCCGCGACTGCAGGTTGAAGCTGGACGACTCGCCCGAGTTTGCCTTCGACGACAGCACGTTGACAGACGTCGATCGCCGCGCGCTCGACGCCATCGCGGCTTGCCTGACGACCGGACCGCTCCAGGGCGACCCTATCCGACTCATCGGACGCGCCGATCCGCGCGGCGGCGTCGAGTACAACATGGCGCTCGGATCCCGGCGCGCGAAGGGCGCGGCCGACTATCTGAACGAACAGGGGATGCAACCGGCCAACATCGAGCAAACCTCGCGCGGTGCCAAGGATGCCAAGGGCGATGACGAGGCGACCTGGGCCAGCGACCGCCGCGTCGACGTCTTGCTCGTGAAGTGACGGCGACGCGCCGTTATGAAGAGGGAGCCCTCTGGCAAAGGAACGGGGGGCACGATCCCCTGCCAGACGGCCGACTCAAGCGCGAGCGCGCGGTCGGACGAGCAACACCGAGCATCCCGCCGCCCGGATCACCTGCTCGGCCACGCTACCGAGCATGAGCCGGGCGAGGCCCGTCGTGCCATGGGTGCCTACGACGATGAGCTCCGCGCCGATGGCGTCGGCCTCCTTCACGATCGCGGCGGCCGCGGGGTTCCTCACGATTTTGCACTCGGCCTCGATTCCGAGGCGCCGAACGGCCTGCATGAGTGAGAGTCTGAACGCCTCGTCGTCACCGGTTGCCTGGGAGATTCCGGGGGTGGCCTGATCGATGACGTAGCTGGCCTCGACGTCGAGGAAGCCGATGGCATGAACGACTTCGAGTGGGACCCCGCGGCGCGAAGCCTGCTGGGCGCCCGCGACCACGGCGACGAGCGACGGTCGCGACCGATCCGTTGCGGCGACGACCGGCCCCTTTCCCGTCGATGCGCGAGCGACGAGCACGTCGCAGTGCGCGTAACGCACGGTGCGCTCGGCCACGTGACCGAGCGCCCTGGACAGACCGGACCGGCCGTAGCTTCCGACCACGACGAGATCCGCATTCCACGATTCGGCGCGCGCGACGATTCCAGCATAGTCGACGCGGTCGTCCACGAAGATTTCGACGTCGCAGTCCGTCACCCGCGCCACTTGCTCGAAGACGTCGGCGCGCGCTTTCGTCGGAACCGAGGCCTCGGCCTCCCGGCCGCCTCCGGGAGTCGTGATGACGACACCGAGCGCATCTTCTTTGAATGCGAACGCAGTAACCTGGCGGATCGCTTCATCCGCTCCGCGGCTCAGGTCTGTCGCAATCAGAATACGCATGGGGGTCTCATGACCCCGCGCGGCCACCCCGTTCACCCCGGTTCGGGGGTCCGCGCAGGCTGGCCGCGCGTCGCCGATCGCGCTCTTCGTTGCTGGATTCACTGTCGCCACACCGGCAGCCAGAGTGCCGTCACGGCCCACAACACCGAGACGAAGAACACAATCCAGACGACGTCACCGGCCATACCCCAGGAGTGATGGAAAGCCGCGGTGCCCCCGGCGGCCACGGCTCGCTCTCCGCGGCGGCGCTGGAGATACCTGGGATACGGCGGACCCCACCGGCGGTAACCCCATCCGTAGCCGACCGGAGACAAGAGGAAGATGAACATGAACGCCATCCACAACATCCACCATGAGTTCGTCATTGGAGTCTCGCTTTCGTGTGGGTCACCACAGTAAGGGGTCCGTGCCGCGATAGCGGCCGCGCCCGACGGCACGTCAAACGGATCGATGCGCGTGACCTCCCGGAGGAAAGCCACCTCCTTGCAGGGACGCCGGCCTCTCCGCCGATTTCGGCGGCCTGATTGTCGCGAGGTCGGCCGGCTTCCACGCAAGTTCCAGCCAACGCGACACGTCTCGTCGGCGCAGCATCCCGACGAACTTGCCTTCCGCGACGACGGGCAGTTGGTCGACATTCTCCTTTGCGAGCTGCTCGAAGGCAGTCGATAGGGATTGCGACGGTCTCGTCACGGTCAGCGAATCGACGGCTTGCATGACGGACGCGACGGACGTCGCCGACCATCGCTCGGGGGGTACGTGACGGACGTCCGACACGGACACGAGGCCGACGAGGGTGCCATCCTGAACGACGGGCAGCGCGCGGTCCTCACCGGGAATGAAATGCTCGTGCACGAGGCTGGCGATGGAAAGAGCCGGGGTGGCGACCGGGCCGTCCTTTTTCATGAGCTGTTCGACGGTCATTCCTGCGAGGACGTCATCGAGGGCGAGACGCGTGTTCGCTCGCTGCGCCGCGCCGTGCAAAAACCAGCCGATGAACGCGAGCCAGAGTCCGCTGACGAGGCCCGTGCCGAAAAACGGAAGGCGGGCGCCGAACGTCATGGCGATGCCGCAGCCGATGAAGAGCCAGCCGATGGCCTGTCCGGTCAGCGACGCCCACATCGTCGAAGTTCGAAGGTTTCCCGTGACGCTCCAGAGGATGGATCGCAGAACGCGGCCCCCGTCGAGCGGAAACCCGGGGATCAAGTTGAATAACCCGATCAAGATGTTGATCGGGCCCAACCAGGCCACCAGTGTAGTCACGGGCCCCAGCTGCGCGAAGGCGCCCATGGCGCCCTCGATGTCGCTCACGGGCTTTGGCGCTGCGGCGGCGGTGAAGGCGACGAAGATGAGACCGAGCGCGATGCTGGTGATCGGCCCCACGATGGCCATGAGAAACTCGGCTTTCGCGGACGGGGGCTCCTTCTCGATATCCGACACACCCCCGAAGAGAAACAGCGTGATGCTACGGACGCGCATCCCGAAACGCACGGCGACGACGGAGTGCGCGAGCTCGTGCAAGAGCACGCACCCGAAGAAGGCGAGCGTCGTCGCGGCGGCGACCGAAAAGGCGCCGATCGCGCTCCAATCGGGGTGCCAGCGAGAGAAGACGGTGACGAGATTCCAGGTCAGGAGAACGAAGATGAAAGTCCAACTCCAGTCGACCCGGAGGTCGATTCCGAAGATTCGTCCGATTCGAAAGCCACGCATGAGATGCCTCCGTGCCCAGAGCGGGTGCACTCCCCTGCTGCACCGTTCATGCCCGCACACTGGGGCGGGCCGGGTGCTCCGCGGAGAGCGTCACGCGGCGGCGTTCGGCCCAGGGACTTTCAGCGGCTCGCCGCCGTTGGTCGTCCCGACTTTTTTGATGGGTACCGGGGCTGCAAGAAGTGGCCTGATGAGCTCGATGGGAATGGGAAAGACGATCGTCGAGTTCTGGTTGGATCCCATGTCGAGCAGCGTCTGCATGTAGCGCAGCGCAAGCGCGGCCGGCTGCGTCGAGATGATCTCGGCTGCGTTCGCGAGCACTTGCGCGGCCTGGAATTCGCCTTCGGTGGCGATGATCTTTGCTCGCTTCTCGCGCTCTGCTTCGGCCTGTCTCGCGAGCGCGCGCACCATGGATTCGGCGAGCTGCGCGTCCTTGAGCTCTACCGCGACCACTTTGATGCCCCAGGGCTCCGTCTGGCCGTCGATGATCGACTGCAACCGTCCGTTGATCTTGTCGCGGCTTCCAAGGAGTTCATCGAGGCTCGATTGTCCAAGCACGGCCCGTAGCGTGGTCTGCGCAATTTGGGACG
>CAZVPE010000173.1:0-12792 GCA_964628155.1 uncultured Polyangiaceae bacterium | reverse complement strand
GGCTCATCAGGCGGCCGAGCCGAAAGACGACGCCTCTCTCGTACTCCTTGGCAATCTTGATGGTGGACGTCGCGATGCTGATCGCAACGAGCGCGAACAGCGACAGGACGACGATCCAGAAGTACGACACCGGTTCGGACATGGGCGGGCCTCTCGACGGGGGAAGACTCTGGCGAGAGTCCTTCCGAGAGCACGACCCGTGCCCACGTCCCAATGCCGGTTGGCCCAGCGAAGGCCGAAGTCTGAGAACCTCACCCCCGGCCCCCCCCGGCCCCTCTCCGCAAGCGGAGAGGCGTGTCTGCGGGTCTCGCGATACCGGCGCTGCTCCCTCTCCGCAAGCGGACCGCAAGCGGAGAGGGGGCCGGGGGGTAGGGCCGGGGGGTGAGGTTTACGGCCTTGGATGGGCCTGGCCCGCCAAGTCCTCCGGGTTGTCGATCGGCGAAGGCAAAAAGAGAAACGCGAGTCCGTATCGTCCTATTGTCGATCCAATAGCGCATCGGCCCCGGCCTGGCGCAGCAGGTAGGGCTCGTAATGTTCGCGCAGGAACGCAGTCTTGCTGTCGCGGCAGCGCGTGACGACGCCCAGCCATCGGCAGAGCCGAATCGCATACCACGCGAGGTCGACCTGGTGCGGCAAGAATCCCGATCGCGCGCTCGTAGGATAGAGATGGTGATTGTTGTGCCACTCGCCGGCGACGTAACCGGGCCACCACTGATTCAGGGAGAGATCCTCCTTCTGAAAGTCGCTCCCCTCGCGCTGTAGGTCTTGGCCTCGGCCGTGCGAGTCGAAATTGAACGTGCGGATGCCGAAAGCCCAAAGGAAGGCGCACCCGAATATGGCGGTACCGAGGGCATGGCCTCCAATGAGGAAACAGACTCCATACCAAAAACCCCAGTTAAAAACATATTGGCCGACCGTCCTTGCCGGATCGCTCATCGAGCCCAACTTCAGGTACTTGTCGTACGGGTTGATCCGCAGTCCGATGTGCGTCATCAAACGGCCGGCACGGCGGTACTCCGCCGCGGTCATGTCCTTTGCGATCGGCTGGTGGTTCACGTCGGCCAAGAAGCAGTAGAGAAAGCCGCCGTGCGCGTTGTACGGGTCGCCCGGCTTTTCTGCGAAACTGTGGTGCACGTGATGGGAGACGACGTAGAGCTCTTCACTCGCGATCTTGATGACCAAGTTGCGGCACACGAAGCACCAGAGAGGCGTCGTAAAGGCGAACGCGCGATGGGTGCAATAGCGATGAAGATAGATGGTGCCGTGGGTTCCGAGCACGACCATGCTGTAAAAAAGTCCAATCGCCAGCAATCCGGGGTGGAAGTGCCACCCGACGAAGGCGACCAGGAATGGGAATAGGGCGAGACTGGACACCCAGCTCCAGAGCGGCAACCACTGCTTTCTGGAACGCACGACGTTGATGCGCCGGAAGAACTCGCGCCAGAGCTCCGAGCGACTCGGAACATAAAACTCGTCATGTCGAACGAAGCCGTATGACGGCGGCTCCAGCACCCGACCCAGGAAAGACATTTGTACCTCGTTCGGCAGAACGCGGCGCCAGGATACCACCGAGGGGAGCTTGCGCCGGGTGTTATCTGGTCACCGAAGGTGGGGGCAAGCGAGGTCGCGGCTCGAGGCGCTCGTTCGAGGAGGATCCGCATTCTGCCAGGGTGCGTTGGCATCTCGCCAGCGATGGTGAACGGCTACTCTCGCCGGATGCCGGAGAAGTCGTTGAGCGAGTCCGCAAAGCGCATGCTCCCGTGGCTGGTCGCGGTGGCGTTCTTCATGGAATCGCTCGACACCACGATCTTGAACACGGCGCTCCCGGCGATGGCGGCCGCGCTGCACGTCGTGCCGCTCAGCATGAAGTCCGTGCTCACGAGCTACACGCTGAGCCTCGCGGTCTTCATCCCCGTGAGCGGGTGGGTCGCCGATCGATTCGGAACTCGCAAAGTCTTTTCTTCTGCGATAGGCCTTTTCACGTTGGGCTCGCTTCTGTGCGGGATCTCCAGCAACATTCACGTCCTCGTTGCCTGTCGCATTCTCCAGGGCTGCGGCGGAGCGATGATGGTTCCCGTTGGCCGGCTGACCATGGTTCACGCCTTCGCCCGGTCGGAGCTGGTTCGGGCAATGAGCTTCGTCGCCATTCCCGGCCTCGTAGGTCCGATGATTGGTCCCTTGGCGGGAGGACTCATCGTCGGGCTGTTCCACTGGCGGGTGATCTTCTTCGTGAACCTCCCGATCGGGGCGGTCGGGCTCTTCCTCGTCTTCCGCCATCTACCCGACTATCGCGCCGCGAAGACCGACCCACTCGACTGGACGGGGCTGGTCCTCTTCGGGTCCGGCGTCGCGCTGCTGTCGTACGTCCTGGAGGTCTTCGGCGAGCACACCCTGCGCGGAGAACAGATCGTCGTCCTCTCCGCCCTCGCGATCGCGCTGCTTCTCGCCTACGGGTGGCACGCGACTCAATCGGCGCGCCCCTTGCTGCGGCTCGGACTCTTTCGCATCCGGACGCTTCGCATCGCGGTCACGGGCAGCTTCTTCACCCGCATCGGGGTGGGTGGAATGCCGTTTCTCCTTCCGCTTCTCTACCAGGTAGGCCTCGGATACTCGGCAATCCAATCCGGTCTTCTCATCTTGCCTCAGTCGATCGCCGCCATCAGTCTGAAGGCGAGCGTGCCGCGCATCCTGACGAGGTTCGGCTACCGTCGCGTGCTCCTTGCGAACACAATCTCGCTGGGCCTGCTCATCGCGCTATTCGCCACGATCGGATCGCTCACGTCCGTCGTTGTCATCGGGCTGCAGGCATTGTCCTTTGGGTTCCTCTCGTCTTTGCAGTTCACATGCATGAACACGCTGGTATATGCCGATGTCCAACAGGCGGACGAAAGCATGGCGAGCACCATTGCCAGCACGATGCAGCAAATGTCGATGAGCTTCGGGGTGGCCGCTGCCTCGCTGACCACCGCGCTCTTCATACCGGACCGATTCCGCTCCAATCCGGCCGAGATGATCCACGGCATCCACCTCGCGTTCCTCTTGCTGGGCGGCCTGACGGTCGTATCGGCTTGCGTCTTTGGCGAGCTGCGAGCAGAAGACGGCGATAGCGTGAGCCGGCACCAATCGGCGCCCTCTACGGGCTGAGGGCCAGGAGTTGAACCATACGGCCGGCCTGGCCGAGCCGCAGCGGCTGGTGCACCGGCACCCGCCCGCCATTTCCGCGGGACAGCGACGCGACGCACTGCTTGAAGCGCCGCATCGAAAATGGCTTGCACAAGAACGCGTTTCCTCCGGCCTCCTCTGCGTGCGCCTTGTCCGCGCAACTTCCGTATTCGCTCGTCATGAGAATGGGCAGCTTGGCCAACCCGAGAGGGCCGCGAATGTGCTCGCAGAGCTCATAACCGGATTTGTTGGGGAGTCCGACGTCGATGCAGACGACGTGAGGCTCGATTCCAGCGAGGTGACGGAGCGCGCCGTCGTAGTGGCTCGCCGATAGGACCTGAAAGTCCATGCCGGCGAGTTCCCTGCTCATCGCTCGCTGCAGCTGTGGGTCGTCCTCGACGATGAGCGCGGTGCGTCGCGGGACCCCCAGAGACCCTTTCCATGATGACATTTCGATTCGCATGCCGTTTGTCCTATTCAATTGCCGCGCCAACGACCTTTCTCGGTCGGCGAGAGGCTGCTGCGAACGTCTCCCGTTTCCGCGCAGTTTCTGGGGCCGCGCCGCCGACTGGGAGCGCCGTTCGAGAGGGTCGATCGAACGCGAACACCGCGTTTTCCGCCGGTGGCGGCGCCGCCGAGAAGCGAACCCCTACGCTAGAGCTCTCTCTCGCGCCTTCATTTCGCAAAAGCAAAGCGAGAATGGCAAGCATCGGTGCTTTGCAAAGCGCGTTTTGCGAGCATTCGCGGCCAGGCGCGCCGGGCACGAGAGGTGCAGACCGTCGGCGGTGGAGGCGGAGTGATCCCACCTGACCGAGGCGGAGGGGAGCGGTTGCCGATCACACCCGACGACTTGCACGCGGGCAAGTCGATTGGCGTGCCGTCTACGGAGAATCAGCTCGCCACGCTGGCGGTGAAGGCGTTCCGAGCAAGGCAACACGAAGGGATGGATCGACACCAACGGTTCGTCGAACGGCTCAACCTCGCCCTCGGGCGGGCCCTCAGCATCTATTTCATGCTCGCGGGTGCCTTGGCTTGGGTCGCGCTCAACCTCGCCGCGCCGGCCCTCTCATGGCCCGTCTTGGATCCACCCCCCTTCAATCGCATGCAGGGAGTGGTCGGCCTCGCCGCCCTCCTCATGACGACGATGGTGCTCACGACGCAGAACCGGCAGGCGAGGGACGCCGAGCAACGGTCCCACCTGGACCTGCAAGTGAACCTCCTCGCCGAGCAGAAGGTCGCCAAGCTAATCGCTCTCATCGAGGAGCTTCGACGCGATCTGCCGAATGTGCTCGACCGAAAGGATCCCCTGGCCGACGCAATGTCGAATGCGGTCGATCCCGGAGCCGTTATCGAGGAGCTTTCGGAGGACGTAGAGAAGCAGTAGGGTGTGGCAGTCTGGGGGGAGCATGCACGAGTCGAGCGACTATCTGCAGGCCGAGCGACGGATCCACGCGCTGTTTGACGATGCGCCGATCGCGATCGCCGTCACTGGCCCGGACGGATCGTGGCGGCGGTTCAATGCGACGTTCGCCGCACTGCTCGGGTACTCCGCGGAGGAGCTCGGAGCCACGTCCCTTTTCGCGCTCACGCACCCCGACGATCTCGCGGCGATGCGCGAAGGCTTTCGCTCCTTGCTAGCCGGTGACCGCGAGAGCATAGCGATCGAGAAGCGCTTTCGCGCCAAGAACAACGGCTACGTGTCGCTGTCCGTCACGACGAGGATTCACACCGACTCGGTTGGCGGGACGCAGGAGTTCACTTCGTACGCCTTCGGAGTCACGGACCGTGAGAAAGGCGACCTCGCGCTGAGAGCTTCCGAAAGAAAATACCGCCGCCTGTTTGAAGCCGCGCAGGACGGCATTCTGATCCTCGATGCAGGAACAGGGCGTGTGGTCGATTCCAACCCGTTCATGACGAAATTGACGGGCTACCGGCGCGACGAATTCCTGGGAAAGCACATTTGGGAGCTCGGACCCTTCGTGGACGCCGCCGCCTCCAAGACGTCGTTCGCGGAACTCCAGGCCAACGACTACGTTCGCTACGACGATCTCCCGCTGAAGACGCGCGATGGGTGCGAAGTCGCCGTCGAGTTCGTCAGCAACATCTACCTCGTCGAGGACCAGCGGGTCATCCAGTGCAACGTCCGGGACATCACGGCGCGCAAAACGGTCGAGGACACGCTGAAGCTGCGCGACCGAGCAATAGCGGCGGTTTCCCAAGGAATCATCGTCACGGACTCTACGAAGCCCGACGACCCGATCGTCTACGCGAGCCCTGGCTTCGCTCAGTTGACGGGCTACGCGTGTGAAGAGGTCATGGGCCGCAACTGCCGCTTCCTGGCGGGCGCGGGCACTGCGCCGGAGCCGCGAACGACGCTGCAGCGCGCAATTCGAGAAGGACTGTCTTGCACCGTAGAATTGCTCAATTTTCGGAAGAACGGCACGTCCTTCTGGAACAGCGTCGCCATCTCACCGATAAAGGACGACGGCGGTCGACTGACGCACTTCGTCGGCGTGCAGACGGACGTCACCGCGCGTCGGCAGTTGGAGTCTCAGTTTCTTCAGGCGCAGAAGATGGAGGCGGTCGGGCGACTCGCGGGCGGCGTCGCACACGATTTCAACAATCTCCTGTCCGTGATCCTCAGCTACGCGGAACTCATCGGGGGCGATCTCCGGCCCGACGATCCCAGTCGTCCCGACATCGATGAGATTCGCAAGGCGGCGGTCCGGGCGACGGATCTCACGAGGCAGCTTCTCGCGTTCAGCCGTCAACAAGTCCTGGAAACAAAAGTGCTGAACCTGAACGAGACCGTCGCGGGGATGGAGAAGATGCTTGGTCGCCTGCTCGGCGCCGACGTCGTCGTCACGACGCTCCCGGCCGAGGGGCTCTGGAACGTCAAGGCGGACCCCGGCCAGATCGAGCAGATCATCATGAACCTCGCCGTCAACGCGCGCGACGCGATGCCTCGAGGCGGCAAGTTGACCATCGAGACATCGAACGTCGAGCTCGACGAGAAATACGCGGGCGCTCACCACGAGGTCCAAGTCGGGTCGTACGTGCTGCTCGCCATGACCGATACCGGCGTCGGGATGAACGCGGAGACCTCGGCGCGGATCTTCGAACCGTTTTTCACGACGAAGGAGGCTAGAAAGGGGACGGGCTTGGGTCTCAGCACCGTATTCGGGATCGTCAAGCAGAGCGGCGGACACGTTTTCGTCTACAGCGAGCCGGGGAAAGGCAGCACCTTCAGGATCTACTTGCCGAGAGTCCTCGCGGCCTTATCGACTCAGTCCTCCCTTCCACCGATGGAAGGGCGGGACGTCGAGACCGGTACGGTCCTCCTCGTCGAGGACGAAGAGCAGGTGCGGGTCATTGCGCGGAACATCCTCCGAAGGCAGGGCTACGTCGTCCTCGACGCTTCAAACGGTGGGGAAGCACTTCTCATCTGCGAGCAACACGGCGGCAACATCGACCTCTTGTTGACCGACCTCGTTCTTCCCCGAATGGGCGGAAGGCAGCTCGCCGAACGCCTCGCAGTCGTTCGACCGAACATGAAGGTACTTTACATGTCCGGCTATGCAAACGATGCGGTCCTCCAACATGGAGGCGTCGACTCCGGTGTTGCGTTCCTTCAGAAGCCGTTCACTCCCACTTCGATGAGGCGAAAGGTGCGCCAAGCGCTCCGCAGAAGTCCGGAATAGGGCGCGACATACCGGCTCGACCTTGCCGCAGCACCGCGCCGTCGAGCGGAGAAAGCGCGCCGTGCACGGTCACTCGAAACGCAGGGCGTCGATCGGGTCCATGCGGGCGGCCTTGCGCGCCGGGTAGAACCCAAAAACGACACCTATGGCCATCGAGATTCCAAAGGCGACGACGATCCAGAACGGCGTGAGGACGAAAGGCCATCCCATCGCGGAAGCGAGCGCCAACGAGCCCCCTATCCCCAGCGCGATCCCGATGAGACCCCCGGCCGCCGAGAGGACCACGGCCTCGACCAGGAACTGGAGTAGCACCTTGTTCTCGCTGGCGCCGATGGCCAGACGGATCCCGATCTCGCGTGTCCGCTCCGTGACCGACACGAGCATGATGTTCATGATCCCGATTCCGCCGACCAAGAGCGACACCGCAGCCACGTTGCGGAGCATGCCGGTCTGGGCGTCGGCCGCGTGCTCCTGGGTCGCGGCGAGATCGGCAAGGTTGCGGACAGTGAAGTCGTCCAGTTCGCCGTCAGGCTCACGATGTTGTTGCCGAAGAATGCCGCTGACCTGCGCCTGCGCATGCGATACCTCGTCGGGCGAGACGGCGGAGACCAAGATGCTTCCGACGTGAATGCGATCCTGGCTCATCATTCGGGACTTGAACGTCACCCAGGGCATCACGACGAGGTCGTCCTGGTCTTGACCCTGCGAAGACTGCCCTTTGCTGGCCAGCAGCCCGACGACCTCACAAGGCATCCCGCGCACCCGGACGACCCTGCCCACGGGATCCCCCTCACCGAAGAGCTGCGTCGCCACCGTCTGCCCGACGACGCAGACCTTGGCTCCCGCGTCGGACTCGCTGCTGTTGAAGAGCCGCCCCCTCCCGATCGTCCACTCGCGGATGGCGAAGAAGTCGGGCGTGGAGCCGTACACGGTCGTCAGCCAGTTCTGGTTGTCGAGCACGACTTGGACCACCGTCCGATCGATGGGCGCGGCGTAGCGGGTCGCGCTCGATTCCTTGACGATCGCCAGCAGGTCCGAATGCGTCAGCGGCTTTCCGGTGCCGGGGCCGCCGCGCGCCCCGCCCAGAGTGCTCGATCCCGGAAGGACGATGAGCAGGTTGGTTCCGAGCGTCGCGAGCTGCGCTTCGAGGACTGCTTTGGAGCCCTCGCCGGAAGCGACCGTCACGATGAGCGCTCCGACGCCGATGATGACGCCGAGAGACGTGAGGAGAGACCGCATCCGATTGCGCCCGAGCGCGGCGAACGCGAGCGGAAGAATGGACCCGATCGCGCTCACGCTGCCGCCCTGTCGGGCATGGCCGCGAGATCGGCCGCCGCGTCACGAGGAGATTGCTTGTCATCCGAGATGATGCGCCCGTCGCGGACGAGGATGCGCCGGTCGGTGTACGCCGCGATGTCCGGCTCGTGGGTGACGATGACGACCGTGATTCCAGACCGGTGGAGCGACTGGAGCACGACCATCACTTCGACCGATGTGCGCGTGTCGAGCGCGCCCGTCGGCTCGTCGGCGAAGATCAGTCGAGGCCCGTTCACGAGTGCTCGCGCGATGGCGACGCGCTGCTGCTCCCCACCGGAGAGCTGCGCGGGGGTGTGGTTCTCGCGGCCTGCGAGCCCGACACGAGCCAGCGCCTCCTTGGCTCGTCGCACGCGCTCCACCGGACGCACTTCGGCGTAGACCAGCGGAAGGGCGACGTTGTCGAGCGCGCTCGTGCGCGCAATGAGCTGAAACCCTTGGAACACGAAGCCGAACGCCGATAGTCGAAGCGCCGAGAGCTCCCGCTTCTGAAGTTTGGCGACCTCGCGCCCCTCGAGGAGATAACTGCCGCTCGTGGGTCGGTCCAGGCACCCGAGCACGTTCATCAGTGTCGATTTCCCCGAGCCGGACGGCCCCATGATGGCAAGCATCTCGCCCCTGTCGACCGTCAACGACACGCCCACGAGCGCGTGAACCTCGATCTCGCCCGTTCGGTACGTCTTCGTGATGTCCACGAGCCGGATGATCGGTTCAGGGCCCATGGGCAGAAGCTCCACCGGAGGCTCCTCCTTTGTTCGCGCTCCTTGCGACGTCGACAATCACGTCACGGCCCAGCGCCAGGCCCTCCACCTCGGTCATGTTGCCATCGGTCACGCCGATCTTGATGGGAACGCGCTTCGCGAGGCTCCCCTGCGGAACATAGACCGCCGCACCCTGCGGTCTGCCCGACGACCCGCCGTTCGCCGCCACCATCGCGGGGCGGAAGCGCAGCGCCTCGTTCGGAACCGCTAGAACCCTGGTCCTGTGCACGATCAAGATCGTCACGTTGGCCGTCATCCCCGGGCGGAGCTTCTCCTCGGGATTGTCGACATTGAGGACGACGTCATACGTCACCACGTTGGACAGCGTCGCGGGTGCGTTCCGAACCTGCCACACCACCGCGCGAAAGCTCTGATCGCCGAACGCGTCGACCGTGAACGCCGCCTCTTGGTCTGCGCGCACGCCGCCGATGTCGGCCTCGTCGACAGCGGCGTGGACCTGCATTTTGGTCATGTCCTGGGCGATCGTGAACAGCGTCGGAGCCGTAAGGGTCGACGCCACGGCTTGCCCGATATCGATATTCCGCGAGATGACGGTCCCCGTCACGGGTGCGCGGACGATCGAATGTTCCAGATCCAGCTTGGCGTGGTCGAGCTGTGCTCGCGCGAGCGCGATCTGCGCCAGGCTCCCGCGCGAAAGCCCGGCGCTCTGACCGAAGATCGCCTCGGCGGCGTCGAGGTCGGCGGTGCTTGCCAGAGACTGGCGCTCGAGAGTCCGCTCGCGGTCGCGCGCGACTCTGGCGCCGAGCGCCGTCGCTTGCGCGCTCGTGAGGCCAGCCTCAGCCTCCGCGAGCTGTGCGGTCGCGAGCGCCACCGCGTTCTGGAACAGCGCCGGATCGAGCTCGACCATTATCTCTCCGGCCTTCACCTTGGAGTTGAAGTCGGCGTGAAGTTTCCAGACGATCCCGGACACCTGGGCACCCACGGGCGACGTGATGACAGGCTGCACGGTACCTGTGGCGGTTACGCTCTGGGTGATGTCAGCCAGCCCCACCGGCACGGTGCGGAATGCCGAAGCCGCGGGATGAGCCCGGCGGTACCACACCGCGGTCGCTGCAATCGCTCCCACGAGGAGTGCGAGAGCGAGCACGGCAACGGTCGGCTTTCGATATCGCCGGGCCGAAGACGCCGACGGCGGTCGGACGGTCGCTTCGGATCCGTGCGGCGTCAGAGGCGGGAGCGGCGTGAATGCGATTTGGCTCATTTCTTTCGCCCGAAATCCTCGACCGAGTCGGTCGCGAACCGCGCCGGCATCCGGCGCTGCATGGCCCGCGCCACTGCAAATATCGATTGAACCCCGTCGGGGACGCGGGAAAAGCTGCGCACCGCCGATCGCCACGAGATCGCGTGCGATTCCATGGCGGTTCTTAGAAAGCGAACGATCGGCACGGGCATTCTCAGAAAAGGAAACGTTCGGACGCCGGCTTGGAGCTCGCGCGGCCGCTCTCGCTGAGCACGATCCGTGCATCAGCTTGCGGCGATGCGAGGTCGCAGTCGTGCGTTGGTTGTCGGGGCCGTGGTCTGCTGCCTTCTCCTCTGCGCCGTGCCCGAGGCCGCCCGCGCTTACACGGTGAAGAACATCTTCTCGAGGGGCTGCCACGAAGAGATCACGACGGCGGCGCTTCGGACGGTCCGAAGCGAGCTCGCAACCGCCGGCCCCCTTGCCGCGACGGCGGACGAGCAGGCGCTCATCGCCGACCTGCAGTTCATACCCGCCGGAGACATGTTGGACCTCGGAGGCGCCACGTTGCTCATCGCGGTCCGCGACAACGATCTCAAAGGTCGCAGCTCGGAGGACGTGACCCAGCTCGCCGCGGTACACGGAAACCCCGACGCTCAGCAGGAGCATTGCCTCCGGGCCCAAGACCAGGACGAGCCGACCGGCTCGGCATCGGCCGTCGCCGCTTGTCGTGCCTTCATACGCGGCACGATCTTGGAAGCGCTGAGCGGTCTCGACGCCGCAGGCAATCCCGATCCGTCCGTACGGACTTCGTTGGGCGTGCACTTGTCTCTTCGGGGGCACGTCGATGCGCCCCTCCCGACGTATTACGTAAAGATGGGGCAGGCGATTCACGCCATCGAAGACAGCTTCACGCACACCTTCCGCACTGCCGACGAAACGCAAATCACGGTCGTCCTCAATTGGATCGACAAAGTTGGTGGAACGCTGGTCGAGTCGCGCGACGGCCCCGCGCACGCGTCCGAGCTCGACCGATGCGACGATCCCGACGCACTGAGGACGACGAGGCGCACGCTCGCGATTGAGGCCGCCAGTGGCGTCCTCCGCGCGACGCTCGACCCGCAGAAGACGCCCGATCAGAAAATGGCCGCGGTGGACGCCGTACTCGACAGCTATTTGAGCTACTCGCCTGGCTGCACTTGGGCCAACGGGTGGTGTGACGCGCCCGAACGTCGCTATGCGGATACGGGCTGCGGATGTCACGTTGGCAAGAGCCCAGGCGGGTCCGGGGCGACGCTTTCCGGCTGCCTCGCTGCGGCATTCGCGCTGGCAAGGCGAAGTCGGCGCCGGAAACTCAGCATAGCGGCCGCCAGCCTCGTGGCCACGAGCGGGCTCCTTTTCGCGCCCGGGACCGCGCTGGCGCAATCGACGACGAGTCCCCCGGGGGCTCCGGGGCCCGCAACGGACCCTGCCGCGCCTGTGACGGCCACCACGACGACAATCCCCGCAGGGACTCCGGGCGCCCCTCCCACGGTCGAGACGACCACTCAAGCCCACGGAATGACCACGACGACCGTCACGACCCCCACCGTGGCGGACACGCATGCGCCGCCCGCGCCTACTCTCATCCCCGTGAAGGAGCCCGGCCCCTACGACCCGAACGCCACCGCCTGGGGCGCGTCTCTCACGGGGTCGGGGGCCATCGACAACCCGGCGCTCGCTGGCGCGCTCGGTGTGCGCCTCCATCTGAGCAAGCACTGGTCATTCGGTTTGGACGGAGAATGGAACCCCTGGCTTGCCTTGAACGGTACCACCGCCCACGCGGGCGCCATCGACGTATTCGGCTCGGCGATGCTTCGGTTTCCTCTGGCTTACGAGAACTTCAACCTGAGGACCACCGTCAGCCTGGGGGCTTCCTACTTGCTCACCAATCTCTATGGGGCGCCCTCCGGGAGCCTCGGACCGTACGCCGGGGTGAGCTTTCTCGGAGTGGAGTGGAAGCTCTCGCGAACCTTCTTCTTGGTGATCAATCCGCTCAACATCGCCCTGCCGATACCGCAGATCAAAGGGGTCCCCCTCTCTTATCCCCAGTACCGTTTCAGTCTGGGACTCGAAGTTTATCTGGGCTAAATAACCGCGGCGAAGTGACGTTGAGCCATGTCGCCTGCGCAAAGGACACCCCGTGCAGGATAACAAGAATCGCGAAATCCGACTGAAGCGCCGGCCGCAGGGAATGCCCTCTGCGGAAGACTTCGAGCTGATCGAAACGGCGCTGCCCGTGCCGCGCGATGGACAAGTGCTGGTTCGCAACAGTTATATGTCGGTGGATCCTTATATGCGGGGGCGCATGATCGATCAGAAGTCGTACGTCCCTCCCTTCCAAATCGGCGAGACCCTCACGGGCGGGGCCGTTGGGGAGATCGTCGCCTCGAACGTCGCCGGCCTCAAACCGGGCGACTTCGTTCAGAGCAACTACGGGTGGCGTGAGTGGTTCGTCGCCGGTGGAAACGAAGTACAGAAGATCGACGCCGACCTCGGTCCGGTCCAATCGTATTTGGGCGCGCTTGGGATGACCGGGTTGACCGCGTACGCAGGCCTTCTAAAGGTCGCGGAGCTGAAAGACGGCGAGCGAGTCTTCGTCTCGGCGGCCAGCGGC
>CAZVPE010000172.1:0-12944 GCA_964628155.1 uncultured Polyangiaceae bacterium | reverse complement strand
TGCTGGTTCTGCGAGTAGCACGGAAAGACAATGAAGGAGTTTTGAACGGACTCGCCGTAGCTGTTCTTGTTGCCGAAAATGGTCGCCACGGAGACCGGGCCTGCTCCCCCGCTGCTCGAGCTACCGCTGCCCGATCCGCTGCTGCTCCCACCCGAGCTGCTACTACTGCTGCTGCTGCTGCTGCTGCTCGAACCGGTGCCGGCATCCGAGCCTCCGTTCGAGCCGGCGCCGCCCGATCCGCTGCTCCCGCCCGAGCTACTGCTGCCGCTGCTGGAGGTTGCGCCGCCAGAGCTACTGGCGTTGCCCGAGCTACTCGGCCCATTGCCGGAACCGCCGCTGCTGCTCGATCCGTTGCTAGATGCCCCGACGTCCGTGCCGCTGCTCGAACCTCCGCTTCCGCTGCTCGAGCCGCCCGACGCCGGAGCGCCGGAGCTGCTGCTGTTCCCGGCGCCACCGTTGCCTTCACCCGCGCCAGAGCTGCTCCCGGACCCGGGTGCCACATAGGTTCCAGTCGTACCGTTGCTCGAACAGTTGAGGGCGATGCCAACCATTCCCGCGATGGGAAGCGCGATGACCGTCGTTCGTAGCGTGCGTTTCATGAAATCCTCCACTCCATAAAGACAATGCCGTTGTTCTGTTGATTCGAACGCGACTACCTGGTCAATCGCTGGTCTAGGGCTGAAGCCAACCGACGATGCGCCGGATACGTTGGGGACCCTACATGGAAGTATTGAAGCCGCCTACGTGGACCCTATCCAAGAGCCGAGGTCAAGTCAAAACAGGTCTCACGACTCGACTCGATGACCATAGCTGCGCTTCGCTCCGGATCTCGGAGGGATGGCCGCTCAGGGCAAAGTATTTGTTGTTAAGAGCTGCCGCGGCGCGTCAGGTCACCCCGACGCGGTCCACGGAGCCATGCGGCAATCTCGGGCGGGTGGGCGTATCCTCACCCGCCGATGCCGTTTACCCCTCCCATGGCGCCAGCTCTATGCTGTCCGCGCTGCACGGACGTAACGCTAGAGCTCGTTGGCAATTCGCTCCGCTGCGGACGCTGCGAAACAGCGTATCCCTTCATTGGCACCATTCCTTGCTTGATGCGTGATCCGGCCCTCTGGCGCTCCGTTTGGCTCGGTCGGCTTGCCGAATTCGGCGCCGATGCGGAAGCGACGCTCCGCCGTTGGCGCGTCGAAGGGGACAGCGCCGGCCTCACCCCCAGGACTCGGGCGCGAATCGACCGGGTCATCGCCGGCTGCGAAGACCAGCGCATGCGGGTCGAGCTCCTTTTCGCCGACTTGAAACGGGGCGAGCCGCAGTTATTGCCCACCCGTCCCGAGTCGGGAAGCAGTCCGGTGCTGGAGTTTTCGGAGAATATTTTTCGCGATTGGCTGTGGGGTAGCGAGGAATCGGAGCGCACCCGGCAGCTGGTGGAAAAAATGGCACGCGAGCCATTGGGGCGCTTGGCGGTCTATGGAGCGGGCGCCGGCCGACTCGCTGTGGACGTCCATCAGTCCCTTCGGCCCACGGAAACCTGGGCGCTGGACGTAAACCCGCTGCCGCTCCTGGTCGCGGAAAAATTGATCCACGGCGAAACCGTCGTGTTGCCCGAGTTTCCGGTAGCCCCACACAGCCAGGACGACGTCGTCATCTCAAGACAGCTCAACGGCCCCGTCGACGTGCGAGAACACTTTTCGTTCGCGTTTGCCGATGCGCTACATCCGCCCTTCGCGCCGGGGTCGCTCGATACCGTCCTGACGGCATGGTTCGTCGACGCCACGGGGCGGGACTTCCAGGAGACCGCCGCGGCCATCAACCGCGCTCTTCGGCCGGGCGGCATGTGGATGAACCTCGGCCCATTGCGATTCAAACAGAACCTCACATCCAACTATTCGATCGAAGAAGTGTGGGATCTCGTCTCGGCAGGCGGGTTCGAACTGAGCGATCGCGGGCGCGACGACATCCCCTATTTCGACTCCCCGGTCAGTGGTTCCCGCCGGATCGAAACGGTTTTTTCCTTCGCGGCGCGAAAGACAAGAGAGGCGAATGCTTTCGTTTCGCCAGACCCCCTTCCGCCCTGGATTGCAGACGCCAACCTGCCCATCCCTCTGTCCGACACGTTCGTTGCCGTGAGACAAAAATCCGTCTTTGCGGGAAGCGTCATCTCCCTGGTCGACGGCACACGATCCCTTTCCGATGTGGCCGGTGAAATGGCGCGGCTGTGGGGCTTCAACGGCCCCAGAATCTTCGAACAGCTGCGAGCTTTCTTCGCGACGCTCGAAGGCGGGAGGGGCCATGACGCCAAATAGGACTGTGACGACCCTGGCTCTGGCGCTGTCCGGTCCGCTCGCCTGCAAAGGAGCGCCGCCCGCAACGACGACCGCGGCACAAGACGGGGGGAGCAGCCGCGTTCAGCTGTGGCCCGGAATCACCGAGGAGACCTCTCCTGGCGATCTATCGACGGCGTGGACGTCGTCCTGGCTCAACGGCGCCTTCTCGCTGAAGGATGGCGTGCTGCCCGACCACCCGATTCGCCGGCTTACGAGCTGTGCTGACCTGGAAGGTGTCGCGGAGAACGACGTCGTCCTTAGCCGGGGCTGGGAGCACTATAATTTCCGCGAGAAATTCGTCCGTTGCCGCGTGATGTCGAGATTGAGAACCGCGCGTGCGGCGCGTGTCGGCTACGTGCGCGACCTCGTAGAGTTGGACGATCTTGGCGACGTCTTGCCGGCAGGCGTGGCGCCTGTGCTCGGGCCGGACGCCAAAACGACGCATTCGTGGCGGGCAGCCGACCCGACCCTGAAGTTCGATCGAGAAGGGGCGCGGGGGGGTTACCACGAGCTCATCGTGCACGGAGCATACCGGGGTCGCGTGACCTGGTTGGCCGCCGGCGACCTCGACGGGGACGGTATCGAAGACGTCGTCCTCTTCTCGAACCTCGCGCGTAGCAGCGAAGGCCCGGGCGCTACGCTCGATAACATCATACGTGCTTTCGCGCTGACGCGAAGGCAACCGGGTGGCGCCGTCTCGATCGTCGAGCAATTCGAATAACGTCGCCTTCTTGGAGACCGCGAACGGCTATTCGAGTCCGGTGCCTGACGCGGCGGGTCACGCGGGGGTTCGCCGTCGCGGTTGGCGTCGCTGCGCCCGGCCCCTCGGTGACCCGTTTTGACTGCGATGCGCCACTGCACCAGTGCAGCGTGAACGCATGTCGTCCGCGGCAATGTCTTGGAAGAGTGGTGTGTCTTGACCATGCGAATGCCTCGGCCTAAGCTCCGTCGTCTTCCAAAGGACGAATCTCCCGACTACGCCTTTCAGGCGATTTTTGACGCCGCCGCCCGGGGGCGCGGGACAAATCGCGAATGCGTCGTCACCTGCCGGTCGAGGGTCCACCAATGTTTCGTCGAACAGTCCTGGAATCGGAGGCAGGGATGAGGACCACCAAAACCCGTTTCGTCGGTCTGCTTGCCGCTGCAGCCTGGCTCGGTGCAATCGGCTGCAGCACCAACCTCACCGGGTCGAACCCCGGAGGGGGAAACACGACGGGGAACGCTTCGAATCCCGGAACGGGCGGCGCCTCAGGCGGCGGCGGAACCGGTGGAAGCGGCGGGACGGGAGCGTCGAGTTCCAGCTCGAGCGGCGGAACGAGCGGCGGATCGGGTAGTGGCGGTACGGTTTCGAGTTCCAGCTCGAGCGGCGGACCGACCACGGGCGGAAATACCGCCGCGGCTTGCATACCGCTTCCGACCCTCACGCGGCGTCTCTGGCGGCTATCGGCCGAACAGTGGGGCAACGCTGTGCAGACTCTGCTGGGCTTGCCTGCCGCACCGGTTCTCACGAGCCGTGGTGGCGAGGCAGGATACGCGTTTTTTAGCGACGTCTCGCTGCAGGTCGACAACGACATGCAGTTCAACATGTACACGCTGTCGCAGACCGTTCTGACCCAGATCGACCCGACGGTCACGACGACGATCGCGCCCTGCACGGGCACCACGGCCGCCGCCCAGACGGCCTGCGCCACGTCGTTCGTTCAGACGTTCGCTCCAAAGGCCTACCGGCGGCCGCTCGACCCCAGCGAAGTGACGAACTTGATGAGCGTTTACGCGCAAGGCGCGATGCAAGACTACAAGACGGGAATCGAGCTCTTGATCCAGGCGATCATCATCTCGCCGTCGTTCATCTACCGAACGGAGCTCGGCCCTTCGACCCTGACGGCCGACGCGAGCGGCAACTACCCGAGCACGACCCTCACGCCGTACGAAGTCGCCAGCCAGCTTGGTTTCACGCTTCTCGGTACGCTGCCAGACGCAGCGCTGACGGCAGCAGCCGCGGACGGCAGCTTGGGCACGACGGCGGGGATGACGACGCAAATCAACCGCCTCCTCGCTCTGCCTTCCGTCCAGGCGAACCTGACCAACATTATGCTCGGCTGGTTCAACATCGGGCAGATGTTCTCGAAGACCAAAGACACGTCGCTCTTGGGGGCGCTGTCTACTGCAGAACAGGATCAGGCCGGAATCGAGAGCGACCTCCTGACCTCGACGCAAGACTTCGTGAACAGCATCCTGTGGAACGGGACCGGAAAGATCGACGATCTGCTGACGTCCCAGACGGTGTACGTGAACCAGCGGCTTGCCACCCTATTTCCCGGTGTGACGTACTCGGGCCCAATGCCGACGAGCGACACGACCTTCGTGGCGGCCACCTGGCCCGCCTCGCAGGGACGGAGCGGCATCCTCACCCAGCCAAGCTACTTGTGGTCCGCGTCGGATCCTTCGCTCAATTCGATCGTGAAGCGCGGCAAAGGAATTCACGACAACGTGATCTGCCAAGATTCGCTAGGCTCGCCCGTCGACCTGTCGACACCCACGGCGAAGAACGTCATCGCCTGCAAGTCGCCGGACGGCACCCAGACCCTGTCCACATGCGACAGCGAGATTCTGCAGTCCGACGCGCGCATGACATTCTCGCCGTGCAACGCGTGCCATTCGCAGATGGATCCGTACGCGCGCGTCCTTCAAAACTTCGGCCCGATTGGCAACTACCGAACGGTGGACGAAGCGGGTCGGCCCATCGATCCGACAGCCACCTTCATTCCGACCTCGCCGCTCGCTCCGGCGAAGGTGACCGGCGTCCAGGCCTTCACGAAAGCCCTCGTGGCGAGCGGCGTGATCGACGGCTGCTCGGTTCAGCAGATGGCCAGCTACGCCATCGGTTCCGCAATCCAGAAATACAACACTTGTGAAATTGGGCCCATCCGGACCCAAATCGACGGTACGGTCAAGTCTCTGTTCAGCAACGTGCTCCTCGCCGACTTCATGCGGGCACGCGCAGGAGGTACGCAGTGATTTCGTACAAGTACGCTCGTCGCTCGTTCCTTCGCGGTTTGGGTGGGTCGGCCGCGTTGATGGTGCCGCTGCTGCGGTCCATCGAGGCGCGTGCAGCGGGGGCCACTGCGCCGCTCCGCTTCCTGGTCATTCACCATCCGCTCGGGGCGAACCCCCAGCTCACCAACTGGCGTCCGACGGCAACGGCGACGACGACCAACTTCACGCTGCCGCTGGAGAGCGCTCCCTTCACGCCGCTGCAGAAGTACATGGTCATGGTCGACGGGGTTAACCTCATCGCCGCCGGGGGCGGCAACGATGGTGGAGGCGGCCAGAACACGCACGAGGGTGGCTTCTGCGCGATGATGACGGGAGTGCCCACCATCGGGATGGTCGGCCAGCAAGACCACTGCGCGGGCGGCCCTTCGATCGACCAGATTCTGCTTCAGCAGGCGCCCGGACTCGGTGGGCCGAATTTCCCCAAGCCCACGCCTTTCGGGTCGTTGCAACTCGCGGCCGATGTCCGTTCCGATCGCGACGAAGTGGGGCCCCGCGTCCTGTCCTATTTGGCGCCGATCAAGGGCCAGACTGACCCCAACATCGCCCGCCAACCGCTCTACCCCGAAACTTCGCCACTCAATGTGTACACCCGCATTTTCGGAGGCGCCCTGCCGACGGGGTCGACCACGAACACCAACGCGCAGATTCTGGCGCAGAAGCTCAGCGTCGTCACGTATTTGCAGAGCGATCTCGCCCGCTTGAAGACGCTCGTTCCCTCCAGTGAAAAGGATCGGCTCACCGCACACGCCGACGCGATCGCGCAGCTCGAAGCCAGCCTTCAGGCAACCTACAGCACGACCACGACGACGACCACCAGCTCTGTGTGCACGAAGCCGGCGATGCCTGCGAATTATTCGGCAACCAGCACCGGCAAGCAGGAATACAATAACCAGTCCACGGTCTATAGCGACCTTGGCGGTTCCGACTATTACGTGCCCAACCAGGCCACGAGCCATCCCTATCTGGATCTGGGTCAGACGCAGCTGCGTCTCATCAAGACCGCATTTGCGTGCGATCTGGTCCGCGTCGCCACGTTCATGTGGGCCGCGGGCACCAGCTGGGTCGTTTTTCCTGGCACGTTCCAAGGAGCGACGATCGCGGGGAACTTGCAGTCGACCCCGCACCACCCCCCGAGCCACAGCGATCCATCGGGCGACCCGAATACGGCTGCCTGGTTGAACCAGATCAACGAGTTTTACTCAGCATCGACGGCGGCGGTTCTTCAGGAGTTCGCGACGACGCCCGACATCGACGGCAACATGCTGATCGACAATACGATCATCGTCTACCTCACCGAGGTCGCGCGCGCTTGGGATCACAACCAGCAGAACATGCCCCTCATCATCTTCGGCGGAAAGAACACCCGCCTCAACGGAGGGACGTTCCTCAAAGTGACGAGCGGCTCGCTGCCGACCCAAACCGGCGGAACCGGCAACCGCCCCTTCAACGATGTCTGGCTCGCCCTCGCCCCGATCTTCGGTGTCACGATGAACAGTTTGGGCGCCGCCTCCCAGTACACGGGGCCACTGCCCGGCATCTTCACCTGAGTGTGCCCCCGGCTGTCCGCATCGCGGATTCGGGAGCGTGCGCTCACCTGAAATCGAACGTTACCACCACGCGGTGGTCGTGCTCCCTGGGGTGCATGCTCGCGTGGTAATGCTTTCCATCGAAGAAGACCATTCTACCCTTCTTCGGTGAGATACGCGCGAGCTCGGTGAAGGATCCAGCGTTGGCTCGTTCTGCGGATTGTTCGATCGTTACCGTCTCGAACGTTTCGTTGAAGACGACCGTGTCACCGTCGGAATCGTTCACGTAGTACAGCCCCACGATGTGCGGCTCGTAAAAGTCGACGTGCGGATTGTGGTAGGGCGCCTCGAGCATCGTTCGCGGAAACATGCCCAGCCGGATCCGGATGAGTTCGTGGAACTTCACGCTGGCCTTGTCGGTGGCTACGAACAACAAGGGAACGAGCATGCCGTTGATCGTGGAGATCACGGGCGCAGGAGATGTGATGTCGAACGCCATATGGAAGAATCCTCCATAATTGTTGGAGAACTTCAATCCAGGCCTGGCCGTCTCCTTGTGGAAGAACCAGGCCAACGCCGACGTCTCGGCCTCGAGCTGATCCTGATAAATTTTCGGAATTACATTCTCGATCTGGACGAGCTGCATTGGCCTAGAGCACCGAACGGTTTTGGGGACCGAGGATTTGCTGCGAGTTTCGAGCAGCGCGAGGCTACCGCGAGGTCACCCCGGATACCAGACGACACGCTTGTCGTCGGCCGCGCGCACGTACTCCCAGGCTGCATCGGTCATCATTTTGAGGTCGTATCGCGGCCGCCAGCCAAGGAGAAATTTGGCCTTGCTGTTGTCGAGCCAGGTCGAATGAAAGCTGGTACGGACGGGGACCGTGGGTAGTCCTCGCGACTGCGTGAGATACCTTCCGAGCTCCCCGTAGTCGACCGGCTCGTCCATGCAGACATTGAAGGTTTGTTTGCGAGCCTTGGGTCGATCGATCGAGAGCAAAATCGCCTCGATGAGGTCATCGACGTGTACGAAGTTTCGCTTCACGGGGTCGCCGCTATCGTCGAGCATCACCGGGACGGCCTTTTTGGCGACGTATTCGTCCGCTTTCTCGGGCCCAACGAGATCTCGCCAACGAGGGCCTCCAAAGACGTCTTCGCCAAAGGAGAGCTGGTACCGAAAGTCGTCCTTCTCCATGATCCAGGGTGCTCGCAGACAGCAACCATTCAGGTCGTACTGGATATAGTATTGCTCGAGCATGACCTCCTCGAGCACCTTGGAAAGGGCGTAGCAGCCAGGATACGCGCTATGCTTTTGGGTCTCGGTCACCGGAATGGGGTGCGGATAAAAGAAGTGGCCCATCCCGGCGTCGCCACCGATCAGAATGAATTGCTGGAAAGCGGGGCTCAACCGGCAGGCCTCGAGGAGCCAGAACATGCCTTTGATGGCCACGTCCATCACGCTGTCGGGAGTCTCCTTGCTCGTGGCCAGGTGAAGCACGTGGGACACGCCCGCAGTCGCGGCGTCCACGGCGTGACGATCTTGGATCGATCCGCTGGCCACCTCGAGGCGGGGACGTGGATCGAGCCTCCGGTTATGGCACAGCGCCCGCACCGTGAATGCGCCGAATCTGGGATCGGCAAGAAAACGCTCGATGAACGCGCGACCGACTTTTCCGGTCGCGCCCGTCACGAGGATGCGCTTCGCCGTGGTCATTGCTTCCCTCTCGCTCGCATTGGGGGCCTCGACCTTCTTTCCGAGACGACGCTTGCTCTATCCGACCGCGTGAGGCGAGTAAAGAATGGGTGGACCCGTTCTGACGCGATGCGTGCAGAAACGACTCGAAAACGGTTCCTCTTGGCATTGGCCGCGCGGAGCCGGCATACTGCGCCCGAGCTTTTCTCACGCGTCTTTACAGAACGGTGTTTCGTTTGGAAGGGCACGCTTCGCGCTGGCCATCCGAGGGCCGGGTCGGCCCGCGGCCTCCTTCCGAAAGGTGAATATTATGTCGAGGGAACGTAGTTCAGCAGCACTTGCCGCCCTGGCCGCTTCGGCTCTTGCCTGGTCCGCGTCATGCGGAAGCGACTCCTCGACCGGTCCCTCGCCCGGCAGCGGCAGCAGCAGCGGTTCATCAGGCGGAAGCAGTTCGGGTACCGGTGGCAACACGGCCTCGAGCAGTGGTTCGAGCAGCAGTTCAGGAGGGAATGGCTCAAGCAGCAGCGGAAGTTCGGGAGGGGGCACGTCAAATAGCTCGAGCAGCTCCGGTTCGAGCAGTGGTGGCTCCAGCGGCAACAGCGCCTCCAGCAGCAGCGGCTCGAGCAGCAGTGGTTCCGGTGGCTCCTCCGGTGGCAGCAGCTCCGGCAGCGGTGGCTCCGGTGGCAGCGGCTCCGGCAGCGGTGGAAAGGCGGACGGCGGCGGTTCGGAAGGCGGAACCGTGGAAGGTGGAACGGGCGCGGAGGCCGGCACCGCGGAAGGTGGCGGGTCCGACGGCGGCAACTGCGCAGGGATGGCCATTTCCCTCAGCCTCAATGTCGCTGCCGCCAGCGACCCCGCCGCGCAGCGCGTGATGGTTGACTTGGCGAGCGATCTGCCCATCGGCAACGCCCTTCGCACCCTCGAGTGGTGGGCCTACGTGCTCCCGACAAGCTGGAAGGGGGATGCGAATACGATGTTCGAATACGGAGACCAGGCCGTGACCAACGGCGGCTTCGGCCTCGACTTCGGTACGACTCAGACGGCGACGATGGGCACCATCGACCCGTACACGAACGGAACGTTCGACAACGACAATCAGCCCAGCGGCATTGCCAACCCGGGCACGGCCCAGTGGATTCATTTCGCCCTGTCGTGGGACGGCACCGCGGTGCGTGCTTTCGTCAACGGCGTCGAGGAAGCAACGAAAATGGCCGGAGGAATGCTGGCTACGGACCGTACACAGCTCACCATCGGCGGGAACCCCCGTGGCGCCTATTTCAACGGCAACATCGACGAGTTCCGAGTGTGGAACACCGCACGCACGGCGGCCCAGATCACGAGCACGATGCACAAGACGCTTGCGGGTAACGAAACAGGTTTGGTCGGCTACTGGAAGTTCGACGAGACCACAGGGATGACCGCGGCCGACTCGACCACGACCGCGGGCCACACCGCGCACCCGGGAACGCTCATGTCGGCTACGGGGATGGCGCTCCCGACTTGGATCCCGTCGACGGCCCCTATCTCCTGCCCGTAATCTCTCCTGTGAACGAGCGGTTCCGTCACGCTCCGGCGCGCTCGATCGGGTCGTAGGTCAGTGGAGCGTCGGAGTGACGGCGGCCCCGGTATAGCTAACCGTGGCGTTGAAAGGGGGCGTCACGGTCGGGGAGAAGCCGACGGCGTTGGCGGGCGATATCAGGACGACCTGGAAGGTTCGATTGGCGAGCATCCCGGTAAAAGAGCCCTGACGGGCACCGATGGTCAGCGTCTTGGTCGCATCGGTCCAGGTGATCGGGATCACTGTGAAAGAACCCTTCTCGTAGTCGTTCGACAGCCCGTCGTCCTCGTAGAGCGAGAACGACCCGTCCGCGCCCGTATACACGTAGAGTCGGACGGGGTCGGCGGGCATCTGGCTCGCGTATTGAAGAGGGGGCCCGACGGGGACAATGGATCCCGCGCGGACGTACACGGGCATCGCGTCGAAAGGTGCCGGCGCGGTGATGGTCTTTCCACCCGCCTGGAAAGTGCCGTCCCAGAACAGGTACCATCCGGTGCTCGGGGGTAGATAGACCGACGCAGTCGTCGCTTGGTACGTGGTAATCGGAGTTACTAGGAACGCGGGCCCGAACATATATTCGGTGCTCATTTCGGTCGAAATCGGATCCATCGGAAAGTCCATCATCAGCGGTCGCATGATCGTGCCCGCGTTCCGAACGACGTCGCCCGCGACCGAGTAAATATACGGCAGGAGTTGGTAGCGCGTCTGATCGAACTTGAGCATCGCCGCATAGGCAGGACTCGTGTAGCCACCGAATTGATAAATCTCGCGGTACGGAAACTGTCCGTGAGTCCGCATGATGGGCAGGAACGTCGCGAACTCGAACCAGCGCGTATTGAGCTCATACCACTCCGCCTGATTGGCGGCCGTGGGTGTCGTCTCGGTCGGGTCATTGCCCCCGAAGCGTCCGGGAACGGCGAACCCACCGCTGTCCAGCGTCCAATACGGCATACCCGATGCTGCAAAGCCTAGCCCCGCCGGAATTTGTTTGGCCATCGCCGTCCAGGTCGAGCTGATGTCCCCCGACCAGGTCACGGCCGAATTCCGCTGCTGGCCGGCGAAGCCGTTGCGCGTCAGGATGAAGACCCTCTGGTTGGGCGCTGCGCCGCGCTGGCCCTCGTAGATCGCCTGGCTGTTGACCAGCGAATAGGCGTTATGCATCGCCGCGCCGGTGCCGAGATAGGTGGGGTTCATGTGCGCGGTGTTGGTTGCGACTTGTGAGCCAACGCTCGAGAACGGCCCGCTGCCCGTGGCGTTCGAGTCCCCCTCGACGATTTCCGGCTCCGATGCGTCCAACCACCAGGCGTCCACGCCGAGGCTGAATAGCCGAGTGTTGATCTGCGACCAATAGAGCGCTCGCCCGCCCGGGTTGAAGGCATCGTAGTACGTGAACGGATAGCCAACGAAGTCCAGATCCCCCTGCGTGACGTTGGACTGAAAGACGAAGCCGCCCGCCGCGAGCGCCTTGTAGTTGTCAGTCGTCGTATAGAACTTGGGCCACACGGAAATCATGAACTGGGCGTTGTACGTCTGGTGGATCGAGTTGATCAGGCCCTGCGGATCCGGATAGCGGGAGGGATCGAATTGGTGCGTTCCCCACCCGGCGGGTACCCAGTACTGCCAGTCCTGGACAATGTTGTCGATGGGCGCACTGTGCGAGCGGTAGGCCTCTAGGACTCCCGTGATGTCCGTGGTCGTCATGTAGTGTTCGCGCGACTGCCAATACCCGAAAGCCCATCGTGGCAACATGGTTGCCTGCCCCGTGAGGCGCCGGTAACCTGCAATCACGTCGTCCATGGCCGGACCGTAGACGAAGTAGTAATCGATTCCATTGCCGACTTCCGACCAGAGAGACGTCGTTCGCGGCGTCGCGGGGGGGGGCTTCCAGCTGAACTGCAGGATGTCCACGCCCTCGTCGGCCGTCCATTGCAGTTGCACGGGGTAACTTTGCCCGGCCTGGAGCGTGACCTTGGCGATTTCCACGTTGGGTAGCCAACTTTGTCGCCAATGATTAATCACGGTCTGATTGTTGATGCTCAGCTGCAAGTTGCCGGAGGCGTAGGTGAAAAATTCGTAGTCACCCGTCACCGTCGCCGTGACCATCCCCGACCAATTCACCGCCCCAGTGCTCGCGCCCGCGACCGTGTTGTTGGGGTCATTGGCCACATACGTCACTCCGGGCACCTTCTGTGGCTGGCTCAGATCGCCGAAGCGCGTGTACGATGTGTTGTCCCACAAGATCCCGTATCCGAGACTCGACGCGAGGAAGGGAATGAATACTTCGCTGTTGTCCTGGCGGAGGTCGAAGTCGTAGCCTTTGATATCGAAGTGCCCCTGTTGGTGCTGCCCAAGGCCATAAAGTGATTCTGTGCTCACCGATTGCCATTGCTGTTGCACGCCGTACGTTTGCTGGCCTTGAATCGTCGCCGGGGTCAGCGTCCGGCCGCCACCGGCCAGTTCCGAGAGGATCACGTGGCACGACCGATCCATGAACGTCACCGCTCCCGTCGCTTTGTCGACGAGCACCTGGAGCTTGGCGGTCGTGATGGCCATTTGACCGGCGGTGTTCGATACCTGGACGGGCGTCGGGACGCATTGTTTGGGCGCTGCCGCCAGGCTCGATCGCGTGAAGAACGAAGCTTGCGGAGCGTAGGCCACGCGAATCACGTTGTCCGCACACACCTCGAGATCCAGGATGTTGCCGCCGATCGTCAGGGCCGGAAGGACGGTCGCGGCGCCGTCCGCGAGGTTTCCCCCCAAGAGCCCAGCCTCGGCGGCCATGAGCC
>CAZVPE010000171.1:5784-13054 GCA_964628155.1 uncultured Polyangiaceae bacterium | reverse complement strand
GCGCAGCATCTCACGCACGTTGCCGTCCTCGACCCAGAGAAAACCAGCCGCCGCAGACCAAGTCGCGCGACCGACGACGATGCTCGCTTGCGCGAGGGTGCGCGACAGCGACTCGGGCAGGGTCGCAAGCGCTTCGATGCGCGCCCGCAGCACGTCGGCGTCGAGCCCCGCGGAAAGGGCGCGTGCGAGGGTTTGCGGCGCGACGATGAGGTCGAGGGCTTCCGCCGCACGCCCCACTTCGACGAACGGTGCCACGGCCAGGATGGCATAGACGCTGGCCTGGGGACCGAGGCGAAGCACGTGGGTGTCGAGAAACTGCGAAGGGGCGGCTTCGCCCGAGGGGATCTTGTCGGCGAGCAAAGCCCGTCCGCGGGCGGTGAGGCGCAACGGCGCAGGCGAGCCGTCGGGGGCATCGACGAGTCGATCGCGGGTCAGACCGTCGTCCTCGCCCAAATCGAGGATGCCCAGCGCCGGGAGACTCTCGTACACGATTCGACGGGCCACCTCCATCGGCTCTACCGCCTCGAGTCCCCCGCGATCGGCCCAGCGCCGGAGAAGCCGCGCCAATCCGGGGACCCGACCGTCGCTCCGGAGCCATCCGGCGACCGACGACCACGGCACCCACCGGCCCTCGCCGAGCTCGCGGAGAGCTTCGAGGACCATTTCGCGCACGACGCCGGCCGGACTGGAGTCGCGCGCGTCCGGGGCGAGGCGCAACACCTCCGGCTCTGCCCGGGCTTCGTCCCACGCCCCTCCGCGCTGCCAGGTCACGAACAAATGGCGGGTGAGCTCCTGCAACGTGAAGCTGCCGGGAGGGGCCGACGAATTCGTAGCCGACGCGTCCCACAGGCCGATCGCGCGCGAGAGCGCGAAGACGAGCCCGACTTGCGTCGGGTCGCGGCCGAAGCGCGTCGCGAGCTTCTGTACGAGTGACTTCGGCGTGCCCACTCCCGAGCGGAGGTCCGCGAAAGTTCCCGACGGCGAGCGGCCCTCGACCGGTCGGCCGGGCGACTCCCGGGCGGCGACCGCGAGGGCCATGGCAAGCGGGGTGGGATCGAGGGAAAAGCGGGCGCGCCGCGGCGCGTGATCGCCGGAGATGACGAACGCCCGCACCTGCTCGCGTCTCGTCGCGCGCTCGCTGTGATGGGTCGCGCCGATGATCGCGCTCACTTCGGTGGGAACGACGTGCCGGTTCGGATGGATGGGGATGAGGAGCGCGCGCCGTTCGAGCGAGAATCCGACGCCCCGGCGCGAAGGCGTGGCACCCGTTGCGGTGCGCAGGCGCAAGGGCTCGCGCTCGAGTTCGAGGAGCTCCTCGGTGTCCACCTCTCCGCCGTCGGCTTCGACCCCTTCGAGCACGCGCCGCTCGGTCGGCGACAATCGAGCGATCTCCTCCGCCAGGCGCTGTGGGTTCCCGACGACGTCCCAGGCCGGCTCGAGCGACAGCGCGATGGGGGGCGTTGCCGGGCGTCCGAGGTAGTGGGCGGCGATGGCGCTCATGGTCTCGAACTGGGTTTGCGGCAGGAGCGCTCGCAAGCTCCTCGGGTCTTCGCCCTCCCACGTCTTGAGCTGGACGAGGTATGCGGCCGGCAGGATCAGCTCGACCCCCCCGGCTACGGTCCGCGCGAACATCAACCCGCGGGCGAGAAGCGGTTCGAGCGGCGGGGGCACCGACGAGACGACCAGCTTGCCGCCCGCTTCGGCCACGCGGTGGAGCAATTCAAGCGAGGCCGGATGTAGCCGGGAAGGGTCGCGAAGCTCCGGGAGCGAGACGAGAGCGCGCGCGACCTGAGACGAGACGTCGATGCGCTTGGCGGGATCGATCCGGATGCCGAGTCGCGCAATGAGACCGTCGAGCTCCCCCTGAGGGAGCGCTCGCAGAATGTCCGCCAGATGCGGCGGCGCTTCTAGGGGGGGCGCTATCGACGAGGCCAAGGTTCGGAGCGTAGCGCCGCCCGTACGATATTTCCAAAGACGCTTGCAAGTCAGAGCCAAGGGCGTGAAAGACTCGGAACGCCGTGATCTCCATTCCCCGCCCAAGGCCTGTGCGTTACGTCCAAACGGACGCATGGCTCTCGTGGCCCGGCCGGCGGTGGGCGCCGGGCCTGGAAAACCCGGAGGGACCGGAGTCCGGAGGGTCTCGCCCGCCCGCCCTCGTGACCACCGAGGTCGTCGGCGCCGGCGCGCTCGATTCGAGCCTTGCGCGGAGCGACTCCACGACGCCGTCGGGGCGGCTCATCGCAGGCGATGCGCTCGAGGTGGCCGGGGCGATCGGCCGCACGGAGCTCAAGGGCCGGGTCGATCTCGTGTACGTCGATCCGCCATTTGCGTCGGAGGCGGCCTACGTCCACGAAGCACGCCTCGACGGGCCCGCCGATGGTCGCGTCGTGCGCGCGCGAGCGTACGACGACCGGTGGGGTGGGGGGCTCGGGTCTTATCTCGAGATGATGGCCCCGCGGCTCGAAGCGCTCGCGGGTCTCCTGACGGCGGAGGGCACGATCTGGGTGCACGTGGATTGGCGGGCGTCGTACCTCGTCCGCTTGCTTCTCGACGAGATCCTCGGGCGCGACGCATTCAAGAACGAGATCGTGTGGCGCCGCGCTCCGAACCTCGGACGTCAGGCGGCGAGCCACCAGTTCGGACGCACGCTCGATACGCTGATCGTCTACGGCGGTCCCGAGGCCAGGCTCGCGCCGCCGACGCGACTCGAGCCGGTGTCCGCGAACGCGGTCCGTCGCGACGACGAGGGCCGCCTCTTCACGAGCGCGCCGCGCGGTGACTACACCGACGAGTCGATTCAGCGGCTCGAACGCGAGGGGCGCATCCACCGCACGCCGAGCGGAAAAGTGTACGTGAAATACTTTCTCGTGCAGAGCGCCGACGGCACGTGGTGCCGCGAGCGGCGCGTCGACGCGCTCTGGACCGACGTACCCGCGCTCCGCCATGCGCGCGACGGCGAGCGCACGGGGTTTCCGACGCAAAAACCTCGGGCATTGCTCGATCGCGTCATCGCGTGCGCCTCGCCGCCCGGCGGGCTCGTCGTCGACCTGTTCGCTGGAAGCGGCACCACGGGAGAGAGCGCGCACGCGCTCGGTAGGCGATTCGTCCTGGGCGACGCTTCGCCGCTCGCCATCGCGACCGCGCGCGCCCGATTGCTTCGCGCCGGGGTCCCGCTGGTGATGCAGTCATGCCCGGGCGAAACGAGAGGGCGAGACGAGGCATCGCCCATCCGAGCGGCGCTCGAGCGGCGCGGCCAAGCGGTCCGCGTGGAGCTGCTCGAGCCGCGCGAGCCGTTGGCATGGGCGATCGATCCCTCCCACGACCCAAGCGCCCCCTTCCGGGTCGCCTGGCACTCGGAGCGCGGGCCCGGGTCACGCGCGGTTCGCCCTGCGCTTCTCCAGGCGGAACTCGATCTCGCCCCGGGGCCTGTGGCCGTCCGCGTCTATTCCGACGACGGGGGTGTCGAGACGCGCATCGTAGAGGGCGCATGATCTTGCGCGACCCGGTGCATGGTCTCGTTGCCTTCGAGGGCCACGAAGAGCGCATCGTGGAAGATCTGATCGACACACCGGAAGTGCAGCGGCTGAGGCGAGTCCGGCAGCTCGGGGTCACGTCTCTGGCGTTTCCGGGCGCCGAACACTCGCGCTTCGCCCACGCCATCGGCGCCGCCTTCGTCATGAAGCTGCTCGTCGCCCGGCTGCGCGGGATTCACGGAACGCTCCCCGAGGCACAGCGTGTCACCGAGGATCGCGCGTCCGAGGCGCTCGCCTCGGCCCTGCTGCACGACGTGGGTCACGGTCCGCTCTCGCACCTCTTCGAAGACGTGATTCCCGACACCCCGCCGCACGAAACGTGGACGGAGCGCATCGTGCTGGACCCGTCGACGGGCGTGCACAGGGTGCTGGCCGCCGTCGATCGCACCCTGCCTTCGCGCGTGGTCGACTTGGTCCACGGCCGCCACGAGCTGCCGTTTCTTGCCAAGGCGGTGAGCGGGGAGCTCGACGTCGACCGATGCGACTACTTATTGCGCGACGCCCACGCGACGGGGGTCCGGTACGGCGTATTCGATCTCGATTGGCTCCTCCGGAGCTTGCGCTTCACGCCGGCGGGAGGTCCAGGCATGGGCGGCGCTCCTGCGCTCGCGATCGACGGCGCCAAAGGGCTTCCGGCCATCGAGGCGTTCATCACGGCGCGCCTTTTCATGTTCCAGCAGGTCTATCTGCACAAGGCCACGCGCTCGGCCGAGTGGATGATTCGCACGACCTTCACCCGCGCCATGGCAATGCTTCGCGACGGCACGTCGCTCGACGCGGTTCCGAGGGCGGTGGCGTCCGCAGCGCGCGGTGAGCCAATCGCGCTCGGTGACTACCTCGAACTCGACGACGGCGTGCTCTGGGGAACGATGCACGCCTGGGAGCGAGCCGCCGATCCGCCGCTCGCCGACCTCGCCCGACGAATTCGCGGCCGAGCGCTTTTCAAGACGCTCGAGCTCTTCGGCGAGCATTCCACGGTTTCCGGGAGGCAGCGTGCGCTTTCCATCGCGCAGGGGGTCGCTCGCGCAAAAGGCCTAGATCCCGAAGCCTACGTCGGTCTCGACGTCGCGAGCGTCGAACCCTTCGGCTTCGATTCGCCGCCGCTGATGGTCGTCTATGCGAAGGGCCCGGCGCGTCCGCTGCACGAGGTATCGTTCCTCCTCGGCCGGCTCGCCGGGCAGGTGCTGTCGCGCGTGAGGCTCATCCTTGCACCCGAGCTGCGCGAGCCGGTCACGCATGCGCTCGGTCTATGATCGCACGCGGCGCGCGGGCGTCGCATTGGCGTTCGCAGTCTGGGCCGCAGACGCCCGCGCGAGCGACGGCCCAGTGGACCCGAGCTACGGGCGCATCGACGGAGACGTGGACGTTGTGGGTGGCGTGGGAGGGGTCGTCGCGCCGCGCGGACTTCGCGCGCTCGGTGAGCTACGCCTGCGCTATCTCGAGAGCGTGGGGGTCTACGCCTCGTTCGAGGACGCGGGCGTCTTGGGTTCTGCGTCCGAACCGCGAACGGTGTTCGTGGCGGGCCTCGAGCTCCGGCCCCTCTTTCTCTATCGATGGCTTCGAGGACACGAAACACGGAGCGCGTGGTTCGATTTGGCGTTGGACTCGATTGGACTCGACCTCGGCGCGATGTTCGAGCAGCCCGCGGGCAGCGGGTTCGCGTCGCGTCGCGGGCTCGAAGTCGGCCTCGGGTTGGAGCTACCCCTTCTGGCGCGCGCCAGCGGCCCGTGGTTGGAGTTCCGCGGTGCGTTCCGATGGAGCGACGCGGCGCTCGGGTCCGGGGTCGAGGGCGCGGACGACATGCAGGCGGTGCTCGCGGTCACACTCGCGTGGCACCAGATTTTCTCGGCGCACTTGGAGTGAGAACCACGCTCGACTGGGCTTTGCGAAGCTTGCTTTCGCTGAATTGCCCTACACCCCCGAGAGAAGATCGATTGACGCTCTCTCTGCCCCTCGCGTCCCCGGCGTCCCTTTCGGTTCTCTCCCCATGCCGGATTGGCGCACTCCCGCGGCTAGGTCGCGTAGACCCGGTAGTCCACTTCCGGGAACAAGTTGTCTCTGCGCTCCACTTCTGCGAGCCACTTTTCGTCGATCGACTCGCTCAGGAGCGCGTCGTAGATGCGCGTGAAGCGCGTCACGTGGTCCACGGTCCTCTTCTTCGCGTAGGGCACGGTCGTTCCGGTCTTCATGATGAACGCCCAGTCGCTCGCTTGCGCGAGCATCACTTCGCGCGCGGCCTGATCGAGCGCGCGCCGGCGAGCGCCGTGCGCCTGCGGGAAGCGGCGCGCCAGCTCGACCATGCGCTCCGCCATCTTGTGCAGATGCCGGTATACCCAGGCATTGCTGCCGTTGCACCAATAGTCTCCGTAGCCCTTTTCTCCCCACGACGAGAGCGACGGAGTGGACACTTGATTGGTGGGATACTCGCGGAGGTAGCCGCTCGGCGTCATCGGCGCGACGGCGCCCTGATCGTAGTGCAGCTTGCGGAAGAGGAGCTCCAAGAACATCGGCCCCTCGTACCACCAGTGTCCGAATAGTTCGGCGTCGTAGGGCGCGACGACGATCGGCCGCCGATCCATGTTCGCGCGCAGGTGTTCGATCTGCCGCTCGCGGTTGAACATGAAATTGCCGGCATGCTCCGCCGCGCGCAAGTAGGCCGCGTGCGGATCGTAGGGCCGCTTGCCCTCCATCGACCGGTGCGTCACCGCGTAGTATTTGACGCCGGTGAAGGTGCGGATTCCTTCCGAGTGAATGTAGGGCGCAATGTAGTCGTGGGGGAGGTCGAAGCCGATGTCGCGGTAAAAATCGCGATAGGCCGCGTCGCCTGGATAACCCTCTTGCGCGCTCCACACCTGCTTCGAGCTTTCGATGTCGCGGCCGAACGCGGCGACCCCGGATCGGCAGTACACCGGCGCGTGCACGCCGTAGAGTGGCCGAGGTTCGGCGAACAAGATCCCGTGCGTATCGACGAAAAAGAAGCGGATCCCCTCCTCGCGCATCAACTCGTCCACGCCGGGAACGTAGCCGCACTCGCCGAGCCACATGCCCTGCGCGCGCCGCCCGAAAAGGCGCTCGTAAACGCTCGCCGCCGTGTGCACTTGCGCGCGGAACGCGGCCCAGTTGCGATCGAGCAGCGGGAAAAAGGGGTGCGTCGCGGTGCAGACGATGAGCTCGAGCCGTCCCGCGTCTTGGAGCGCACGGAAGCCCTTCACGAGGTCGCCGTCGTAGCGACGCCAGCAATCTCGGATTTCGTAGAAGCGATGTCGGTACGTCTTCGCGAGTTCGTGAAACGTCCGGTCCTCGCGCCAGGTGCGATCCACCTCTTTTTCAGCGAGCTCGATGAGCTTGTCGATCTTCTTCGCGTAGCGTTCCTTCAGAAGGTCGTCGGTCATCATCGAGAGGAGCGACGGGCTGAACGACATCGTGAGGCGAAAATCGACGTCGTCCTGATTCAACCGCTCGAACGCGAGCAGTAGCGGCACGTACGTCTCGGTGATCGCCTCGAAGAACCACTCCTCCTCCATGTAGGAGGACCCCTCGGGGTGGCGCACGAATGGCAAGTGTGCGTGAAGGACGATCGTCAGGTATCCGTGCGCCACGAGCTCACCTCCTCGATCCTGTCAAAGACGACCGCCCCAACGCTCGTTGTGACCAAAAGACTCGCTCCCGCCGCCGAGCGGACTCGCGCCGGGCCGTTCGCTCCCTCCGAGCCGTTCGCTCCCTCCCAGCCATTCGCT
>CAZVPE010000171.1:0-5684 GCA_964628155.1 uncultured Polyangiaceae bacterium | reverse complement strand
GACGCGCCCAAGCGCCATCGCTCGCTCGCCCCGATCCGTTCGCTGGCGCCGCGATACAAGAGGGCGCTCGCACCGCCCCAACCGAGTTGCGAAGCGGCCAAGAACAGCGTCTCGGACGCCCCCCGCGCGACCCATTCGCTCGCCCCGGCCCACATTCGCTCGGAGCCTCCCAGACGCCATCGCTCGCTCGCCCCGCGTTCGAGCAAGATCTGCTGCTCCGAGGCTCCAAGAACGACGTGCTCGGTCTCGTAGCCGCTGACAAGCTCGTGCTCGATGACATGTCCCCAGCGCTCGATCATCGGCGTCGTGGCCCGGACCCAACGCATCGACCACGTCGACAGCACGCGCCGTCGCGGCTCGGTCTCGAAGCCGCGAATCACGACGCGCCACGGCCCGTAGACCGTGAACTCGGTTCCTTCGGCCTGCAGGTGTACAGGCTCTTCACCGAGGAGCTCGAACGCGATGCGCTCGGGATCCGAAAGATCCATCGGGAACGGGCCCTCGTGCCAAGTCATCGTTCCGTGCTCGCCCGCCGGGCCCACCCAGCGCGCGAACCGCAGGCCGCCCCGCCACTCGGCCCGCCACTCGTCCAGATGCCACCAGCGCTCGATGTGCGCGCTCCGGTGGCGGTGCACCGTCGCTCCGCTCCACGACGCGTGTTCGCGCGTCGGCGCCTCCGCTTCCTTCTGCATCGAGGGCGCGTAGGCGGCGCGCCACACGTCGACGTAGCCGCCGCCCTCACGCGCGGGCAGCGGCGGCTCGGGTCCGCCAAAGCGCGAGTGGTACGGTTCGGCCGCGGGGGGAGCGTCGTCGGAGGTCACCGTCATCCACTCGAGCGTGGTGTTGGGCGACGGGTCGTCCCGTGGAAAGTCGGCGCGCCCCGAGCGCGTGATGGGCTGGAAATACCCTTCGACGCTTTTGACCCCGATCTCGACGTGCATCGTGGACGTCGGGCGCCGAATCATGAGGAAATACTCGCGGTCGTTCCGATCGATTCGAATGTCGAAGTAATCGTTCGCGTTCGTCCCGTCGAAGTCGCGCCCCGTCGTGTCGTACACGCGCAGGTTGCACCATCCGCCCGCTCCGGCCGGTCCGAGGCGGCCGCGAGCGGCCGCGACCGCTTCGTCCGTGATCTCCCAGTACAGGTAGGCCGACTCCGGATCCCGGACGACCGCCGTCACGCGGTTTTCCCCGTATCCCCAAGGCAGCTCGCCCGCGTCGACAACCGGGGCACTTGCGCCCAGATCGAACTTCGACTCTTCGACGCGCGTCTCGTCTGTCATGGCTCGCCCTTCATCCCACGGTCAGCGCGCGCGCGGAAGCGAGATCGTCCGCCGGGGGATTGTCTGGGGCGACGAATGCTCCATCGCGAAAGACCAACCAGGGACCGGCGTGAGACGGGATCCGTCGCCCCGGAGTGACGATGCCGACGAGGTTGAGTGGGTCGCAAGCCTGCAGGCGCACCACTTCGCCCGTTCGTTCGCGGCGCCGAACGTTCCGGAGCGCGTCCACCGCTTCGGGTAGCGCGTACTGTTCGCCGACGAAACCGGCCACGAACCGGCCTCCGCGTAGAGTTCCGCGCGCCTCGGCGCGCCGCAGCGCGCGCATCACGTCCCGCCAGGGCACGGTGAAACTCTCTCGGGCGACCAGCTCGCGGAGCGCCACGCCGTAACGAGACAGAAGCTGTGCCGCCACAAGGTCGGCCAGTTCATCGGGGGCGCTCGGACCGGTCACCTGTTCGACGAGGGACCATCGGCCTTGCTGGCCGCGGGCTCGCAGGCGGGCCGTGCGGCTCGAGGCCATCAGCTCGCGGAGGGGCCGCCAGCCATCGTTGGTCACGAGACCGCGTCCGACGAGGTCCCAAAGCGCGTCGCGCAACTCGTCGGGCGACAGGCCCGCGGCCGCCCCGACATCGTCGAAGAAGAGCGCGCCTCGCCGGCGCAGCGCTTCCAGAGCGGCCACGGTTCCGGTCGCGGTGGGCGGCTCTGGATCGAGAGGTCCCCGGACGCCCTCGAGAAGCCAGCCGAGGTCTCGCCGAAACGCGAGCGTGATGGGGGTGACCCGCGAGGTCGACCCGATTCCGACGGAGTTGGATTTCCGAGGCGACAGCCTCGCCCACGACACTTCGCCCGCGAGGCAAAGCTCGTCGAGCCATTCGGCCCGGTATCCCGCAACGCGGGCGGGAAGCACATGGCGCTCCCAGGCTGCCGCCGCAATTTCGAACCCCTGGAGCATTCCGATGGCGTCGCGCAGGCCCGCCCGCCCGCCGACGCGCGACCGGGCCGTCAGGTGATGCCGCTCGAAGAGGTAGCGCAGGAAGTCCTGGGCGCTGACCGGGGCGATTTCGCTTCGCAGCCGGTCGAGCGTGAGCCGATGGATACGGGCGAGCAGTCGCCGGTCGCAGAACTCGTCGTCCGCGGCGCCCGGGGTGAATCGGCCGCGAAGGAGCGCCCCTTCGCTTTCGAGCCGGCCCACGGCGCCCGCGACGTCGAGCGGCTCCAGCCCGAGCCGCCGGGCGAGGGACGCGGGCGTGAACGGCCCGATGATTTCCGCGTGCCCTCGCACGACCGCTTGCGCGGCGCGGTCCCTCGAAGGGGGCGGACCCTGCAGGTGGCCCGGAAGCTCGACTCTCGGTGTCACGCGGGCGCGGGGATAGAGCGCCTCGATCGCGCCCAGGCTCTCCGCCGCGAACCCCATCGGGCCGCACGGCGCTTCGACCACCGCGGCGCGTCCCGCCCGCGCCAGGTCGTCGAGCCATTTGCGCCATTCCTCGTCGATCGGCGTCGCCACCACGCTCAGCAGGAAATCGTGCAACTCCTCGGCGTCCCGCGGCTCGGGCCGCGCGTCCGCGATCGCGCGCGCGATGGCCTGGTCATCGAGCGCCCCGAGATCCCGCTGGTGCTCGGGGAGCGTGCGGCGAAGCGAGAGCGCCCGGGTTCGTCGCTCTTCGAGCGGCGCATCGTCGAGAAATGCATAGGGCTTTGCATTCAGCACTTCGTGCGCAAACGCCGAAGGTTCGGTCGTGTCCCGCGCGTGGAGCCGAATCTCGCCGCTCTCCATCCGCTCGAGAAGTTGGGTGAGCCGCTCGGCGTCCATGGCCTCGTGCAGGCAATCGCGCATCGTTTGGCGTACGATCGGGTGGTCGGGAATTTCGATCGGCCCCGTGACGTTCTCCTGACAGGCGACCTGCGCCGGAAAAACGGCGGCAAGCAGGCCGTCGGCGCGCATGCGCTGGAGAAATGGCGGCACCTTTCGCCCGCCTTCGTAACGGAGAACGGCGAGCGCACGCGACGCGTTCCATCGCCAGCGCGTTCCGAACATCGGGGCCGCCAGGATCGCCTGTTCGAGGATGCGCTGGAGCTTTTGGCTCGGAACGAACCGGAACATGTCCGAAAGCGGAAAGCTCTGGCTCGCCCCGATCGACAGGACGATCGCGTCGTCGGTCGCGGCAGCCTGCAGCTCGAAGTCGAAGGAGACGCAAAAGCGTTTTCGTAGGGCCAAGCCGAAGGCTCGGTTGACCCGCGCGCCGAATGGGGCGTGAATCACGAGCTGCATTCCCCCGCCCTCGTCGAAGAAGCGCTCGAAGACGACGTCGGCCATCGTGGGCACGACGCCGAGCGCGTCCCGCTCGGCCCCCACGTAGGCCGCGATCTGCGCGGCGCCGGCGGCCGGCAGGGCACACTCCCGGGCGAGCCAGACCCGCGGGTCCCGCTTTTCGTCGAGCGCTCGGGCGATGTCCTCGCGCAGCCGGCTCACTTCGAGCGACAGTTCCCACGAGCGGGACGGAGCCTCCCCGAGCCAAAAGGGCAGCGTGGGCGGTTGGCCCTGCGCGTCCTCGACGCGAAGGATCCCGCTGCGCGATTCGACGCGACGAATCCGCCACGAGCACGACCCGAGGACGAACACGTCTCCGGCCATGCTCTCGATCGCCCAGTCTTCGTTGACCGTCCCCACGAGCGTTTCGTCGGGGTCGAGCACGACGCGGTAGTCGGCGACGTCGGGAATGGCGCCGCCGTTGGTCAGCGCGACGATTCGCGCCGCACGCCTCCCTCGAAGGACGCCGTGGATCCGATCGCGGTGGAGGAGTGCCCCGCCGCGGCCGAGGCGCGGCGCGAGCCCTTCGGACAACCCGGCGACCAGGTCGTCGAACTCCGAGCGGGCAAGGCGCGCGAAGGGGGCCGCGCTGCACACCAGCGCGTAGAGATCGTCCTCGAGCCATTCGCGGGTCGAGCACTCGGCCACGATCTGCTGGGCGAGGATGTCCAGCGGCGCTTCGGGGGGCTCCACGCGGTCGAGCGTCCCCGCCTGGACGGCGCGCACCAGCGCGGCGCATTCGACCAGCTCGTCGCGCGTCGTGGGGAACAGCCGTCCGAGCGACGTCCGACCCAGGGCGTGTCCGGAACGGCCGATGCGCTGGAGAAACGTGGTCACGGCCCGGGGCGATCCGATCTGGCAGACGAGATCGACCGACCCGACGTCGATTCCGAGTTCAAGCGATGCGGTGGCCACGATCGCTTGCATTTCGCCCGACTTGAGCCGTTGTTCGATGCGGAGCCGCCGCTCCTTCGCCAGGCTGCCGTGGTGCGCCGAGACGCGGTCTTCGCCGAGCCGCTCCGCGAGGTGGTGCGCGACGCGCTCCGCGGTCCGCCGCGTGTTGACGAAGACCAGGGTCGTTCGGTGCTCGCGGATGAGCGCGGCCAGCCGATCGTACATCTCGCCCCACTGCTCGTTCGTGGCGACCGACTGGAGCTCGGTTCCGAGCATCTCGATGGCGACGTCCAAGTCGCGTCGATGCCCGACATCGACGACCGAGCAGGGACGATCGGGGCCGGCGAGGAAGCGCGCGGCAGCGTCGATCGGGTGGACGGTCGCCGAGAGGCCGATGCGCTGCGGGCGCCGATCCGCAAGCGCGTCGAGGCGGGCGAGCGAAAGCGCAAGGTGGCTTCCGCGCTTGTCGCGCATGAGCGCGTGGAGCTCGTCGACGATCACGGTGCGAACGCGCTTCAAGAGAGGGCGCGTGCGCGCCGCGGTGAGCATGAGGTAAAGCGACTCGGGCGTCGAAATGAGGATGTGCGGCGGTGCGCGCACGATGGCGGCCCGCGCGGCGGCGGTCGTGTCTCCGGTACGAAGCGCGCTCCGGATGGCCGGCAGGTCCAGCCCGCGGTCGCGGACCGCGCCGGCGATGCCGGCCAGGGGGGCATCGAGATTCTTCTGCACGTCGCTGCTCAGCGCCTTGAGGGGCGAGACGTAGAGGACGTCCACGCCCTCGCCGAGCTCCCCCGCCTCGGCGCGGCGGGTGAGTGAGTCGAGGCTTGCCAAGAATGCCGCGAGCGTCTTGCCGGACCCCGTCGGCGCCGCGATCAACGTGTCGCGACCGGCGAGAATCTCAGCCCAGCCACGCGACTGCGCGAGGGTCGGCCCGTCGAACGTGCGTTCGAACCAAGTGCAGACGGCTGGGTGGAAAGATGGTGGAAGCGACATCCGGGCCGCGCAACGCGTGACTTGAGACTAGCCTTACGGCACCGAAGTTTCGCGCAGGCTTCAGAAGCCTGGTGCTTTTCGCTGATACCTTCGCGATCCGGCGTCGAGCGTGCTCGCGTACGGGAAGCCTGGTGCTTTTCGCCGATACCTTCGCGATCCCGGCGTCGAGCGTGCTCGCGTACGGGAAGTACGCTCCGCGCGCT
>CAZVPE010000170.1:0-13182 GCA_964628155.1 uncultured Polyangiaceae bacterium | reverse complement strand
GGCGGGCGACACGTACCGGTACGGCCCGGTCTATTACCCCGATTTCGACCTGCCCGTGACCCACCTCGGCGACTTGCTGGACAAGCACGGTAGGACATGGCGCGGGTACGTGCAGCACATGAATACCCCATGCAACCTCTTGGCCGACAGCAACGGCGGCTGGTACTCGCCGGATGACGAGCCGTTTGCCAACTTCGACGACGTGATTGGCAATCCTACTCGGTGCACGGCGACGCTGCGCGACTTGAACGATTTCGACGCGGCTGCGAGGAGCGGCGGCGTGTTGCCCGACTTCGCCTGGATCGCGGCCGACGGCTGGTGGGACGGCGAAGGCGCGTGGATGGACAACTTCGACGTCGGCGTATCGCTGGCAAAGCAGGACGAATTCCTCCAGTCGGCATTTGCACCGCTCTTGCAATCTTCGCAATGGCGCGACTCGCGCTCGCTGCTGATCGTCACCTGGGACGAGAGCGACGGCTGGGGTTGGCCCGACAATCACGTGCCGACCGTCATCGTGGGCTCTCCCGGACTGCTGCGGGAAGGGCAGGTGATCGACGCTCATTACGATGGGTATGGCGTCTTGCGGACCGTGGAAAGTGCGCTGGGTTTGGAGAGCCTCGGGCGGTTCGACGCATACGCGCGACCGCTCGGCGAGATTTTCTCCGGCCCCGATGACTCCTCGCAGCCGGCCGAGCTCACGCTGCGTCCGTCCGAAGCGGCGTCCACGCGCGGCAGCCTGCAGGACACCTTCGGGCGCGTGGGTGTCCCTACTTCCGTCGTGAATGGCGAAGCGCTCCGACTATTCGCGCCGCCCGGCTTTTCCGGAGCGGCCGTCGTCGCGCCCCTGGGACGCGCACCGACGCCGGCCGGGCGCTTCCCCATCGACGCATCGGGTCTCGTCACGGTACCGACCGCCCAGCTTGCGCCGGGCACCTACGGCGCCTGGTTGGAGCGAGGAGACGGGCCTCCTGTACACGCGCCACTTCCCTTTGCCGTCCTGCCGCAATCGCAGACAACCTCTAACGCCCCAGGTGTGGAGATCCTCGGGACGACGCCACTCCGTGCGGGCAGCACGCCAATTGCCGTGCGCGAAGGGGCCAATGTGATCGTGCGCTACTGCCGGCCGCGGGGCGCGGCCGCCTCAGGTATTTGGATCGGCGTGTTTCCCGACGGGACGCCGCTCGATCAGCTGACTCGGGACAACGCCAATTTGATTGGCTACTGGCTAAAGGCGCCCGGAAATTCACCGACCGACCTCTGTGGCGAGGCATCGGCCTACACGTCGGAGCTGACACCTTCCGCGGCCTATGAAATCCTCCTGATGGAGGACGAGGTCAGCGGATCGAGCGTTCCAGTTGGCGCCCGCGCAGCGTTCGAATTGACGCCGTAGGGAGGCCGAAAGCAGTGCCCAGTCCGGGCACCGGAACGCCGTCAACGTGGAGCGAACCGAGCGAGCGAAACCGCCGAAAGCGAAACCAGCCACACCTGCACACCCACTCACCCGCCAAGGCCGTAGCGCTAGAAGCCTGGCGATTTTCGCCGAGAGCGAGCGAGGCCAGCGGCGAGCGCGCGGAGCGTACGACCGTACGCGAGCACGCTCGACGCTGGGATCGCGAAGCTATCGGCGAAAAGCGCCAGGCTTCTACGCCAGGCTTCTAAAGGAGGCCCGCGTGATGTAGGAGGTCCCGGTCTTCGTCGGCCTCGGGGTTCGGCGTGGTCAGCAGCTTGTCGCCGTAAAAAATGGAGTTCGCGCCGGCGTACATCGCGAGCAACTGCGCCTCGCGCGTCAGCTCGGTTCGACCCGCGCTCAAGCGAACTCGCGCGCGGGGCAGGAGGATGCGCGCGCACGCCACCATTCGGACGAGATCGAGCGGGTCGACCGGCTCGGCATGTTCGAGCGGCGTGCCCCGGACCGGGACGAGAGCGTTGATGGGCACACTCTCCGGCTGCGGCTCCAGCGTCGCGAGCGTATGGAGCATCTCGCAGCGATCTTCGACGCTCTCGCCCATGCCGATGATTCCCCCGCAGCAGACGGTGATGCCCGCGGCTCGGACGTTCGCCAGGGTCGCCAGGCGGTCGTCGTAGGTCCGGGTCGAGATGATGGATCGGTAATGCTGGCGACTCGTATCGAGATTGTGATTGTACGCGTCGAGGCCCGCGTCTTTCAGCCGCGCCGCCTGCGCCGCCGTGATCATTCCGAGCGTTACGCACGCTTCGAGCCCCTCTTCCTTCACGCCGCGCACCATCGCCAGGACCCGGTCGAACGCCGGACCGTCCTTCACTTCGCGCCAGGCCGCGCCCATGCAAAACCGCGTCGAGCCGCCGGCTTTGGCTCGCTTGGCCGCCGCGAGCACCTCGTCGACGTCGAGCATCTTCGCGGCGCCTACGTCCGTGTCGTAATGGCTCGACTGCGGACAGTACGCGCAGTCCTCGGGGCAGCCGCCCGTCTTGACGCTGAGGAGGGTGCAGAGCTGCACTCGGTCTTCCGGATGATGTGTCCTGTGCACCGCCCGAGCCCGATCGAGGAGCGCGAAGAGCGGAGTGTCGTAGAGGGCGCGCACGGATTCGCGCGATACGGGCGGGGATGATGCGGAGGGCTCGACCATGGCGCGCGGACTCTAGCCCGCATGGCCGGAAGTTCGTATAGTCATGGCGTGGGCGCGGGTTTGGCGCGGACCGTGCTCGTCGTCGACGACTCGGCAGTCGCCCGTCGGGCGGTGACGAGGCGACTCGAGGGCGAAGGGTTCCGCGTCCAGCAAGAGTCTTCCCTTGCCGACGCGCGCACGGCGGACGTCAGCAGTCTTGCCTGCGCGATCCTGGACGTCGAGCTCGCCGACGGCACCGGCAGCGACCTCGCCGCCGCACTGCTCGGCAAACGCGGCTCTCTCCCGATCGCGTTCTTCACGGCTGGCGCCCCACCCGCTCTCCTCGAGCGAGCTCGCTTCCACGGACCGGTCTTCCGCAAGCCCGATCTCGACGGGATCGTTGCCTGGGCGAAGCGGGCCGATCAGCCCCCGCCGACGAAGTGAACGATCTCGACCACGTCGCCCGGCTCGACCCGCGTCTGTGCATGGAGCGCCCGCGGCACGATCGCGCGATTGACTTCGACCGCGACGGGTCCCTCCGTGAGTCCCAGATGCTCGACGAGCCCGCGCACGGTCACGCCTTCGGGCACGTTCTGCCGTGTTCCGTTGACGGTAACTTCCACGCGCCCCGATCTAGCACGGGGTGTTGCACGCGGCCCCGGCGGGCCGAGCGCGCCAAAATCTCGCGCGCTATCCCACCGCGTGACCGAGTTTCTTCTTACCGTCTTGGAACAGCACCTCGATGCGCGTCGGTTCCGCGCCGAGGACCAAACCCTTTCCGAACTTGGCGTGCAGAATGAGGTCGCCCTTGGCGTACCGGGAGGACATGGCAAAGGGGACGAACGACGCGTCGGGTTTGGACTCGACGTCGGCCCAGACGGGTTCGGGTCCTTCGGGCTTGCTCCAACTGGGAGAATCGTCGTCGCTGCCCGAGTCGCGACTCGACCCAGAGTTTCGCTGCTTGCTGCGCTTCATCGACATGGCAATCCGCCCTGTAGCGCAGATCGATGCCGCGAGAGAAGATTCGTCGCGCCTCTCTCGACGAGCGCACCCACATCGCGGCAGGCTGCGTCACCAGAACGTCACGTGCCTCCGTCGCCTCCGTGACCGATCCCGATGCTCGGCGCCAACCCTTCCCGTACCCAACCGATTCGCCCGCCTCAGCCCTGGCATTTCTTCTTTCTCGTCCTTCCGTACGGGGCATCGTTCGGCTTCGTTTCGGTGGCATTGCCGAACATTGCCCGGCAGCGCGGCATCGGCGTCAGCGCCATCGGGGCGGTGGTCGCCGCCGCCTTCCTGCCACATGCACCGAAGTTTCTCTGGGCGCCCGTCGTCGACGTCACCTGGTCACGAAAGCGCTGGTACGTGCTTGCCCTCGCCCTCGTTTCTGCGGGCACGTTCGCGTCGATGGCAATGCCGATCGACGAGTCGTCGCTGCGTACCTTGACGGCTGTGGTCGTCGCGTCCCAGTTCGGCCTGACGCTCATGGGAATGGCGTGCGAGGGGATGATCGGGCATGGCGTGCGTCCGGAGCGCAAGAGCCACGCGGCCGGATGGTTCCAGGCTGGCTCCTTCCTCGGGCTCGGCGTAGGTGGCGGCGCCGCGCTCGCGTTGGTCACCCGCTTCGGCGGTCCGATCGCCGGCGCCGTCATCGGGGTCGTGCTCGGGGCGTGCGCGTTGCCCTTGCTCTTCTTCGACGAAGAGAAGGAGGCGACGAGACGCACGCCTCGGGAGGCGCTCGGGAGTCTGGGCCGCGATCTCGCCGAGCTATGGCGCTCGCCGGGGGGAATCGCGGCGCTCTTCATCTGCGTGTCCCCGGTCGGTTCGGGGGCGGCAGGGAATCTGTTCGGTGCGATCGCCAACGAGTGGCAGGCTTCCCCCGAGCTCGTCGCCGTCACGACCGGAGCGCTGGGCGGCGTGGTCTCCGCGGTCGGAGCGCTCGGCGGTGGACGGCTGGCAGCTCGGATGGGCCGGAGGTCCGCCTACGCGCTCGCGGGTGGGCTGACCGCCGCAACCGCCGTCGTCATGGCGCTGGCCCCGCACACGGCGCCGGCCTACGCGGTCTTCTCCCTGGTCTACCAGGCGTTCAACGCGGTCGCCTTCGCGGCGTTCAGCGCTTTCGCGTTCGAAGTGGCTGGCCGGGGCGCGGTCGCCACCAAGTACAACATCCTCGCCTCGCTCGTGAATACGTCGATTTCGTACATGACCCGCGTCGACGGGGCCGCGCACACGCGCTGGGGCGGAAGTGGCGTCCTATTGGCGGACGCGGCGATGACCGGCGCGGGGATCGTCGCGCTCGTGCTCGTCGTCGCGTGGAGCGGCACGCGCCGCCGCGACGTCCCGGCCTCGTGACCGCACTTGTCCAGCGCGCGCACGGCGCGAAGGATGGACAGGCGGGGCACCGCGTCAGGGATACGGTGCCCATCGTCGATCTCCGTCCAGCCACCAGGCGAGCTCGCGCATGATGGCCTCTTGAAGGGGGCGGTCGGTCGTGTGGCCCACGTCCGCGAAGACCACGCGCGCCTCCACGCCGCCGCTCGCCAGACGATCCGCCGCTGCTTTGGCCGGCGGCAAGCACCAGCGCGATCCGCAGGCGAACAAGACACGGGAGCCGCCCCGCGCCACAAATGCCCCGACGGCGGCAGGCGTCCAGACCGTCTGGCCTCCTTCCACCTGCGCGACTCGAGGAAAGCGGCCCGGGTCGCCCGTCGCGATCTGGCCAATCTCCGTGGCACCGAGCGAGAACCCCGCCAAAAGGGGTCGCTCCACATCCACGTATCCGGCGAAGCGCTGCTTGAGAGCGTCGAGCGCCGCTTCGACGTGGCTCCGCAGGTACGCGCCGCCTCGATGCGTAAACCGGAGGTCGTCTTTCGTGGACTCGGACTGCACGTAGGCTCCGCGCAGACAGAGAACGAAGCCCAGCGCGCTCGTGATGTGACGCCAAGCGTCGCAGTTCCAGTCGGGCCGGTCACCGCTGCCGTGCAGAACGACGAGCACCGGACGCGGCGACGTGGCCCCATTGGGGACGGAAACGACGGAGGCCGGGAATCCGGAGATGGTGAGGTTGGTGAAGAGAGGGTCACCGGGGATGGGCGGCATCGGTTGCGGGACGGCCTCGGCGCCGGCGCCGTCCGCCGGGTCGGACGACGGCGCATCGGAAGCGGGGCCGGCGTCGCGGCCCGGCGGCGACGGGGAAACGAGGTCGACGTCTCTTGCAACGGGCCTCTGGCCGGAGAGCCGACCGCAGCCGACCGCCAGGGCGATCGGCGCGGCGAAGCCGACGACGATGCGAAGGGGGTTCACCGGGCGACGGGATTCACGATCTCGGCTATCGGCTCCCCGCCTTCGGCGCTCGCGATTCCGAGGAGCGCGCGCACGGTCGGCGCGATGTCCGAGAGCGTGTGGCGCCGCGAGGCAGCGACGAGACCCCGGCCTCGCACGTCAGCGCCGCCGGCGACGAGCCAGACGCGACCCGACTCCGGGTGCCCCACACCGTGATCGCGAAAGTCCCGCGCTCGCCCGTGGTCCGCCGTGACCAGTACGGTCGTGTGCCTCCCGCGCGCGCCCATCGCCTCGAGCGTGACCTCGAGCTCGCCCAAGAACGCGTCGGCTCCATGGAGCGCGGTGAGATACCCCCGGTAGTCGTTGCGGTGGCCGTACTCGTCGCAGTCCCCGAGACCCACGAAGAGAAATCGCGGGCGGGCGGTCGCGAGGTATCGGAGCGCGATGCGCTCCGTGATCGAGTCCGGCCGGTACTCTCCTTCGCCCGGAAACGCGGATGCGCGCGACCCGGCGTCGAGGAGCGACGCCGTCACCGGGTCGGAGCGAAGGACGTCCCCGAGCCCGACGACCTTCCGCCCCGTCGTCAGCACGAATCGAGACGAGTCCGCCGACGCGGCCCGCGCGATGTTGGACCACGACGCGATGACGGCGACGTCGCCTGGACCGCCGACGTCGTACACATCGTCGGCCACGGTCCGCCCGAGCGGTTGGGCGCACTCGTTGCTCTGGCAGAGAGGATCGCTCCGGCCGGTGAAGATCTCGCGATACGAGGGGAGCGAAATCCGCTGCGTTCCACCCGTCGTGATTTCGGGGCCGTGCCCAGGCGCACCGAGGGCCATCCCCTCGACTTCGATCATGCGCTGCAGGTTGGGCATCAGCGCGCGGGCGTTCGGCCAGGTGCCCGGGTTGACGCCGTGCTGGCGGGCTACCGCGCGGTCTGCGCCGCCGAACACCTCTTGCCATCGCACGCCGTCGAGCACGACGAGAACGACCGCGCTCTCGCTCCGGTCGTCGGCGACACGCTCGATTGCCGGGGGCTGCAAGTCGAGCGCGTGCGGCTCGCGCGGCACAACGGTAGAAACGGGCGCAGCACCCCACGTCGCCCCCGCGCTCGCGAGAAGCAGGAGCGGGGGTGCCAGGACCAGCAACGCGGCGAGCCGCCTGAGCACGTACACGGGTACGAACTTGAATGTGTCATGGCCGCCGGTCGGCGGGCAACTAGCGGCCGAGTCGGTGTGCTCCAGCAAAGCGGGCCTCGAAGCGTTCACGGCGCGCAATAGATGGTAAAGCCCCCATTGCCGTCATTGGCGCATGCCGCGTAGCACGGCATTTGGGTGCCGAGCGCCTGGAGAAGGCATACGCAATCCGGCTCGGCCGCGCAGCCGGCGGGGATCGCGTGGCAGCCTAAGCCCAGCGACGCGTTCGCCGTTTGATCGCACGCGCCCGAAAAGGACGTGTACGGCGAACCACCGTAACAGAACGTCGACCCGTCACACGCGCACTGGGCGCACACGGCCAAAGGAGCGTAGCCGTCGGGCAGTGGACCGTAGGGCCCGTCGACCGGAGCGAAGGGCGAGTTCTGCGTCGAAGCGTCGTCTCCGATGTCCGCGGGCGGAGGCGCCGCCGAAGCGTCGATGTCGACCTTCAGGTCATCGCCGCGGGCCGCCGGCGCTTTTGATTCGCTGCAACCCGCTAGGCCAGCTACGACGACGCCAAGAAGGACGGACGCCGCAAGGCTCGCCATCGTGAACGAGGATAGCATGGGAACCGATTCCACGATGAGCTCGAACCCTCGAACCCGGCGCCATTCCAGGCTGGCGGCGCTCGTCGCACCGGCCGCGGTCGTCTTCGCCGGGGCGCTCCTCGTACTTCGCCTTCACTTTCAGCCGCCGACCGTTCCCCCGTACACCCTCGCCACGTTCAGTGACGTCACGGTGCTCCAGAGGGGGGGCCACTTCGAGTTCGACGCGCGTCCGACCCAGGAGGTCACCGGCGCCGTCGGCGCCCGAGCGTTTCTCGTGCGCGGAACCGACGTCCGCCCGTGGGACCCGCCGTTCGAGGTGTCTCGGGACGGCTCGGCCCACATCCGCGGTCCGGTGGATACGCTCTTCGCGGGCGTGCCCCCTGGGGACTGGGAGATCGACGTGGCCATCGGACGACCGGAAACGCTCCCGACGGCGCCGAAGGACGTGCTGCGTGCGCACGACGCCGACGTCGACGCGGGGGCGGCGGCGTGGCGGCTCGTGCGTGAACGAATCGTCCTCGGGAGCTAGAGCACCGAACGGTTTGACTCCCGTCCGCCAAACCCTCTAGGACCCCAATCCGGCCAAGACCGGCTCGTGGTAGGTCTTTCCACCATGATCGGGACCAAGGTCACACTGCGTCAGCGCATGAACGCGGGAGACGCGCACTATGCAGGGGAGCTCGTCGACGGCGCGCGAATCCTCGCCCTCTTCGGCGACGCCGCGACCGAGCTCCTCATCCGGCTCGACGGCGACGAGGGGCTGTTCCGGGCGTACGAGATGGTCGAGTTCCTCGCCCCCGTATTTTCGGGCGACTACGTGGAGGTCACGGCCGAGCTCTTGTCCGTCGGCAACACGAGCAGACAATTTCGCTTCGAAGCGCGCAAGGTCCTATCCAACATCCGGGCGAGCGGCCTCGCGCCGAGCGCCGCGGACGTCCTCGACGAGCCGGTCGTCGTGGCGCGCGCCGTGGGCACGTGCGTCGTCCCCTCCGAGCTGCAACGAAGACCGCGGGAGCTCTACATGCTGGGCCTTCCCGCCGGACCGGCGCCGAGGGCCTCGGCGATCGTCACCCCCGTCGCCGGCCAAGACGTCGTGCTCACGGCGGCCATCGTCGGGGCGGAGCTCACCCGCGAGCAAACGCCCTACCTCCCGATTACGCCGCAGGAGATCGCCGACGAAGCGGCGCGGTGCCGCGAAGCGGGAGCTTCGATCATTCATTTGCACGTGCGCGACGGAGCGGGGAAGAACACGCAGTCGGGGGAGCGCTTCGCGCAAGTGATCGAAGCGATCCGCAGCAAGTGCGATTGCATCGTCCAGGCGTCGACCGGCGGCGCGGTCGGCATGTCGATCGAAGAGCGAACGGGCTCGCTCTCGTCCAAGCCCGAGATGGCCACGCTCAACTGCGGCACGATCAACTTCGGCGACGACGTCTTCGTCAACTCGCGCCGGGACATCCGTGCAATCGCCGCGCAGATCCGCGATGCGGGCGCGATTCCCGAGCTCGAGTGCTACGAGGTCGGCCACATCGAAGAAGCGCTCGCGCTCGTGGCCGAGGGGGCGATTGGACAACCGCTTCACTTCCAGTTCGTCCTCGGAATCAAAGGAGCCATCCCGGCGCGCGAGGACGTCGTCGACTTCATGCGCTCGCTCGTGCCCGAGGGGGCGACTTGGGCCGTGGCCGCCGTCGGAAGGTGGCAGCAACCGATGACCGAGCTGGCGATGCGCCTCGGCGGCCACGCGCGCGTCGGGCTCGAAGACAATATCTTCACGAGCAAGGGAGTGCTGGCGGAGGGCAGCGCGCCTCTGGTCGCGCGCGCAGCCGCGTACGCGCGCTCCATCGGGCGCGACCCCGCCGATCCCGCGCGGGCGAGGAGCATTCTGGGCCTGTGACACGGCCGCGCCGCCGCCGCGCGCGTGCTATTCGTTCGGGCATCATGGTCGCGATCGCCACTTTCGTTGCCGACACCATGACGCCCGTCCGGGCTTACGCCGCGCTTCGCCGCGCGGCGGGGGACGCCGCGTCGTTCCTGCTCGAGAGCGTGGTCGGAGGCGAGCGATGGGGGCGTTATTCCATTCTGGGCTATCGCCCGAAGCACGAAGCCACGCTTCAAGCGAGCGGCCACTGGGTCGGCGCGCACGGCCTGCCGCACGGGATGCGGCCGGCGCCCGGGGCCCGCGACGCACTCGACGCGGCGCGCTCGCTCTTCGAGCCGTCCGCCGAAGAGAGCGACGACCCGATCCATCCGGCCGCACGCTTTGCCCGCGCGTACGTCGGATACATCGCCTGGGACTTGGTGCACGTCATCGACAAGGTCCCCGGCTGGGGCGCCCGCGTGACCTCGCCCCTCGCCCGGTTCTTCGGGGGCGCGACGATCGTCGTCTTCGACGGCCTGTCGCACACCGTGACGATCGCCGCGGACGATCCCGCAGACGTGGAGCGGGCGCGCGCCCACCTCGACCGGCTCCCTCCTCCGTCCCCAATCGCGCTTCCGGACGGCGCGAGGCTGCCCGCCAACGTCGAGGTCGACATCGACGACCCTGCGTACGAGGCGATGGTGCGCCGAGCGCAAGAATACATCGCCGCGGGCGACGCATTTCAGATCGTCCTCGCGCGCAAGTTCAGCGTGCCGCGGGCGGGACGCGACCCCTTCGACGCGTACCGGGCGATGCGCGTGCTCAATCCCAGCCCGTACATGTACTTTCTCGACCTCCCGCCCGCGCCGGGCGAGCGAACCCGCACCCAGATCGCCGGGGCGAGTCCGGAGACGTTGGTCCGGCTGGAAGACCACAAGATGACGGTGTGCCCGATCGCGGGGACGCTCCGGCGAGGGCGAACCGACGACGAGGACAATCTGCTGGCGCGCGAGCTTCTGGCCAATCCGAAGGAGCGCGCCGAGCACGTGATGCTCATCGACCTCGGCCGCAACGACGTCGGCCGAGTTGCCGAGACCGGAAGCGTGCGCGTCGTCCGGCAAATGGAGGTCGAGCGCTACTCGCACGTCATGCATCTCGTGAGCGAAGTGACCGGGCGTGTCCCGGCGGAGACCCCACCGCTCGAGGTGCTCCGGTCGGCCTTCCCGGCGGGAACGCTTTCGGGCGCCCCCAAACTCAGAGCGATGCAGATCATCCGCGAGCTCGAGTCGGGCCCCCGTGGCATCTACGGCGGCGCTGTCGGCTACGTCACGAAGGGGGGCGACCTCGACTTCGCGATCGCCATTCGAACGGCCGTCTGCAAAGACGAGCGATTCTGGGTGACCGCCGGCGCAGGCATCGTCGAGGCGAGCGACCCGGCCGCCGAAGCGGAAGAAACGCGCAGCAAAGCGCGCGGTGTTCTCTGCGCGATCGAGGCCGCCGGCCGCGGCGCGTGACGAAGAGCCCGAGGCGCGTGGCCACCGTGACCCGCCCTCAGGTTCGGTCTTCGAAGCGTACGCCCAGCCGGCGCGCAAGCCCCTCGCCACCCCATCGCATCGCGACCCGATGGTTCCACGCGAACGCCGGGCGAAGGAGGGGGGCCAGCACATTCATCCATCGCCGGTGGGTCGCCACCTGCCACGAGTAGACGACGAGCGTGCCGCCGCCCGCCGACGCGAGTTGCCAGAGGCCCCGGCCCACCAGATCGCCGGTCGCCTCGACTTCGAGCTCCACGGGCGGAACCTTGCGGGTGACCCGCGCGTCGAATCGCAGCCGGTAGCCGAGGGCGCTGCGCCAAACCGACCGGGTCACGGCGCCGACCCCGTCCGGGCCGCCTTCGCGCAGGGTCTCGACCGAAGCGACGGCCTTCCACCACGAAGGCCAGGCCGGCGCGTCCTCGATCACGGCGAAGACGCTCGCGATGTCCGCGTCGAGGTACCACCGAGTGACGAACGAATAGGCGACGCTGGCGTTCTCGCTGGCCATCGGGCTCCCGCGCTCCCTGCGAACTCTTTCCGAACTCGGTACGAACGGCGCGCCCTATCGGATCCGCCCGCGACCGACTCAAAAAAATCCGGCCTTCGAATGAAACCGCCCGGAGGCGCCGATCGTAGGAGTTCGCGAGACGGGGCGACCGATCGAACCGCCTGGAGGTGACCCATGCAGCTGAACGGCGCGGCCATCCCCGCGAGCCTTACCCCGACCGGAATCCTCCGCTGGTTCCATCCCGTGCTCCCGGCGGGCTCGCTGCGCGACGCGCCCGTGCCCATTCGGTTGGACGGCTCCGGTTACGTCCTCTGGAGGGACTCGGCGGGCGCGGCCAGGGGGCTCCTCGACCGCTGCGCCCACCGCTTCGCCCCCCTTTCGCGCGGGCGGGTCCGTGCGGATGGGCGACTCGCTTGCCCGTATCACGGCTGGCACTACGACGGCGCCGGAACGGGGTGCTCCCCGTCGTCGCCGGAGATCGCGAAGTGCCGCGTGCCGTCCCTCTCGGTGGTCGAGCGCCACGGATACATTTGGGTAGCCGGGCCCGGAGTGCCGGAGGAGCGCATGCCCGCGCTCGCCTGGGACGGCTGGCAGGCGGCGGGCGACACGCGCGTCCCCTTCCCCGCGCCGCTCCACGTGGCCCTCGACAACTTCTCGGAGGACGAGCACACGCCGTGGGTGCACGGATTGCTCGGGTGGACCGAGGAGCAGGCCTCCCAGGTCGAGTTCGAGCACGAGGCGCTCGATGACTCGCTGCGCGTGCAGTACCGCGGCCCCCAGCGCCCGCACCGCTGGCTGCCGCTCCTCGGGGTCAAGCCGGGCGATACATTCCAAAACGATTGGGTGACCCGGTACGACCCGGTGTGGACCAGCTACACGCTGCGCTGGTTCGAGGCCGGAACGGGAAAGCCACGCCCGCTCGCGACGCGCTTCTCGATCTTCATGGTTCCGGAGGACGAGCGGACCACGACGTTCCACACGTTCTTGCACGTTCAGATCGCGCCAGGCTTCTTCTCCGCCTTTGCGCCGCTCGTCAAGGCAGTGGCGCTCCGTCTCGGACATCACGAAATCGCTTTCGACGGCCGATTCATCCGAACGGTGGCCGACACACCTTTTTCGTGGAGCGGGATGCGTCTCGGCAAGTTCGACCGTCCACTCATCCACAATCACAAGATGCTCGAACGCATCTACTGGGGGCGGCGGTACCGGCAAGAGGGGGCCGGCGCGGACGAAGGGCAAGACGACTCTCGGACAGGCGCCTGAGTACAGCGCGGTGTCCTACCGCGGGCCCGGGATCGCCCCGATCGGGGCAGCGGCCCGGCCATGTCGGCCCGCACGCGATCGCTCGCAATGAGCCCGCCCTGCAGCTGGAACAGACTGATCCCCGGCAACCGAACGGAGCGCCCGGTCGCGGGAAAGGGGCCGAGCGGACCCCGGTGAGTCCCTGTCATCGTCCAGCGCCACGCGACCCGATCGTCCTCCTCGAAAAGATCGTCGGTGGAAAAGTGTAGGTCCGGGAACGCGGCGCGGAACTCGGCGGCTGCGCGCCGCAAGCCCTCCTTGCCGCGTCCTGTGGGGCCCCCGGGGAAGTCGAGCACGTAGCTGTCCGCATACTCGTCGGCGATCGCGTCCAGGCGTCCCTCGTTGAACTTCGAAGCGAATCGGCTGACCAC
>CAZVPE010000169.1:0-13204 GCA_964628155.1 uncultured Polyangiaceae bacterium | reverse complement strand
CCACTCCCCCCCCCCGCCGCCCCCCCCCCCCCGTCGCCCCCCCCCCCCCCCCCCGCGGGGCCGCCCCCCCCCCCCGCCCCCCGCGCGCGCCGGCGAGCGTCGCCATGCGCGACGCAAAGCGCATGGCCCTCGTCGCTTTGCTCCAGCAGCTTCGCGAGCACGTCCAGACGACGGCCGACGCCGACATCGAAGAAGGCCCGGCGATCATCGAGAGCGCGGGCATGTCAGTGAAAAGGCCGCGCGCGGCCAAGGAGCGCGCCCTCGTCGCGAGGCTGGGACCCGTCTCCGGATCGGTGCAGCTCTCGGCTCCGAAGGCCGGGAACCGCGCGGGCTACGAGTGGGCTTACAGCACCGACGGCGCGAGGACTTGGGCGTCCGTTCCGATCACGGTCCAGGCGCGCACCACCATCTCGGGACTTGCGCCGGGATCGACGGTGCACTTCCGATACCGAGCCACGACGCAGCCCGGCGCCGGCGACTGGAGCAACTCGGTGTCGGTGATTGTGGATTAGTTCTTGGTGCACTCGCCGACGGGTTTGGGCGGTGCTTGGATTGCCGAGGGACGAAATTCGTGCGAAGGCGCGAATGATCTGCGTCGAGTCAACACGCCGTGCGCGAAACGAACGCCCATCGGACGTTGCACGTTCGCATCTTCGTTTGGCCGTCGGCTTGCAGTCAGCCGCGCGACGCCATGAGACTCTCGCGGGCCCTCTTGCCGGGCGTACCGGCGATCGCTGCTGCCTTCTGCTCTTTCTCGACGCCTTCCGCCGCCCTCGCCGACGTATCGATGGCCGTCCCCGCCTCGACTCAGAGCGTCCCGCCGCCTCCGCCCCCGGAGAAACATTTTGCAATCTATCCGGTCATCGACGGCGCCATCATCGGCACGAGCGTCGGCGTCGCGGGGTTGATGGAGCTCGTCCTCCAAACAGGCGAGATCAAGCCGCTGGGACCGACGGTCGACCCCGGGGCGCTCCTCCCCATAGACCGAATTGCCGTTACGCAGACGATCGACCCCCACGCTGGCTTCTACTCGGACGTCGGCCTATACGCGGCGATCGGCTTCACCGGCCTCGACTCGGTTCTCTCCGGCGTCCGATACGGCTGGAGCGCGGGGCTCATGGACGCGGTCATGTACCTCGAGTCGGTGGCCGTCACGCTGACCGTGACGGACTTGACCAAAATCGCCGTGCGTCGTCCGCGCCCCATCGACTACAAGGACCAGAGTACGGCCAACGTGGGCACCACCACGAACACCGACGAGACGCTCTCGTTCTTCTCGGGTCACGCGGGCACGCTTGCGGCGATTACCGGAACGTCGACGTATCTGGCCTTCGTGCGGTCGCCCCACTCGGCACGCCCGTGGGTCACGTTGGCTGCGGGTACACTGCTGACCGCATTCGTCGACTACGAGCGCGTCCGCGCTGGCGCTCACTTCCCGACCGACGTCATCGCCGGCACGCTCACCGGAGCGGCCATCGGCGTCGTCGTTCCTCGCCTGCACCACCTGGCCGTGCTCCCCGTTTGGGTCAGTGCCGCCCCAACGATGCGCGGAAACGGCGCGACCCTCTTCGCGCAGGGCTCCTTCTGACCTGGACCCTCTTCTCCGGTCGGCCCCGCCCCGCGCGCCTCTTGCCACGCAGCAGTCGCCGAGACGGCGCGAGCACAGTAGAACGGACCCATGACGTACTGCGTAGGCGTTCTTTTGGATCAGGGAATTGTCTTCGCCTCCGACTCCCGCACGCACGCGGGCGTCGACAACTTTGCCTCGTTTTGCAAGATGACCGTCTTCGAGCGCAAGGGCGACCGAGTGTTCGTCCTTTTGAGCTCCGGAAACCTCGCCGGCACCCAGGCGATCGTCAACGTGCTCAAACAGAAGGGCGACGGAGCGCCGCCCAACCTCTGGAGCGTGCGGACGATGTTCGACATGGCGGTCGTCGTGTCGGACGCGATGCGGGACATCGAGCGCCGCGACAAGGAGCACCTGGCGAAGAACGATCTCTCCTTCAACGCCTCGTTCATCCTCGGAGGGCAGGTCAAGGGCGAGCCTCCGCGGCTCTTCCGAATCTACGCCGAAGGAAATTTCATCGAAGCGAGCGCCGACACGCCGTTCTTCCAGACCGGCGAAGCAAAGTACGGGAAACCGATCCTCGACCGCGTCATCACGCCGCCCACCAGCCTCGCGGACGCGTCCAAGTGCGTCCTCGTGTCGTTCGATTCGACCATGCGCAGCAACCTGTCGGTGGGCATGCCCATCGACCTCCTCTGCTACGAGCGAGACAGCCTCGAGGTGCGCAAGCGCCGTCGATTCGAGCCCGGCGACCCCTACTTCAGCGCGCTCAGCAAAGAATGGAGCGAAGGCGTTCGCACAGTGTTCAAGCAGCTTCCCGAGCTCAAGTGGTAGCTGCCACGGTCTCCGAATCCGAGTCCGAGGCGAGGCAGGGGCCAGGGGCCAGGGGCCAGGGGCCAGGGGCCAGGGGCCAGGGGCCCCGCTGCAGCTCGAGAACGTTCGACCGGTCGTAGACCTCATGCGTGAAGCGGGTGGGCCGGCAGGACGAGGGTGAACGTGCTCCCCTTGCCGGGTGCGCTCTCCACTTCGATTCGGCCGCCGTGCGCCTCGGCGAGGAGCCTCGTGATGTAGAGGCCGAGGCCGATCCCCGATTCGACCTTGCCGCCCGGCGCGCGATAGTACCGATCGAAGAGCCGCGCGACGTCTTCGCTCGGCATGCCGATTCCCCGATCGACGACATGGACCTGGATATCCGGCCCGCTCCGCGTGAATACGATGCGCACGACGGCATCGTCGGGCGAGTACTTCAGGGCATTCGTGAGAAGGTTCATGATGGCGCGATCGAGCCGCGGCGCGTCCCCGAGCACGGTGTAAGGCGTTTCCTCTGCGACGACGACGATGCGTCGGGCGCGCGCGTCGTCCAATCGCGCGACGATCTGTGCGACGACTTTTCGCAGGTCGCAGACTTCGCGCTCGAACTCCATGGCTCCCGCCTCGAGCCTGGACACGTCGAGAATCTCTTGGACCATCACGTTCATGCGCGCTGCGTTGTGCCGAATGCGTTCGGCGAGGTCGGCCACCTCCTCGACCGGCGCGTTCTTGGCAATCCGGCGCCGTATCGTCTCGGCCAGGAGATGAATACTGCCGAGCGGCGTGCGGAGGTCGTGCGAGATGAGGGCCGTATACTCCTCGCGTTGCCGTTCGAGCCGGCGCAGCTCCGTGACGTCTCGAAAGACGAGGATAACGAGGTCCACGTTGCCGCCCTCATCCCTCACGTTCGTGCCGCTCGTCAGCAAGCGCCGCCTCTCGCCGTCCGGGCGTATGCACACGAGCTCACACGCCTCGAACTCCTCGCCTCGCAGAGCGCGCGTGAGCGGTCGATCGGAAACGGGGAGCGGGGCGCCTTGGACTGTGAGCGCTTCGAGCGCATTGAGCTCGTCCACGGTCCGGAGCGGCCAATCTTCGAGGCCCAACATGTGGCGCGCGGCGGCGCTGACGATTCGAATCTGTCCGTGCGCATCGGCCACGATGACGCCCTCGCTCAGGTTTCCGAGAAGGGCGTCGAGCTGGGCACGCTGTCGCGCCTCTTCCTCGGCATGCTCCTGCTCGCGAACGCTGCTGACGACGAGCCGCTCGTTGACCGAGCGGAGCTCGCTCGCGATACGGGCGAGCTGCTCTCTGCGGACGAGCACCCGACCGGCGGCGTTCCCTCCCGGGGCGACCGCACGGCTCGAGGGACCGCCCGTGCCGACGACGCCCGACGCTTCGTCCGCGGCGAGCGGCGTTTTCGGAGCTCGCTTCGCGAGCTTGTCGGCGCGCCGTTCGACCGCTTCTAGGACGCTCGAGACCACCTCTTCCAACTGGAGAGGCTTGGTCAAGAAATCCTGTCCACCCGCGCGCATCCCCAAGACGACGGACTCCATGTCGCCGAACGCGGTGACGAGGACGACGGGTAGATCGGGATCGAGCTCGTGCAGGTGCCAGCACAACTCCAGCCCATCCATGACGGGCATATTCAGATCGGTGATGACCACATCGGGGGGGCGCTCTCCTGCCACCTGAAGCGCCGCGGCGCCGTCCCTCGCGACATCGACGACAAAGCCCTCGCTCCGAAGCACCGTCTCCAGCCCTTTGCGCGCGCCGTCGTCGTCGTCCACGACGAGGACGCGGGTCGCCGTTTTCGGCGCATCCACGACGTTGGAGGCGTTGACCATGGCAACTCCATCGGGACCGAAGGCCGACGCGGCTCGTCGTGTCGCGAGTTCGATGTTCACTTACCCCGCCGCTACCTTTGCACACATCCAGTCGGGTAGCGAGAGGCAGCCGCCGGGTGCGCGCCGGAGTTCATGCGTGAGACTCATGCGTCAGCGCCGCGCACGCCTTGCGGCATCCCGCACGACATGCATTCGCCTGTCAGGTTCAGTCCGACTCTCCGACGACCCGTGGACCGCATGCAACAGGCCGGATCCGTTGAAGGAACACGTCGGGCCGGTTCCCTTCCGTTGGACTCTTGCCTCGCTGGCTAGAGCCTTGCCTAAGAGGCCGGAAGCGGAGGATCACCGAGAACCATGAAGCCGCCGGTACACGGAGCGCTGGGCAAGCCGCCACGGACGATCGGAGCGCCCAATCTTCGCTCGCGCATTCTCATCGTGGACGACGACGTGGAGATGCGCGAATCGCTCGGGCTCTTCTTCTCGGAGGAGGGGCACGAATGCGAACTGGCCGCGAACGCTGCGGCCGCGATGGAGGTCGTCGATCGCGTGAGCCTCGACGCCGTGATTTGTGACATGCGCATGGAGGGGATGAGCGGGCTGGAGCTGCTCGACCAGGTAAAGCGCACCCACTCTGCGCTACCCTTCGTCGTCATCACGGGGATGGGCCAAATCCAAGATGCCGTGGAAGCCGTCAAACACGGCGCCCTCCACTACATGACGAAGCCGTGTGACCCGGACGAGCTGCGCAAGGTGGTGGCGGGGGCGGTCGAAAGCCGGCGGCGCAGCTTCGATCTCGCGCGGGAGCGAACCCTTTCTCTTCTGCCGCCGGCGAATCCGGGCGGCGAGCTCGTGGGCGAAGGGCCTGCCATGCGGTCCTTGCAAGCCAGCATCGACGCCGTCGCCGCTTCGAGCGCGCCCGTCCTCATCACCGGCGAAACCGGCACGGGCAAGGAGCTGGTCGCGCGAGCCATCCACGCGCGCGGGGACCGCCGCGGACGTGCCTTCGTCGCCGTGAACACCGCCGCGGTCCCGGCAGATCTGCTCGAGGCGGAGCTCTTCGGACACGTCCGCGGGGCGTTCAGCGGCGCCGTTCAGCCGCGCAAGGGCCTCCTCACCGAGGTCAACGGAGGCACGCTGCTGCTCGACGAAATCGGAGACATGCCCGTGGGTTTGCAAGCGAAGCTCCTGCGCGTGCTCCAGTTCGGCGAGGTCCGCCCCGTCGGCAGCGATCGAACCCACTATGTCGACGTTCGCATCATCGCGTCGACCCACCGTGATTTGCCGGCGCTCGTCCGCGATGGGCGGTTTCGGGAGGATCTCTACTTTCGGCTCAACGTCCTGCCTGTGCTCGTACCGCCGCTGCGCGAACGCCGGGAGGACATCCCGGCGCTCGTCACGCAGTTCCTCGCCGAGGCTCGCGCACGCGCGCCTCACTCCCCTGTTCGTGCGGTTGGCGCCGGCGAGCTTCGCGCTCTCACCGAGGCGCAGTGGCCGGGGAATGTCCGCGAGCTGGCGAGCGTCGTCGAGCGAGCGGTCGTTTTCGGCAAGGACGAGTGGCTCGTCACGCGGGCTCCGGCGTCGGTCCACGACGCTGCGCCCGCCGGGACGGTCTCTTGGCCGTTTGGAGGTGAGGACCCCTGGACACTCCGGCGTCTGAGCAGCGTCTATACCGACTGGGTGCTCGCTCAATCGGGCGGGGACAAGGCGCGTGCGGCGTCGATTCTCGGCATCAACTTGTCGACCCTTTACCGCTGGCAACGGGCGTTGAAGCCCGACGGCTTCACGCCCCAACTGGAGGAGTATTCGCGTCAAGGACCGGACTTGGAAGCCCGGTCGGTTGCCTGACGACAGGCGATTCCGGTGAAACGTTCCCCCGCGGCGCGGGGGGACCTGAGGGGGGTCTTCGCCGAGGGACCTGACGGCGGTTCTCAGGGCGCCGGCTTGTACCGATACCGGCGTACGCCGCCGCGCGTGACGCTCGTGATGTACCCCAGTGCAATCAGCCGCTTGAGAGCGCTCGACAGCGCCGTCGCCTTCGTGCCCGTGCGGCGCGCGAGCTCTCGGGCGGACGCCTCACCGATGTCGCGCAGATTCGCGAGCAACGCTGCCTCCTCGGGTGTCAGACCGACTGGAGCCCGGGCGACCTCCGTCGTGATCCCCGGCGCTCCCAAGAGCGCACCGCGGTAATCGCGCATCGTTTCGCCGAGCACGACGCCGGAATCGTCGACCGTGTAACGGCGGACGCCCGTGTCGTGGCGGCTGCTGCGCATCTTCACGACGGCGAGCACCTTCTCGAGGCGTCCCTCGAGCTCGACGTACCGCAAAAGGACGATCACGTCGGCCAAGAACTCCGTGATGTGCGGTGACAGATCGAACTCCGTCGCCGACTGGACGAGGTTCGCCGTCATCATCACGGTCACGCCGAGACCCGTGAGAGCGTTCACCACGCGGAAGAGCGCCTCCCGAAAATCTTCGCGATACGACGGGGAAAGGACGAGTTCGAACCCCGACAGCGAGTCGATCGCGAGGCGCTGGGCGCCGGTCCGCTCGATGGCGTCGCGCACGACGGCGAGGGCCTCGTCGCTCGTGAGATCGAGGGGGCGCAAGCAGACAACCTCGACGAGGCGGCGTTCGATGGCTTTCTTGAGCTTCGGCCCGAACTCGTCGGCCCGCGCCAGGTACTCGCCCTCGTGCTCCTCGAATACGACAATGACGCCCCGCTCCCCGGCCTCCGCGCCCGCAGCGATGAACTGACGCGCGAAGAGCGACTTGCCCGCACCCGACGGCCCGACGAAGAGGGCCACTTGTCCGGCGGGAATGCCCCCGTGCATCATCGTATCGAGCGCCCCGACGCCGGTCGACACGCGCTTTCTGCCTGCGAGCCCGATCGGCGTATCGGTGCGCGGCAAAAGGCGCGGGAAGACGCGGATGCCGTCTCCAGACATCGCGAACGTGTGCAGGCCCGCCATCGGCGCGCCCGCGCGGAGCTTCACCACTTGAAGCCGGCGCATGCACGCGCTGCGATCGACCTCCTGGCTGAGCCAGAGAATCCCGTCGGCGACCGTGAAGAGCGGATTCGTGTGCGACTCCGTTCGTGAGTATTCGCCGACCAGGAACGTAGTCGCTTGCCACCCCGTCAGGTGGAGGGCGAGGCGCTGCACGAACTCCTGGAGATCGGCTTCGGACTTCGCGTGCGCGACCGTGCGGAACGAGTCGACGACGACGAGTGCGGGATGAATCGCGTTCACTTCGGTCAGGATGCGCTCGAGCACCGTGCCGAGGTCCTGTTCCATCGCCTCGGCGCTGAGGTTCACGAAGTGGATCGCCGAGCCAATGCGACTCTGGTCGAAAAAGCTGTACTGCTGCATGTGCCGGAGCATCTTCAGCGGGGGCTCTCCGAGCACCGTGAAGTAGAGCGCCGGTTGTTCGCTCGTGGCGCGCGAAAAGAGGATCTGCTGCGCGAGGGTGGTCTTGCCGGCGCCGGGATCGCCCGCGATCAAATTGAAGGAATATTCGGGCAACCCTCCTCCGAGGACGACATCGAGCCCGGGCACCCCCGAGGGAAGCATTCGAATCGTCGGTTTCCTCCACTCGCTCATCTCTTCTCCTCGTCCGGTAGAGTGGTGGCATCGATGACTGAGGTCTCCGGCCACGCGTCGCGCACGAGCCTGAGCGCCAAGTCCTCGCCGATCAGCACGGCCAGAAGCTCGACGAACGTCGCGAACACGGCGACAATCGCCGCCTGCATGACTGCGGCGTCCGACTCGTCCGCGGAATCGGAGAGCGCACCCCCGGCGGCCGCGCTGACGCTTGCCAGGATCGGGTGACGGCGGCGCGCGAGAACGAGGGCGCGCGCGAACAAGACGTCGAACCCCCCGGAGCCGACGACTTTGCCGGTCCGGTCATGAAGGGCCTTGCCGATCCGATTGCCTGTGACGACCGGCGTTTCGTCGAGCAACCCGCGCTCGCGTTCGAAGACGCTCCTCGCAAAGCGCAAGGCAGAGTCCCGCGGACTAGCCACGACGCCCATTCACAACCGTCCTCCCGCGAGCGTCAGGACGTGGATCGCGGGGTGCACCGCGAGCAGGGTACCATCGGACTCAGCGACCCGGCGGTTCTCTCGTCAGCGCGCTGTCGGAAGCCCCTGGAGACGCTCAGTGGGCGAGTTCCTCGCGGGCCTCGGGCGTGTCGATCGAGATCCTGGAGGGCGGCTCGGCTTTCTTCTCGCCTCGTGACGGCCAAAGCTCTGCGATTCGGTCACGCATGTTCTTGCTCGACTCGGGAGCGAGCAAGAGAACAATTGCGCTCGCGGTGACGGCGCCGGCTGCGAACCATAGTACCGGGCCGAGCGCGCCTCCGCGGCGCTGGAGCCCGAAGCGATCGAGAAGCGAGTCCAAGCCTCGAGTCTCGATGGAGCGGAGTGATTTCGTGAGTTTGAGCGCCTGGGCACCCAGGTCGACGAGCGACGAGCGCGCTTGGTCGGCAGTTCGACCAGTCGCTTGGACAAAAGAGCTCATGAGTTCCTCTTCTTGTGTGGATGAGTTGCGAGCGGGTTTACGACGGCCCGACCGATGCCGCGGACGTGCAATCCGCGAACGTGGACCCGGCGAGGCGGTGAACCGCCTGCCGGTTCCCTTCACGCGGCTCTGCGCTACTTCGCGTTGCCCTTGACCGCCTGCTTCACGTCCTCCACCGCCCCCTTGGCCTTTCCTTTGAGCTCGTCGACTTCGCCCTCCGCCTTGAGCTTGTCGTTTCCCGTAACGGTGCCGACGACCTGCTTCGCCTTGCCTTTGACCTTGTCGATGATCTCGCCCATGGGATTTCTCGCTTTCCGAAACGCATCTTGAATCGCGGGTAGGAGCCACCGCGGCCCGTTCCACCGTTCGATGCCCGCGATCCAGCAGCATCGGGCGTGCCAAACGCTCTCGAAGGGCGCTCGAGCCGCCAGTCGCATTCACTCGAAATTTTCAATGTGGCACGAGCGATGCGTTTTCCAATCGGCGGGGCATCCGATTTCTTCGTGACGCCCGCAGCGTACCGGTTTGAAGAGGGGGTCGAGAACGAATGATGAATCCAATGCCCAACCGCAATAGCGCGGTCCCGCAGTCCCAACCGCCCGAGCCCGTAGACGAGTTCCCGGAGGGCCACCTGGCTCCGCCAAGGGCCGAGGCATCGGGAGGGATCGTGTTTCGGTCGCTCCTGATGCTGTCCGCGGTCGGTTTGGGCGCGACGCTCCTCTTGTACTCATCGGTGCACTCCGGGGATCCGCAACCTGCGAAAATGGCGTTCTCTTCGCGCGAAGCGGCGACTGCGCTGAGCTCGCCCACGGCTGCGACGCCCACACCGGCTGCGACGCCCACCGCGTCGCTGACGCCGATCGAGACGGCGCCCGAACTCGAGACGACGAAGTCTTTCGCACTCGCTCCTCTTGCGGAGGTCTCCCTCCCCGTGGAGCACGCCCTGCCACGGACTTCGACCGTTTCACCGCGCCCGACTTTCGTTCCCCCCCCGAAACCGGTCACCATCGTCCGGATCGAGCCGGATCCCGTGAAGACGGAAGACGGAAACCTCTCGTACTCTAGGGCCCGCTGGAACGCGAAGACTCAGTTTGCGGGCGCTCCTCTCGGGGATTGAGCTTTTTTCACGCAGACTCTCGGTCTCCGGGACGGCCGCGGCGCGGGGTATGCAAGGCAGAGCGACATGAAAACCTTTCGACCCCTATACGCGCTTTCGCTCACGACTTTGGGACCTCTCCTCGCGTGCGGCGGCGCAAGCCAAGAACCACCGAACACGGCGAGCTCGGCGGAGAGTCAGCCGGCGCCCGTCGCGGGAACGTCCGTCGAGAGCCATCCAGGCGTCGCGAGCGCGCAGAGCGTCGACAAGTCGGTCGTTCACCAACTTGCGTCGGCACGATGCGACGAAGAGCAGACGTGCAACAACATCGGTCCCAAAGCGAAGTTCGCGTCACGCGAAGTCTGCATGGACCAGATGAAGGGAGGCATGGGCAACGATCTGAACGCGTACAACTGTCCGCGCGGCATCGACCACGACGGGCTGAATCGCTGCATGGCGGCGATCACGAGCGAAGAGTGCGGCCACCCGTTCGACACGCTCACGCGTTACGACAAGTGTCGAACCGGCGCGCTTTGCATGAAGTAGGGTACACGCATGATTACGACGAAGTCGGCCGTCGGGCTGATCCTCTTGCTCGGCGCGGTATCCTCATCGCTTTCGGGATGTTGGTGGCATGAACGCCATGATCGCGACGTGTACGTCGAGCCGCGTCGCGATCGCGAGCCGGAACATCGAGAAGAGCATCACGAGCATCACGAGGGGGACCGTAAGTAAGTCTAAGTCTAAGCATTCGTCACATCGTGTTGTGAAACGGCTGGTCCAGTTGTTAGACCTCACCCCCCGGCCCCCTCTCCGCTTGCGGAGAGGGGGAGCAGCGCCGGTATCGCGAGACCCGCAGACACCCCTCTCCGCTTGCGGAGAGGGGCCGGGGGTGAGGTTCTCTGGGCCCGCGAGGCAAGGGAGGGGACGCCCTGGAGTGCACGGGCCGGGGGACTTGGCACCCGCCGCAAAGTGCGTCACGCCGCGAAGTGAGTGCCGTTGACGGAGCCCGCGGGGTCCTTTCGGCCTGCGGGGACCTGCGCCTCTCCGATTGCGGCGAGGGTGTGAACGATGCTGTCTCCGCTGAGGCCGTTGTTCTTGCGCCCCTGGGAGCTGTGGGCGTGACGCGCCAGGTCGTTCATCGAAAGAATGCCCTTCAGCCGACCGTGCGTATCGAGGACAGGTAACCGGCGAACCCGTACGCGCCGCATGAGCGTTTCGACCATTTCGACCGGGTCGGTTTCTCGAACGCCGTACACCCTGGTGGCCATCGCGCTAGGCACGGGGATCTGCCAAAGCGGCCGACTCTGCGTGTACGCCGCCATGCAGATGTCGCGGTCCGTTATCATGCCTACAACGCGATTGTCCGCGTCGAGGACCGGAAGGGCGCCGCAGTCGCCTTCCCACATGATCTGCGAGGCCCGCTGGAGGTCGTCGTTGGTGCTGCAGGACTTCACGGAAGTCGTCATGAGTTCGGACACATTCATCGTGCGCTCCTTTCAAAGAGGCGCATCGCGCAAAGCAAATGAGAGGCCGCGGTGGGGGAAGCCGCTTCCGAGCAAGAGGCGGAAGTGCGAGGCGCTCAGAAGTGCCCGAGCATGCCGGCGGAGACTCCGATCTGGAACATCGACGAGTCGACCTTGATCGACGTGGTCGTCCCGGCGACGGTGGCGCTGATGGTTTGGGAGCCGGTGAACGGGATGTCCGCCGTGGGACCGAATTGAAAACCAAAATGGTTCCAGGGGGAGACGACGAACATCGCCTCGGCCTCGAGCGCGAACTGGGTGATGGACCCCGAGCCGGAGCCGACGTCGCTCGTGCTGACGTTGTGGTACTCGACTCCCAGGCGTGGCCACAGCGATAGCTTGTCGCCGAGCGCAAAGATGTAGCCGACGCGTGGGGCGACGCCCCAGTACGTGACTTTCGGCCGATCGTTGGTTGTCGATACATTGCTGTGGGCGGGCGTCTGGCTGTCGGACGCCTGAAGGTCCGCGTAGAACCAGGCCGCGCCGCCCAGCGTGAGGTTCCGGATCGGCACCCAGTCCAAGCCGAGGCGCGGCAGGTTGTAGAACGACGCGAAGACGCCGAACGGACCATTATTCATGAGCGCGATGGAAAAGCTCGACTGGGTGTCCGAACTGCCGTCGCTCTGGGTCGTCTTGATCGACTGATAACTGAGAAGCGGAAGCAGCCGGTCGGCGCTGACGATGAAACCCGGCGAGCCGAAGCGGTGTATTCCTTGACCTTCTTCCGCGTGTGCTGAGCCAGCCAGGGTCGCGGCCAGCGCGCCAACTACGAAATAGGCGGAGCGAATTCTTTGGATCATGGGCGCAAGAAGGCACCCTGGCGGCGGCTCGCGTCAAGCCTCGGTCGCGACGAAGCGAGGCAAGCTCGACGGGCAGTGGGACTGTCAGCCGAAATTGCGGTGGCAGTCTGCAAAGGCAAGAAAAGAAAGACACTCGAATGGGGGCCGCTTGGGTTTCCATTTCCGCAGCCGCGCTAGCGTCCTGGTCCGGGGGCCTCTGCATTTTCCGCGGGCGTCGTTCGTCCTCGAGACGGCCATTGCCGCTGGTCCAAACTTTGCTTTTGCTTGGGTGGCGAGGTGTCGGTCACCGGCAGCCCGCGATAGTCGAAAGAAGGATGAGAACATGGGTCTTCTATGGGGTCTCGCCGTAGTGTTTTTCGTGATGTGGATCCTCGGCTTCGTTGCCTTCCACGTCGGGGGCGCGTTCATTCATCTTCTGCTGGTATTGGCCGTCGCGGTGGTGCTCATCAATGTCATCTCGGGCCGCCGCACCGTCTGACGCGCTTCGAGCACGATTCGGTAGTGTGCATGGGGTTCAGGTAGCTCGTCCATCGCTGTCCATCGCCCGCCGCGCGAGCGGATGAACCGGAGATTTCGAATGACGCTCAAGGGCCCCTTGGCTTTCGGCTTGTTGCTAGGTTCCTTGTCCCTCTGCTTGATCGGCGCCGCCGAGGAACACGCGCGGTCGGCGCCCCGTAGTCAACCTCCGGCCTTCCAACCGCATCCAGCGGGGGTCCATCCGCGAGGTGCGGTGGTGCGTCCGCGTCCCGTGCGCGTACTCGCGCCGAGAGTCGTCGACCGAGGTCACCACGAATGGACTCATTGGGAGCACACGCAACTCGTGCGACCGGCTTACTACTGGGATTGGCAGCGCATTCATTCGGTCATGTGCGTCGCGGAAGACTCCTACGGCGATCAATATCCGGTCACCGAGGCCGCGCAGCCGGGCTTCGGTCTCGCGGACATGACCCAAGTCGAGGACGACGCGCTCGACCGGTGTTACGCAGAGTCAGGGCAAGACCCGACCTGCGTTCTTGCGAGCTGCACGCACATCTGAACGCGGAG
>CAZVPE010000168.1:0-13372 GCA_964628155.1 uncultured Polyangiaceae bacterium | reverse complement strand
CGCGGATACGAGCGCTACCCCGTCAAGTTCGTCGTGGACGAGCTCCGGTGCATCTTCTGCGGTTACTGCGTCGAAGCGTGCCCCTGCGACGCGATCCGCATGGACACCGGCATGCACGCGGTCCCGTACGACTCGCGCGACCAACACATTTACGACCGCGATCTGCTGCTGTCGTTACCCGGACGAGACGGAGCCTACGAGACGAAAAACCCCCGCCACGAGCCCGGGGAGACGTCCTATCCCGGCGTATCGCGAGAGCATAGGCACTAGCGGAAAAGAGAGGGGGGCTGCCACCTTCGGCGTGCAGCGGTGCGCGGCGGCAGGGGGCGAAGGAAGCGAACCGCCAGGAACGCCAGGGGATCGGAGCCAGAAAGGGGGGCTGACGCGTTTGCCGCGGCCGTCCTGAACGCTGCTATCGAGAGGCATCGGGTGCTGGGCTCTTCGAGAGGCCTGCACACCCCTTCTCTCTCCCTGGCGACCCTGGCGGTTTCACTCCAAGTTGCGGTCGGCCGACTCTTCCTGGCGTTCACTTTTGCGCCCACGCGGGAGGCGAGATTCGACGCACGGGCAGCCCAGCGGTTCGGGAGCGCGCCCGGGCTCGGCCGTGGCTGGGAACAGGGCTACAACCACCCGAACTTTCGCTACCATGTCCCGCGCAATTCTCAGGTGCCCCCCATGAATCCCAACATCGACATCGTACGCGCGGAACTCGAGCGCCTTTTCTCTCTCGAGGAGATGACCTCGATGAGCGAGCGCCTGCTGGGGCTAGACCCCGAGGACGTCGGCGGCACGACCGCAAAAGCGAGCTTCGCGAAGGCGCTTGCAGAGCGGTGCGTCCTTGCCGACCGCATCGACGCCTTGGTCGACGTCATCACCGCGGCTCGTCCCGGCGTCAACCCGCGGGTACGCGACGTCGCCGGGCTCTTCGGCCGCGAGCAGCTCGAGGCAGGTGAGCCGCTCGGACCCTTCGTCGTGTCGCGAAAAGTCGGCGAGGGCGACGTGGGGATCGTATACGCGGCCCTGCGCGGCGACGAGACGCGCATCGTGAAGCTCTTGCGCCGAGAAGCGGCGCGCGACAAGCGCGCCGTGCAGCGCTTTCTCACCGCCACCCGAATGGTCGGCGCCCTCGATCATCCGGGACTGCCCACCAAGCTCGAAGTGGGCGAGAGCGATCGCGGGTTTTGGGTCAGCTACCTCGCCTTCGACGCGCAACCGCTGAGCGCGCGATTCTTGCGCACGGGCCCCTCCCACTTCAGCGAAATCCTCCCGTTGCTCAGGGGCATCCTCGGACCGCTCGCCGCCCTCCACAAAGCCCGCATCGCGCACGGAAACATCAAGCTCGAGAACGTGCTGCTCGTCCGGGGGCCTTCGGCCGGCGAAGGCGAGGCGCTGGCTGTCACGCTCGTCGACTTCGGCACCGATCGGCTCCGCCAGCGCTCTCTCGCCGCCAACGGCCACGGTCCAGGAATCGCCGTGTTCGGATCTCCCAAGACCATGGCACCCGAGCAGGTGCGCGGCCACCGCGCGGAGGCATCGACCGACGTCTACGCGTTCGGCGCGATGATGTACGAACTCTTGTCGGGCCGTCCTGTCTTCCCCTACGAAACAGAGACCGACGCGGCGCTGGCGCACGTCGCGAAGATGCCCGAACCCCCCAGTGCAAGAGCGCCGCGGGGGTGGATCACCAAAGACGTCGACCAGCTCGTCCTCTCGCTGCTCGCCAAAGACCCGGCGCGACGTCCCAGGGATGCCTCCGCCGTGCTCGACGCGATCGAATCGCTCGGACGCGCTTCCGCGGCGCTGCGCACCGCACCCCAGGTGGAGTTCCCGGAGGAAACGCTCACCAGCCTCTTCGACCTGCTCCTCGCGGCCCCGGACGACGCCGAAACCGCCATCGCCCTCGAGAAGGCGATCGAGGAAGGGGCGGACCCGACGCGCGTGGCGGAGGCGTTCGAGTCCGCCGCTCGCGACGTCATCGAGTTCGCAGAGGAAGATGGGCCGTCCGAAGATCGCGAAGCGCTCGAGATCAAGAAATCGCTCCTGTTTCGCGCCGGGCGCATCTTCCAAACGATCGTCCAGGACAAGGACCGCGCCGAGCGCGTCTACGCCGAGATTCTGGAGCTGGATCCCAAAGACGAGATCGCGCTCCTCACGCGCGACGAGATTCGCAAGGCCCTCGGCAAGTACACCGAAGTCGTCGAATCGCTCCTCGCTCGGAGCGAAGAGGCGGCGCCGGGAGAGGAGCGAGCGCGCATCTACGCCGAAATCGGTCGCCTGTGCGCGACGGAGATTCGCGATCCAGAACAGGCGGTCCTCGCCTATGCACGCGCGTTGTGCGAAACGCCCATGGTCCGTGAGTACGCCGACGAAATCGAGGAGCTCGCGGAGAGCAAGAGCGAGCTCTGGAACGAGGTCGTCACGACCGTCACGGGCGGCATCCAGAGCGGCTCACTCTCATCCACCGAACGGAGCAAGCTGCTCGCCTATTGCGGCCGGTGGTACGAGCAAAAGCTCGCGCGACCCGATTTGGCGCTCCAGGGCTATCAGCAAATCCTGGTGACCGATCCGGCCAACGACGAGGCGCACGAGGCGCTCGCGGGGCTCTACCGAAAGGCGCACCAGTGGCCGGAGCTCGTCGCCACGCTGGTTGCGCGCGCGGACGCCGCTGGGAGCGCGCCCCGCGCCCGCGACGCGCGCGCCGAGGCCGCCGAAATTTACGATCAAAGGCTCAGCGACACGGCGCGCGCAAAAGAGCTCTACGCCCAGGTGCTCGCCGAGGAACCTGGACACGCCAAAGCGGTCGAGGGCATGGCCCAGATCGCCGAGAGAACCGGAGACTTCCGTTCGCTCGTCGTCGTGCTCGAGAGACGCGCCGAGTCGCGCCGCGGGCGCGAGAAGGCCGACGCCCTGCTCAAAGTGGCCGATGCATACGAGCAGGGACTGGGCGATCTCGCGGAAGCGACACGCCGCTACGAGGCGGTGCTCCTCATCGAGCCCCACGACCTCGTCGCGCTCAAAGGGCTGGATCGGATCTACAATCGCACGGGCAAGGTCCGCGAGCTCCTCGACAACCTCGAGACGCAGGTGGCCATCGCCGCAACGCCGCGGCAAAAGATCAACCTCTACGAGCGGATCGCACGGCTCCAGGAAGAGGAGTTCCTCGACCACGTTCGAGCGGCCGAGTGCCTCGAGCGCATCTTGGAGATCGATCCCGCGAACGACGCCGCGATGTCGGCGCTCCCCCGCCACTACCGGGCGAGCGAGGAGTGGGACAGGCTCGATCAACTCTACGAGCGGCACGCGAAGGTTACCGACGACGTGCCCCGGCGAATCGAGATTCTGATCCAGCGCGCCCGGGTCTTGACCGAGTCCATCGCGGCACCGGACCGCGCGATGCACGTTTACGAAGAGGTGCTCGCGCTGCAGCCGACGCATGGAGGGGCGCTCGAGGCGCTCGCTCGTCTGCGCGAACAAGCGGGGGACGCCGCCGCCGCGCTCTCCGCAATCGAGGCGCTCGCTTCGCAGGCGACCACGCCGGCCGCCCGCGCCGAGCAATGGGTGCGCGCCGCTCGCCTGCTGCAGGGCCGCGGGGACCTCGACGGCGCCATCGAGCGTTACAAACTCGCCGTCGAATCCGACCCGGCCGACACCGCGGCCTCCCTCGCTCTGCGCCAGGCGTACATGGAGCGCGGGGACGCCGAAAACGCCCTGGCGCTCATCGAGACGGAGCTCTCGCGCGCCGAGGGAAAACTCGCCAAGAGCCGCCTCTACGCGGAGCTCGCGCGCGTGCAGCACGAGAACTTGCGCGACGCCGCGAGCGCGCAATCGAGCGCGCAGAGCGCGATCGATCTGGATCCGACCAACGCGGTCGCGCTCCTCGTGCTGGGCAATCTCGCCTACGAGGGCGAGCATTACGTCGAGGCGAGCAAGTACCTCGAGCCGCTCGTCTCGCGGGCGGCCGCGCTGCCCCCCGACGACGCGCGGCGCGTGCTCATTCGCTTCGTCGAAGCGTACGGCCGGAGCGTCGCCGAGCGCGTATCCGTGCCACCGGCCGAGAACGGACAGTCGTCGCCTCCCCCATCCACCTCGGTACAGGCCGAGCATCCGCGTCTCGCGGCCGCCGTCGACGCGCTCGAGCAGCTTGCCCAGGACGACCCGGAGACGCTCGCGCGGGCCGGGCGCGTCTTGTTCGACTGCGGCGACGTGAAGGCCGCGCGGGAGATCTACGGCCGGCTTCTCGAACGGCACACGGCGGCCCTGTCGCACGACAGCTACGCGGAAGCGCTCTGGCGGTTCGGCGAAGCGCTGAGGCAAAACGGCGAACTCGACAAAGCGGTCGATCTGCTCCGCGAGGCGGCCGAGGTCGACCCCGGCAACCGCTGGGCGCTCCAGGCCCTCGCGCGGCTGTACGAGCAAACGGAGGACTGGGAAGAGCTCATCCTGACGAAAGCGCGCAGGCTCGAGCTCGCGCAGGGCGAAGAGCGATTCGAGCTGCTCGTCCAGATGGGGGACATCGAGTTTGCGAAGCTCGCCGATCGCGGACGGGCCGCCCGCACCTACGTGACCGCCCTCGAAGAGCGCCCGGACGACCGAAAGCTGCTGACGAAGCTGATGCAGCTCTATTCGGAAGAGAAAGACTGGTCGAACCTGGTCGAGGTCGTCCTCCGGCTGGCGGACTTCGTCGACGATCCGAAGCAGCGCGCAAAATACCTTCACACGGCCGCGATCGTCAGCTCGCGCCAGCTCGGAGAGCTGGACCAAGCCATCACGTTTTACGACCGTGCCGTCGAATTCGACCCGACGCTCACCAAGGCGATCGACGAGTCTATCGCCCTCCGCGCCCAGACCGGCGACCACGAGGGCGTCGAGCGCCTCCTCAAGGCGCAGCTCGAGGCCGCCAAAGCATCCCAAGACCGCCCGCGGATCGTCGAGATTCTCGACCGACTGGGCGAGGTTTACCGCACGGGGCTCAAGGAGCCGGAGCTCGCAATCGACGCGTACGAGGCCGCGCAAGCGTTCGAGCCGGACGGCAAGGAGCGGAGCGAGATTTTGGCGGAACTCTACGCGAGCAACGTCACGCAATACCTCGACAAGGCCGTCCGCGCGCAAGCCCAAATTCTGCGACGCAATCCCTACCGACTCGACAGCTACAAGCTGCTCCGGCGGCTCTACACGGAGGCAAAGAAATCCGACCCGGCCTGGTGCGTCTGCCAGGCGCTGAGCGTCCTCAATCGGGCCGAGCCCAAGGAAGAAAGCTTCTATCGCCGGCTTCGCTCGGACGGCGCGGCGCCGGCGCAGGCGGTGCTCGACGACGACGATTGGGCGCGGCGGCTCGCACACGCCGACGCCGATCCGCTGGTCACGCGAATCTTCGCGGCGATTCAGCCGACGATTATCCGGGCGCGAACGCAGTCGCTGGAAGCGCTCGGCTACGACGAGGGCTACCGCATCGATCTCGTGACGCAGCCTTACCCGGTGACGCAGACACTCTTCTACGTGCAGGGCGTCTTCGGCTTCGACGCCCCGCCGGTCTTTCAGAATCCCAACGACCCGGGCGGCCTCGGATTCCTTCATGCGACGACGCCGTCGATCGTCCTCGGTCGCGCCGCGTTCGAGAGCGAAGTGCCCGCGCAGTCGCTCGCGTTCGTCGCCGGTCGTCACATGGCGTACTACCGCCCGGGCTACTACGTGCGACACCTCGTGCCGACCGGCACCGGTTTGAAAGCGTGGCTCTTCGCGGCGATGAAGCTCTGCGTTCCCCAGTTCCCGATCGCTCCCGACCTCGAAGGCCAGGTCGACGAAGCGATGGAGTTCATGACGCAGGACTTCCACGGGGTGCAGCGCGAAGTGCTCGCGAGCACAGTGTCCAAACTCCTCCAGTCGGGCGGTTCGCTGGACCTCAAGAAGTGGGTCGCCGCCATCGACCTCACGGCCGACCGAGCGGGGCTGCTGCTTGCGCACGATCTCCAGATCGCGACCGACGTGATGCGCGCCACCGAGGACGCCTCGAGCGTCCCGCCGAAAGAGCGAATCAAGGAAATCGTCCTCTTCAGCATCAGCGAGGAATACTTGGCACTCCGCGAGAAGCTGCAGATCACCGTCGAATCGTGACGCTGATTCGGTCGGTGGGGTGCGCTGCACTCCTTGCGGCTTGCTCGAAAGATGCCTCGTCCGCCGCCGCCGGGGCAGCGGGCGACTCGGGGGCATCGCCCGCGACCAGCGCACCGGTCGCCTCCGCGCACGCGAGGCCGCCTCCTTCCCCTGCCCCACCGAGAGACTGCGACGTCATCCTTCTCTCCATCGACAGCCTGCGCGCGGACATGCCGTGGAACGGCTACCCACGGCCCATCGCGCCGCGGCTGACGGAGCTGGAGAGCCGGGCCGTGAGCTTCAGCCGCGCCTACTCGGTCTCGTCGTACACCTCGATGAGCCTCGGCGGCCTGCTCGGCGGGCGCATCCCCTCCGAGCTGCATCGGAGCGGCTATTTCTTCGGGACGTACCGGAGCGACCTGTTCTTCCCAAAGCTGCTCCAGCGGGAAGGAATCCACACGATGGGGGTGATGGCTCACATGTATTTCAAGGGCGCGGGCTTCGATCAAGGGTTCGACGAGTGGAAGATCGTTCCCGGGATCACGTTCGACCCGAACACGGACCGCGAAGTGACGTCGCCGCGCTCCGAGGCCATGGCCGAGCAGATGCTCGGGGATCCCGCGAACGACACGCGCCGGTTCTTCTTTTGGGCCCATTTTCTCGACCCTCACGACATCTACATGCGCCACGAGGGGATCGACTGGGGCAAGACGAGCCGCGACCGCTACGACGGCGAGGTCACCTTCACCGACCAGTACATCGGCAAGTTGCTCGACTTCATAGCCGGCCGGCCCTGGGCGAGTCGCGCGGTCATCATCGTCACGAGCGACCACGGCGAGGAGTTCGGCGAGCACGGTATGACTCGGCACGGCTTCGAAATCTGGGAGACCCTCGTGCACGTCCCGCTGTTCATCGTCGCGCCAGGGGCGCCGCCCCACCGAATCGACGTTCCGCGAAGCGACATCGATCTCGGCCCCACCATCCTCGACTTCTTCCACGTCCCCGCCGACTCGCGGTTCGAAGGCAAGTCGCTCGTGGCGGAAGTCTATGGGAGCGCGCCCGAGGCGCGCGACGTCGTCGTCGATCTGCCCGCGACCAGCGACAATGGAAAGCGCCGCGCCCTGGTTCGCGGCAAGGAGAAGCTGATCTGCTTCGACGACGACGCCCATTGCAGGCTCTACGACGTCGAAACCGATCCGCTGGAACGCTCCCCGGTTTCCAAAGGCGACGACTTCCGAGACATGAGGGCACGCTATCGAGCGCTGGCCAAGACCCTCAAAGAGGTGCCGCCGTTCGCGTGTGCGGGCGATTGCCTGAACGGCGGATACCGAAAGACGTCGCCCGCGGGGCCGTCGTCGCCGTAAAGTCGGCCCTCCTCGGACGCCCTCCACGAGTCGCGATCCCCACGCCCGGCGGTCGCCCGCGTCATCTGCGCCTTGAACGCTTCCCGGCGGTGGTGTAGAGCGACGCTCGTGGACAACCGGGCGGCATGTTGCCGCAAGGCTTGCCACCACGTGATGGGTCGTAGGGAAGCCGGTGCAAGTCCGGCGCGGCCCCCGCCACGGTGACCAGGGACGATCTCGGACGTTGCCACTGGAGGACCCGCAGGGGTGCCTCCGGGAAGGGTCCGAAGGAGGCGGCGCGATGCGCCACACCTGGAAGTCCGGAGACCGGGCCCGACACGTGGATCCTCGTTCGAATCCGTCGCGCCGGGGTTGGCGCGGCCCAGAGGGACCATGAACAAGCCGTGGATTGCGATTGTGAGCGCGCTCGTGTCGAGCGCGTCGGGGCTCCTTGCGTGCAGCGACAACGGCGCCTCCCAAGGGCCCGAAGGCGAGGCCGACAGCGCCACTGCCGACAAGGATGGCAGCACCGGGACGGACGCCGGGGCGGGCGCAGACGCGACGGCGAGTGATTCGCCGCTCGAGGTGGCGGCCAGCCCGGGGCTCGACGGGGGCGACGCGAGCGCGATCGATTCGTCCTTCGACAGCGCGGCCAGCCCGGGGCTCGACGGGGGCGACGCGAGCGCGCCAGCGACCCCGCGCCTGCTGCTCTCGTACAACGGATCGACCAGCAGCGAGCTCGTCGCGTTCGGCCTCCAGTCAGGCACGATCGACGGAGTTTACGTCTACCCGGATTACATCGGCGCCACGTCCGTCACGCCGGCGGCGCCGTGGGTGCTGGAACAATCGACCGACATCGTGGGGCGCCTCGACCCCGCACGCCCATGGGTCGTGCAGTCGTCCTTTCGCGTGGCTCTAGGCGACTACGCCCCGGACGCCGGCTTTGCCAGCGCGTACTCGGACCCGCTCGCGGTCGTAGCGGCCGGAACGAAGGCCTATGTGCTGCGTTACAACCGCAACACGATTGCGGTGATCGATCCGTCGCAGGTCGTCGATGGCGGCGCCCCGGCGAGCACCATCGATCTCAGCGCGCAGGTCCAGGCGGCTGGGGACGGCTATGTCGAGATGAGCGGCGCGCACTACGACGCGCCCAGCAAGCTCCTCTACGTGCTCCTCGCCAACATCGATCGCTTCGACGTCGCCGCCGACGGCTATACCCAGCTCTGCTCGGCCACGCACCCGACCCTCGTCGCAATCGACACGACCACCGACGCAGTCGTCAGCCTGGGGGACGCCGGCACCCGCGGGTATTCGCTGCCGGGCTACGGTGCGGTCTTCGGCGCGGCGCCGATGGTGTACGACCCGCCGAACAACCGGCTCCTCGTGCTCGAGACCGGCTGCAAGACCGCCGAAGCCGATGGCGGCGTGGGTCCGATCGCCGGCCGAGGCGTCGTGTCGGTATCGCTCGCGGACGGCGCCGCGCAGACGGTGCTCGACCTCACCTCCGCCGCGTATCCATCGGGCATCTACTACCTCGACGCGCATCACACGATTCTCCAGCTCGACACGGCGTACACCTGGGACCCGACCACCTCGACCCTCGGCCCCGCCATCGCGAACGCGCCCGAGGCGTTCGACGTCGATCCAAACGGCAACCTCGTCGGTGTCACCCAAACCGCGACGGCGGACGGCGGCGCGGGCGAGTGGCTCGTCGTATCGGTCAACCCGGCCGACGGAGGCACGGCGACCCTCGGAGCCAACCCGTTCCCCATGGGAGATGCCGGCGTCGGCCCGGGGTACCTCGGCGGAGCGCAATTGTGGCCCGCGCCGTAGGCGTCGTGGTCTTCGTCGCGGTGGCGGCTTGTGGAGCGCCACCTGGTTCCGCGACGTCCGACGCAGGAGGGCTGACGACGGGCTCGAGGAATCCCGCTGGCGACGCTCCGGTCATTTCCGACGGGGGCGCTGACGACGGCGGCCCATCGGCCGACCGCGATTCGTCCGCCGATGGCGAACCGTCGCCCGGCAGCGATTCGTCCACCGGCGATGCGTCGGTCGACGGCGAACCGTCCGCCGTCAGTGCCGCCCCCGATGGCGGCGCCCCCGCGAGCCGCTTCGTCACGGGCATCGTCTCGTACACACCGGGCGACTGCGCGGGGTTCGGTCAGGGTTCCGCCCCTGGAATCGTCGAGGGACCGCCCGTCGGGGGCGGCACCGAGCACGGCAGCCTCGACGTCCTCTCGCTCGGGGGCGGCGGAACGCTCGTGGTGACGTTTGCCCCGAACGCCATCGTCGACGGTCCCGGACCGGATTTCATCGTGTTCGAGAACCCCTTCTGGATCGGCGGCAACGCCTCGAACGTGTACGCCGAGCCCGGCGAAGTCAGCGTCAGCGACGACGGGGTGACCTGGGTTGCGTTTCCTTGCACGCCGGTCCTCGCTCCGGGAGCGACCGACGGTACCGGGACCATGCCTCCGTACGGCGACTGCGCAGGGTGGGGGGTCGTCTACTCCGCGCCGGGAAACGGCATCTCGCCCTTCGACCCAGGCACCGCCGGAGGCAACGCGTACGACCTGACCGACGTGGGGCTGACGCACGCGCGCTACGTGAGAATCGCCGATCGGACAGAGGAGGCCTGCCCCGAAGCGGGACCGGACAGGCCCACCACGAACGGTTTTGATCTGGACGCGATCGCGATCGTGAACGCCGAACTACCGTGAGGGAACGTGCGTCTCGCTTTGGCGCTAGCCCTCTTGGTCGGGGTCGGGACGGCCTCGGCCGGGGCGCGCGCCCAGTCCGGACCCGTCGAAGAGGTCACCGTGCGGGGCAGTGAAACGGGAGGCTTCGTTTCGCGCGCCGACGAAGATCACTCGGTGCGCGAGGTGACGGACGCCGCCAGCCTCGTGGAGTCGCTGCCCGGCGTCCACCTCCGTCGGCGCGGTGCGGACGATTCGTTCGCGACCCTCAGCGTTCGCGGCTCGTCGTCGACCGAAGTCGCGATTGTCTTCGCCGGCGTACCGCTCACGGGTGGCTCGGATCCATCTCTCGACCTCTCGTCGTTGCCGCTTTGGCCGGGCGCGGCGGTCGCGGTCCATCGGACGTTCACGCCGGCGTGGCTCGGTTCGGGTTCGCTGGGCGGCACCCTCGTCGTCGACCCGCCTCGTCCGAGCTCTCCGGCAAGGACCGAAGCGTGGGCAGCCGCCGGCAGTTTCGGCGAGGCTCGCTTGCGCGTCGCCGACGTGCGCGAGGCGGGCGACGGGCGCCTGGTGACCGCGGTGAGCGCATCGCGCGCGGACGATGACTTCAGCTACCTCGATCCGCTCGCATCGTCACCCGGTCACGACGTCTATGCCGCACGGCAAAACGGCGGCCACGCCGCGGTCGACGGGCTCGTGGCCTGGGCGCTGCCCGTGCGCTGGTCGAACGCTGCACCGGGCGGATTGGCCGTAACGACGCTCGTGCAGTCGAGACGGCAGGACCTGCCCGGCACCGTGCTCGGGCCCACCCCGTTTGCCCGACTGAACTCCGACCGCGAACTGGCCGCAGCCGAGCTGACCGGACTCGCCGGGCCGGGTGCATGGAGCCTGCGGGCGTGGGGACGCCGCGAAGGTCTGCGCCTCGTGGACGCGGAAGCTTCATCCGCGATCGGTCCGACTCGCGCCGACCAGACGATCGCGGCGACCGGCGGCGCCGTCGGCTGGCGTGGCCGACCGAGACCCGATCTGACCGTGGACCTTCAAACCGGTGGCAGCGGGGAGCGGTTCGAGCCGGGAGTCACGCAAGGGGCATCGCCTTCCCCCGGGGCGAACCGGGGCGCAATCGGCGGCGGGTTCGACACGGAATGGCGGGCGTGCGACGCGCTGCGGCTCGGAGCCTCGGGGCGGCTCGACGGCTGGTCGAACGCCAGCGGCGGCGCGGGGTCGGGCGCCGTGCTCCCGACGGGACACATCGGCGTCGAGGTGCCGCTCGACGTCTTGACCGTTGCCGCGCACGGCGGGGCCACCGCCCGCCCGCCGAGCTTCATCGAGCTCTATGGAGACCGCGGCGCCTTTCTCGGTGACCCCACGCTCGTTCCGGAGTCGGCCTGGACGGTCGACGCCGGCGGTCGCAGCGCGCGCCGCGCCGGGAACCTGAGGCTCGCGCTCGAAGTCGACGGGTTCGCGACCTGGGCCAGAGACCTCATCACGTTCGTCCCGACGGGCGCCTACGGCCGCGCCAAAGCGACGAACATCGGTCAAGCGCGGCTAGCGGGGATCGAGGCCGACGCGCGCGCGAGCGTCGGGCCGTTCGAGCTCCGCCTCGTCTACACGGGGCTCCTGACGGAGAACGACTCGGCTTGCAAGCCGATCGTGGGGTTTTGTCAGCATCCGGAGCTGCCCGGGCGGCCGGTCCACGACTTCGTGGCGGACCTTCTCGGTCATGCCGGACCGGTGACCTTGCAAACGGGCCTCGATGCCGTGGCGGGGATGGTGGCCGACGTCGCGGGCAGCATCGGTGTTCCCCCGCGCGTCCTCGTCTCGGCGGCCGCACACGTCGACGTGACGCGTGAAGTTCGCCTCGGGCTCGACGTTCGCAACCTTCTCGACGTGCGGACCGGTACCTACGCGGGTGCCACCGGCCCGGTCCACGAGCCGATCGGTGACTACTACGAGTACCCGCTGCCGGGGCGAACCATCCTTGCCTCCGCGAGATTCGAGCGATGAGGCATTGGCTCGCTCTCCTCGTCTTCGCGGCGTGCGACGGTCCCTCGACGCCCGCGGCCACATCGGCCTGTCCGGGCTCGGCGGCGCTCTGGATCGCCACCGACTACTCGTCGAGCGCCGTCGGTTCGCTGTCGCTGTCCGGGGCAATCACGTCCGTCGTCGGTCGCGTCGATCTCGGGGCCGACCCCATGCTGTCGGTGTCCGGAGGGCGCGCGTTCTTCGTCGCGCGGGACGAAGACGCGATCTTCGAGCTCGACTCCTGCGGAAACCCCATCCGGCGCTTCACCGCGCACGTCGCAAGCGCCTCCGGAAACTCCGATCCGTACGCGGTCGCCGTCGCGCGCGACGGCTCGCTGTGGACTCCGCTCTTCCTCGTCCCGGCCGTGCTCGTGCTTTCTCCCGACGGCACCGTGCTGCGCACGATCGACCTCTCCGGCTACGACAGCGACGGCAATCCCGACGCGAGCTCGATTGCGATCGTCGATACGCCAGCCGGCGAAAAAGCATTCGTTACGCTCGATCGACTCAACCCGTATCCGCAGTCGGTGCAGCCCTCGTGGATGCTCCGCATCGACACGTCGAGCGCGAAGGTCGAAGCGACGATCGTGCTGGCCGGCCGCAATCCGTTCTCGGTCACGCAGGACGGCGACGTCCTCTGGCTGGCCGACCCCGGCAACTTCGACGACGCCGCGGAGCCCAATGCAGGCGTGGAGCGGTTCGACACCGCGACCTCGACGACCGAGCTCGTCGCCCGAGAGGCAGAGCTCGGGGGGAGCATCGCGGAGGTCGCCGTGAGCGGCTCTTGCGGATCGGCGATTGTCGCCGACGCGACGGCCGTGAACGCGACCTCGCTCGTCACGTTCGATGCAGTGACCGGCGCCCCGATCGCGGCCGCGGCTCAATCCCCCTTCCAGACGAACGGGTTCTTTCTCCAGGGCCTCGCCTGGGCCGGTGGAGAGCTGCTGCTCGGCGACCGCCGGCGCGCCGCGACAGGCTACCCGGTGCACGCCTTCACGGCTTCCGAGGGTGGATGCGCCCTGACCGCGGCGCCCGACGGGATCATCCTGCCTTCTCCGCCCGTCGGCGTGGTGGCTCTTCATTGACGTGCAGCGGATCGACCAAGAGGGGCCGGGCGTGGGGCATGCCTCGAGGAAGGAGACCCCCCTCAGGTCCCCCCGCGGGCGCTAAGCATTCGTCACATCGTGTTGTGAACCGGCTGGTCCAGCTATTAAAACCTCA
>CAZVPE010000167.1:0-13433 GCA_964628155.1 uncultured Polyangiaceae bacterium | reverse complement strand
TTCTCTTCGTAGCCTTTGGCGCGGTCCATCTAGTAGGGCCACGTCCGCTCCGGATCCGTCGCCGTAGCCGCGAAGAACTCGCGGAGTGCATCGACCGCCATCTTGCTCGCGATCTCTCCGGACGCGTGGCCCCCCATCCCGTCTGCGACCATGTAAAGACCGCTCTCCTCGATGATCGAGAAGTTGTCTTCGTTGTGCGTGCGCTTCATGCCGACATTCGTCTCGCCGGCCACTTCGATTCGGAGCGGTCCTCCCACGGCTTACCTTTCTCGGTCGTGCGGGTTTAGGCGCCCCGGGCGCAGGGGGATCGTCGCAAGGACACGCTCGCGGTGCAAGGGTTCATCGCAACGGCCGTGGGGCCGGCTTCGATCAAGCGCGTCGGACAAGCTCGTGAACAACCGGGGTTAGGACTGCGGCGCGGCCCGCAGAACGACAGCGACCTCTCGGAACTTACCATCCCCGAAAACCAGTAGCTTGACTGTTTCACCGGGGGAATGCTTTCCAATGGCTTCCGACAGGGCCTCCGGCGAATCGATGGGTCGGCCGTCCGCAGCTACGATCACGTCGGCATCCGCCCGGATGCCGGCCTTTTGCGCGGGCCCGGCCGCGGCCACGGCGACCACGCGGACGCCGCGCATGTTGCTGTCTTGGACCGGTTCGGCGCGGATGCCGATCCACGGTGCGGGCGGCACTGCGGTCGCGGGGGTTTTCGCGAGAAACGAGCGAATGGCCGATACTGGCGCACCCACCACCACCGGCGTGCACGGCGCTGGCGCAGCCTTGGCCGCCTCCTGCGCCGCCCCCCAAGCAGCCCATTGAATCCCGTCCGAAGGATTTGCTGCCGCTCCCTTGCAGGCGTGCACGAGGACCGCCACGACGCTCCCCGCGCCGTCAAGCAGAGGTGCCCCCGCGACGAGCGGCCCTTTCACATCGACGTCGAGCATCGATTGGAGGGGGGCCCCATCGCGCGCGTGGGCGTCGACGTGCCCTTTGACGCCGGCCTCCGCGGGCCCGAGGCGTGGGTACCCGTGCGCGGGCAACATCGCACGCAGCGGCGCGCCCACGGGGTCGGACTCGCTCGCCGACAGCCCTTCGGTCCACTTGTTGGACTGGGGAACGAGCAGAGCCAGGTCGCTGCCCTTGTCCCCGTTGCCAATTCTGGCGCGAACGGTGGTTCCATCGGCATAGCGGACGTCGGCGCTGTCGGCCCCGCCCAACCCGGACAACGACGTCAGGATCCGTCCATCGCCGTCGAGGACGGTTCCAATCGCGAGCGGGACGCCGTTGCGCTCGAGAGCGACGACGCTGCGGCGAACGTGCTCATAAAGTTGCTGAGGAGAAGCGAAGCCCGGAGCGGCCCCCGGGGGTGCCGGGGGTCCCGCAGCGCCCGTGGTCGCCGGGCCGCTTGGGCCTGCGGCCTGCGCCTCGGCGCCTGGAAGGGCGGGGAGGGCTCCCGGCGGCTGGGGATTCGCGGCTGCCGGGGCCGAGAACGCGGCACCGGCCAAGGCGACCGATGCCGAAAGGAGCAGCGAGCGCTTCACGAGGAGCATCATAGCGCGCGGAGGGTGCAAACGCCGGTCCGGAAGATGCGGGCCGACCCTTGACAGCTCTTCGCGCAAAGGCGACACCACGCTCCCAACGTCGATGAGCGACCCGCACGCTACCTCCAAATCACCGCTCGACGACGAGCCCAAGACGCCCGCGTGGCTTCCCGTTCTCGGCGTCGTGTTCTTTGTCCTGTGCGGGCTAGCCTGGGCGCTCAACTCGAGGTCGTCCCCGCCCGCCGCACAAGAGGGCGCAGCACCGGCGGCTTCGAACGGCGGGCACCCGTCGCCAGGCGCGAGCGCTGCCAAAAGGTGAGTGGCGGGGGACCGCGATCGGACCAAAACGCTGCATCCCCCGACAAGTTGCGGTAGATCGCTCTTCGACCATGACCAAGTTGCGTGTCGCCATCGTCGGCGCGTCCGGTTACTCCGGGGGCGTGGCGGCGAGGCTCGTGGCCACGCACGAGAGACTCCGGCTCGCATTCGCGACCAGTGACAAGCTCGCCGGCGAGAGCGTCGTCGCGCACCTTGGTCTCCCCGGCGCGGATGGCGCCGTCGTGAGTCCAAATTTCGTCCCCAACGCCAGCGCGCTCGACCGTGCGGAGACGTGCGACGCCGTGATTCTGGCCACCGCCGCGGACGTGTCGATGCGTCTGGTCCCGGAGTTCGCCCGGCTTGGCAAGCAGGTCGTGGACCTGTCCGGCGCGTTCCGCCTCGATCCGGAGGCCTACCCCCGGTGGTACGGGTTCGAGCACACCGCCCCGAGCTGGCTCGACCGCGCACATTACGGACTTCCCGAGCTGTTCGGCCCCGCCCCCGCCGGCGCCATCGTCGCCAATCCGGGCTGTTATCCGACGGCCGCGCTGCTCGCTCTCGCGCCGCTCCTTCGCGAGAAGCTCGTCGAACCAAAAGGGATCGTCGTCGACGCCAAGAGCGGCGTGACCGGAGCGGGAAAGCAGAGCGGCGACGCCTACTCGTTCGCCGAGGTGCACGACGACCTGCGCGCGTACAAAGTTTTCGCTCACCAGCACACGCCCGAGATCGAGCGCGGACTGCGGCGGATTGCTCCGGGGGTCGAGCTCACGTTCACGGCGCACTTGCTCCCCATCAACCGGGGCCTGCTCGCCACGTGCTACGCGCGGCCGCTTCCAGGAGCGAGTGCCAAGCGCGTCGGCGAGTGTCTGGCCGACGCGTACACGAAGTCGGTGTTCGTGCGGACGCTGGCCCCGGAGCAGGTGTGGCTCAAGCGTGTCGTCGGCACCAACTTCGCGCACGTCGGGGCGAGCGCCGACGCGGGGATGGTGATCGCGATAGGCGCAATCGACAACCTTTTGAAGGGGGCGGCCGGTCAGGCCGTGCAGAACCTCAACGCGATGAACGGCTGGCACGACGCGATGGGGCTCGAGCACCTTCAGCGCGTGTCGCCTTGACGGGAGGACCGAGGTGAAAACGCCGCGAGGCTTCAGTTACGCAGGGATCAACTGCGGCATCAAGGCGGTGCGCAAAGACATCGCCCTCGTATTCAGCGAAGCGCCCTGCGTCGCGGCCGGATGCTTTACCGTCAACGCCTCGCGTGCGGCCCCCGTTCGTGACGCGGAGGCGCGTTTGCCGGCCTCGGGCGTGCACGCCATCATCGCCAACAGCGGCAACGCGAACGCGCTGGTCGGGCCCGACGGGGCGCGCGACGTACGCAATCTGTGCGCCGCGTTCGCCAGCGCGCTCGGGGTCGCCCCTTCGAGCGTGCTCTCGGCGTCCACCGGCATCATCGGTGTGCCGCTGCCAATGGAAAAGCTGATCGCTGCGGCGCCCAAGCTCGCGGCGGCCCGGGGCGCGGCGATCGAGCTGGCCGCCGAAGCGGTGATGACCACCGATACGCGGACGAAACTCGCAAGCCGAACGCTCTACGTGGGCGGCCAAGAAGTGTCGATCGCGGCGTTTGCGAAAGGTAGCGGTATGATGGCGCCGGAGCTCGCGACGGTGCTCGCCTTCGTGACGACCGATTTGGCGGTGACCCCCCGCGCCTTACAGAGCGCCCTCGCGAACGCGATGCAGGCGAGCTTCGACATGATCAACGTCGACGGCGACATGAGCACGAACGACGCGATCTTCGCTCTCGCCAATGGCCTCGCCGGCAACCCTATCGTCGACGAAGGGACCCCCGATTTCGGGCTCCTAGTCGAGACGCTCGAGGCCGTTTGCGTCGAGCTCGCGCGTCAAGTTGCCGAAGACGGCGATGGGGCGACGAAACTTCTCTTGGTCAATGTGGGTGGGGCGCCGAAAGTGGAGATGGCCCGCGAGCTCGCGCGCGCCGTGGCCGGGTCGAACTTGGTCAAGACCGCGATGTTCGGGGCAGATCCGAACTGGGGGCGCGTGCTCGTGGCGATCGGCGCGCGCGTGGGGTCGCGCAAGTGGCCCATCGATCCGACGCTCGCGTCGGTGAAGGTTCAGGGAACGTGCGTTTACTCGGGCGGCGCGCCGACCGGAGCCGACGCGACGGTGCTGCGGGGCAAAATGCGCGAACCGCAGATCACGATCGACGTGCACCTCGCCGAGGGAAGCGCGCAGGCGACGGCGTGGGGCTGCGACCTGTCGTACGATTACGTGAAAATAAACGCGGACTACACGAGTCTCACCCACTCGTCGCCGGACGGGACCGTCGCGCGCGACGACCGACTCACGAACTACAGCCCTGGATTCAAGCGGGCGCTGCTCGTGGAGGCGCTGAGTTACATCAGCCGCTTCACGAACACACGGGCCGTCGTGAAGTACGGCGGCGCTGCAATGGTGAAAGACTCACTCAAGGCGAGCTTCGCCAACGACATCAACCTCTTGCGGAGTGCGGGCCTGCTGCCCATCGTCGTGCACGGCGGCGGCCCCGAGATCACGCACACGATGGAAAAGCTCGGGCACGCCAAGAGCGAGTTCGTCGACGGGGTGCGCGTGACCGGCCGCGACGACGTGAAAGTCGTCGAAATGGTGTTGACCGGAAAAATCAACACCGAGATCGTCTCGCTGCTCAATCAGACGAGCTCGTACGCGGTAGGCGTGTCGGGCAAGGACGCGGGGCTCCTTCGCGCACGCAAGCTCGCCGGTGAAGGCGGGCGCGATCTCGGAATGGTCGGCGAAATCACGCACGTCAACCATGAGCTCCTCGAAATGCTGCTCGAGAAGAAGTACGTACCGGTCGTGTCGCCGGTCGGGCTCGGCGAAGACGGCGAGGGGTACAACATCAACGCCGACGCGGCAGCGGCAGAAATCGCGATCGCGCTCCGGGCCGAGAAGTTAATCTACCTGACCGACGTTCCGGGCATCCTCGAGAACGGGGAGCTCGTCAGCGAGATCGGCGCCCACGAGCTCGCGCGCAAGATCGCGAACGGCACCATTACGGGTGGAATGGTGGCCAAGACCAAGAGCGTCATGCGCGCGATCGAGGGAGGCGTCGCGAGCGTCCACATCATCGACGGTCGAACGCCGCACTCGGTGATCGCGGAGCTTTTCACCGACCGAGGCGTGGGAACGCTCGTGAAGAGAGACTGACCGGGGTGGCGCCCGAGAGGGGCATCAGGCGACCGCGACTGTCATCACGGCGTAAGTCTCCCAGTGACGTGCACGAACTACGGATCCCCGTCCCCCTCGCCCAGCAAGAGCTCGCCCACGTCGCCGACTTTCCCGCGCCCAAGGGTCTTCGCCATGTGGAGCAAGAGCTCACGGTTGTCCGTCACGCCGAGCGTTTGCATCTCGAGCGCCCCGACTCGATCCTCGGGGGTGAAGACGCTCACCGTCTTTTCCATCGAGAGCTTTTCGGGGTCGTAGGCGCTTCTGACGGCCCGCGTATCGAGGATGGTGTAGTCGTCGCCCCGCCGCAGCTCGAGCGTTACGGTTCCTGTTACCGCGGTCGCCACCCAACGCGTGAGTCCCTCCTTGAGGATGAGCGCTTCGGGGTCGTACCAGCGCCCTTCATAGAGCAGCCGACCGAGGCGCCGGCCGAGCGTGAAGTAGAGATCGGTCGTGTTCTCGTTGTGCACCGCGCTGAGCAGTCGCTCGTAGGCGATGTGCAAGAGTGCCATGCCAGGGGCTTCGTAGACGCCCCGGCTCTTCGCGTCGATGACGCGGTTTTCAATTTGGTCGCTCATTCCGAGACCGTGTCGTCCGCCGGTCGCGTTGAGGGCTCGAAACGTCTCGAAGACCGACGCGTATCGCTTTCCGTTCACCGCGACCGGAACGCCGGACACGAGCTCGACCTGCACTTCCTCCGGCTCCACCGTCGCGCCGCTCCGCCAGGACGCGACCCCCATGATGGGCGCGACGATCCGCATGTCGCGATCGAGCCGCTCGAGGTCTTTGGCTTCGTGGGTCGCGCCGAGAACGTTCGCGTCGGTCGAGTAGGCCTTCTCGGTGGCCATCGTGTAGGGCAAACCGATCGACGCGAGGTACTCGCTCATCTCTTTGCGCCCGCCGAACGCGTCGATGAACGCAGGGTCGAGCCACGGTTTGTAGATGGCAAGCGTGGGGTTCACGAGCACTCCGTATCGGAAGAACCGCTGGATGTCGTTTCCCTTGTGCGTGCTGCCGTCGGAGAAGATGTTCACGTGGTCTTCGCGCATCGCGCGGATGATCGCGGTCGTGGTGACCGCGCGGCCGAGCGGGGTCGTGTTGAAGTACTTCTTGCCCGCGGTCGAAAGATGAAAGGCGCCGCACTTCACCGCGACGACTCCCTCGTGGACGAGCGCGTCGCGGCAGTCGACCAGGCGCGCGAACTTGGCGCCGTGGCGCGTCGCAATGGGGGGAATGTCGGCGACGTTGGTTTCGTCCGGTTGCGCGAGGTCCGCCGTGTACGCGTAGACGTCGAGGCCATGGCGCGACATCCACGCGACGGCGGTCCGCGTGTCGAGCCCTCCCGAAAACGCGATGCCGATGGATGTCCCTTTGGGAGGAAGCGAGCGATGGATGCGGCTCATGGGAATTCCAGATACACGCGCTGGCGCGCCGGCGGTAGCCTGACGTGGGGTCCTCCTACCGACGCCGGCGCCGCGCCATCGAGAGGCCAAGGGCCCCGGCGTTCTAGAGCGCCGAACGGTTCGACTCCGGCGCTTTCCCGCGATTTCCATCGCATCGCTTCGTTGCTCCTCCTCAAACTACCGCCAGTAGTCCTCGTCGTCGCGCCTCGCGCTGCTCGAAACTCGCCGCAAATCCTCGTCCCCCAAACCGTTCGGTGCTCTATCGCCGCAGCCGTTCGACCATGCCGCGGTCGCCGTCGACGCGCAGCATGTCGCCGGTTCGAATCGCGTGCGTAGCGCCCGCCACGTTGACAACGCTCGGAACGCCGAATTCGCGGGCGACGACAGCCGCGTGCGACAGCGGTCCGCCGAGCTCGGTCACAACGCCGGCGGCGACGAGGAAGAGGGGGGTCCATCCGACGTCAGTCGTGTGGACGACGAGGATTTCCCCTGGTTGGAGGGCGTCCATTTCGTCTTCGCGGAGCAAGACGCGCGCCCGCCCTTCCACGACGCCGGCGCTGGCCGGCAGGCCTCGCATTACTTCCCCTCCCCATGGGGGGAGTACCAGGGGTGGAGGCGACCCGACGAACGTCGCAGGTGGATCGGGCCGCGCCCGATCGCGCGCTAGTTCGGCGCGTCGCGAGCGCACGAGGGCAGCCAGCTCGATGTGCGGTTCGCGCAGCGCCCCGACCACTTCGTCGATGGTCAGAAAGAAGACGCCGCGGACGCTCGCGAGCGCTTCGCCCGATTCGACGACCCCGAGCCAGTCGGCGTCGAGCTCAGCGTCCCGCCGCAAGAGTCGCCGATCGGCGTCGAGCGCGGCCTCGCGCAGCATTCCGAGAACGCGCGTCACCCACGCGCGCATTCGCTCGCGCAGGCGAGCCGAGCGCTGCGCTCGGGCAACCAAGTGGCGCAGGATCGTCTGCTCGAAGATGTTGAGCTTCGGCATCAGCCTGGCCATCTCACCGTCGGCGGTTGCCTTTGCGCGAGCGATGGTACCTTCCATGCGATGCGCTTCGGTACGAACGGCGGCGCGTAGCATGCGCAGGACTGGACGAGGATCCTCCTTCCAGCGCGGGGTCGAAAGCTCCGCTTCGCGTACGGCCCGATCGCCGTAGAGCTCCAGGAAACTCTGCAGGGCGCGCCGCGTAGGCCCTTCGGGGATCGCGTCCAGACCCACCGTCGACTCGCGCTCGATCGCCGCGCCCGCCTCCGGCTCCCGCCGCGCCAGCCCCGCTACGTGCATGATTCCGATCGCCGGGCGGGCGCTCTCGACGTCGCGGATCCCGCTCGTGAGCGACTGCGCCAGCCGTTCGCCGTCCAGCGGCACCACTCGCTCGAGCATCGCCTTGAGCGCCAGGTGCGAACCTAGCGCGCTCGAAGCGCACGTCAGCATCACGGTGCCCGCGCGCTCGAGGAGCGCCTGGATATCGCGAAGCCGCCGGGCCACGCCGTCGTCCGGCAGGATCGCCAGATCGAGAGCGCTCTGCGCGCGCCACTGCTTCTCGGCGAAAGCCTCGAAGGTCTTGACGTGATCATCGAGTCGAAGTTGCTCCCGGAGCAGCCGCGACGCGGTCATGGGCAGACGTACGTAGAACCCACGGCGGCTCACGTCTTCGACCTGCGTCGCGAGCTCGTCGCCGCCCCATCCCCCGGCGAGCTCCACCAGGGTACGCGGATCGAGAAAGGGTACTTGCGCCGCGATGCGCATGAACTGCGTCAGGTTGAGATAAAAGCGTCCGTGCACGTTGCCGACGATCCGGGCGTGCTTCGGCACGCGGCAGCCCAGGGCGGCGAACGCTCGACGGAACCCGGCCTCACTGAAGGCGCCAGCCACCGACCAGGTGAACGGCGTTGCGACCCCGGGGAGCGCTTCGCCGACGTTGACGCTGCTCCACACGGTGTCGGCGTCGCCGCCGTCGGGAAAGCCGCGCCCGGTCGCGGGCCTCGCCTGGACGATCCACGTGCGCTCGGCGTCACACGCGAACTCGACGTCCCAGGCGACCGCCTCGAGCTTCTCTAGACGAGCGGCGATCTCGGCGAGGTCGCCGATCCGTTCCCGAGAGAGCGCGGGCCGGTCCGGGTCCTCGACGCCGACCTCGGTGACGCCGCCGCTTCCGACGATCGTCGAGCGCGGTTTGTGGGCGATGATCGACCCGACGAGTCTGCCGCGCGCGTCGATTCGGAGCACGTCGGGAGCGGTCACGCCGTTGACGACCGGGGCTCCCAAGCCGAACCCCACATTGACGATCCTCTCGTCGGGGGCGCCCCGCGCCCGGCCGTCGGGGGCGCGCGTGAACATCACCCCTGCCGCCCGGGCTTCGACGACCCGCTGGAGGATGACCGCCATCCCGACGTCCCGAACGCCGTGGGCGGCGAGGTACGCCAGCGCCCGGCCGCTCGCGAGAGACGCCCAGACCTGTCGAACGGCGCGCGCGAGGGCTTCACCGCCCCGAACGCCCAGGATGCTGTCGGCCAGCCCCGCCATCGACACCAGCGCGCCGTCTTCGCACGTCGCGCTCGATCGCACGGCGAATCCCCAAGGACACCGCGAGCCCACTTCGTGCCAGAGGGCGTGGAGCTCCTGCTCGAGCCCTTTGGGCAGGGGCGCCGTTTCTATCTGCTTGCGTGCTTCGGCCGCGCGGGCTCCCCCCGCGCGCCCGGCAGCCGCGCGCAAGAGGGAGCGGGGCTCACAGCCGGGCGGAAGATCGCGAATCGCCTGGACGAACGCGTCCGCGGGCAGCACGACCGCATCGGGAACGTCGAAGCGATTGCGTACGAGCCAGGCGAGCCGCGCGGCCTTGCCGCCGACGATGCGCGGATCGTCGCCGCCGCGGCGCTGGGCGAGCACTTCGAGCGGCACCAGCCACGCGGACATGGCCGGGATGGTAGTGGGGGACCAAGCCGACAAGGGGAGCGATTTTTCGATCGCTATGCCCGTGCCTGTTTCCGCCCGCGGCCCCGTCAGTCGACGGATTTGTAAGCGCGCCCGACCAGCCTCACCCGGGTCTTCTCCTGAAGGAGAAGCGGCTCACCCAAGTCTTCGTCGATGGTCACGAGCGATGCGCCCAGCGCGGCGGCCTTGTTGCGAAGATCGTTGCGCGCAGCCTGCTGGGCGAGGTCCGGGTCCTTCGCGGCGGCTTGGGCGGTCACCTGCCCCACGAGCTGGAAAGCGCTCGCGCTCGGCGGCTCGGCGGCGAACTCGACGTTCTCTCCGGGCGGCTGGAGCTCGATGTGATCGGGAATTTGCTCAGCGCAAGCGTAGAGCGCCGCGGGCAGGGCGAGGAGCACCGCAAATCGCCTCATTGACAGTATCGTAGCAGTTGATTCTGCTTAGGCTTGATTTTTCCATCAATCAGCTTCGGGAAAGAGCCCGATCGTGCCAGAAGAGAAGCTCGATTGAGCCGGGTCCCCGATTGAAGACGTAGTCGTGTGGTCCAGGTACATCCGCGAAATCATGGCCGATCCCGCCGAGTCGCCACGCCTGCGAAAGGCTGGCAATCGCGTCGTGAAAGTAGTCGTCGTGGCTCGTCAGGAGGCGCAGCCTAATGGCTGTCCGGCGCGCTCTGGCGGCCTGGGCGAGCGCGGTCCACTCCGCATTCTGCCCTTCGAGGATCGCCGGCTGAATGCCTCCGACCGCACCGAACGCGTCGGGCGACGTGAGGCCGATGCGGAGGGCGATGATGCCGCCCAGCGAGACTCCGTCGATACCAGTCGCCTCGGGCCTTCCGACCGCGGGTGTTTCCCGGCGAACCCGCGGAAGCAACTCCTCGAGCACGAAGCGGCTGTACGCCGTGACGTCTGCCGTGCCCGGGGGGTGGAAGTCCGGAAGCCAAGGGCAGGCAACGATGAGGCCCCCGAAGGGACGGGCCGCGAGGGAAGCGTTGGCCTGGAGCATGCGCGCCGGATCGACCAAACCGAGGTAGTCGGTGTCCCGAAGCGGCGGCGCGCGCAGGCGATCGATCGCGTGGACCATCGCGTAGTCGCGCGGCCAACCCATGATCCCCTCGGCGGGGGGCTTTAGCGCCTCGCCGCGCCCGTGCAGCGCAACGAGGACGGGATAGTGCGTCTCGGGACCGCCCCAAGTGGGAACCATAATCGCGGCTCGCGCCCGTCCCCACGGCTGCTGGCCCATATCCCAATCGAGCAGCCGGGCGTTCGGGGATGCGACCCCGGGTTGGGACCCGCCACCGGCCGCGCGTTCACTCCGCGAACACGCGATCGCCGCCGCGGCTCCGAGCAGCCAGGCGCGGCGCCCAGGCAGCGTCGGCTCTTGGACGCGAGTCGGGCGCGAGTCCCCCGCTGACCCTCGGAACGACGGGTCAGTCGTCCCCACCGGGTGGCTCCGGGGTGTGACCGGTTGCCTTGCCGACGAGCTCGACGAGAGTCGGGTCGCTCGCCATTCGATCGTGCAAGGCTTCTCGGATCGACTGGAGCTGTCGCGCGGGCACATGTCCAAGGTGGGCCGTGGCCTCTTGCACCTTTAGGTCGACGTATCCCTTTGCATCGACCTCGCCCGCGCGCAGCCGCTCCAGCGCCGTGCGAGGGGCCTCGACCTCGGCGACCTGGGCCGCCGAGGTGGAAGTGCGGCTGGCCGACGGTCCGAACGACCGCTCCGTTTCCGCGACCGAAGCACGTCCGATCGGGTCCGCCGGCGGTTGAATGGGAGGACCTTTCTTGCCGATCTGATCGATTCCCATGACGGCCTCCGGAAGCAGCGTAGGAGCGGTCGTCGATTCCGGCTACCGCGATAGCGATGCCGACCTTTTTTGTCCCTATCGGCCGGCCGGAACCGGAGGTTGCTCCGGACTCGGCTCAAGCGCGGGCGAGGCCGCATGGGGCGATGAGGCTGAGGCGTTCCAAGCGATCGTCACGCGCCGAACGCGGCGATGTCCGCCGGCGCCGCCGGCGTCGTCGTAAAAGAGCGCGCCCGCGGCGAGGGCCATGGCGACGTCGAACGGAGCGGGCGCGTCCAGATCGACGACGGGCCACGCCGGCCCGCCCGAGCCGTCGGCAGAGATCTCGAGCGCATCGAGCGTGACCGAATCTCGACCGGAGCGCGCGACGATAGCCTGCGCGCCGCCGGATGAGGGAGCGACGACAATCGCCGTCGGACGCCCGTCGCCTCCCAGAACCAGTGCTCTCGGGGCCCCCACCACAAGACCGCCAGGCCCGAGCTTCGCGACCATGGCCGCACCCGGGGAGTCGAGGCCGCTCGGAGAGTCTTCGATCCACGCGACGAGGGCGCCGTCGTCGACGACCACGACTTCGGGGGATCGGGAGTGCGCGGCGGTGGCGAGAACGCGGGTCTCGTCGGAGGCGCGCTTCGCGTCTCGCGTCCGCAGAAGCGTGACGTACACGTCCCCGAGGCCTTCGCGGGGGCTCTCTCGTGGATCGCTCCACGCGATCCAAACTGCATCGCCGCTCACGGCGAGCGACACGTCGGCCGCGTCTCCTTGCGCTCGGGTGATACGCTGATCGGGAGAGACGCGATTCAGGTTGCGGTCGATCTTCGCGGCGTACACTTCGCCGTTGCCGTCGCGCCAGTCGACCCACGCGACCAGCCATCCGTCACCGGCCCGCGCGATGGCGACGCTGTTTGCGTCGCCCGTGGCCGTCGTCAGCTGCACCTCCTTAATCCGGTGGCCGTGCGCGTCGAGGCGCTCTACGTGGACCTGCGCGCCTGAGTCGTGGTGCGCGACCCACGCGGTCGCTGCTCCATCTTCCGGCTTGGCCGCCGAGGCGATGGCGACGCGACCCACGGCGAGCGCGCGCGACGTCACCGTGTTTCCCGCGTCGAGAGCCTTACCCTCTCCGCCGAAGGCACGCACCCGAACCGTCTGGTCCCGACCGGCCGAGCGTTCGGCGGCACTCGTGGCCTCCGTGGTCATGGTCGCGAGCAGCGTCGTGTCGCCGACCTGCGCGGCTGCGACGTCGATGTAAGGTTCGCCCGACTCGAGCGTGACGATACCCTGCACCCGGGCGACAGCGCCTGCGGGGGTAGCGGATACGGCCGGTGCTTCGAACGGAGACTCTCGCCGGGCGAGATCGACGGCAAAGACCGGTGCGGGCGCCTCCGCAGTCGAAGCCAGGGAGATGCATCGGTTGCCCATGCAGGCCAGACCCCAGCCGAGCGACGCCGGCGCGTGGTCGCGGTCGCGGCCGACACCGACGATGAGAGGCTCCGCTTGGACGGCAGTCAGCCGCCCGTCGTAACGGAGGAACATCGGAACTGGGACGCAGTTCCCGGCCGGGCTGGACGGCATGGAGTCCGACGCGCGACACGCGGGAACGGGAGTGGTCAGTAATGCAAACCCATCGCGAGTCGCCACGAGCTCGATCGGCGACCGGGCTTCGACTTCGAACGACGTGACCGGTTGCGCCGCAAGCCCCGCTGTGCCGGAGATGCTCGCGAGATGGAGAAGATTCGACGGACGGGCGTGCCCGTGCGGCGACTCCCAAGCGAGCGCCGTGCTCGTGGCGCCCGTAGCGAGGGCCACCAGCGACGACCCGCCCACGGCATTCATGGCGTGCATCGGGCCTAGAACGTGCCCGGTGGAGTCGACGGTCGCGAGCGTCACCTGAGGGTCTTCGCCGGTGCGATCCGTCCACGCGAGCAGCCAGCCGTCGCGAAAGGCGACGACGTCGATGTCACCGCTCACGGTCGGGTCGTTGCCGACCGCAATGGGCGCCGCTCGGGCGCCGCCGTTCGGGTCGAGCTGCAACCACGACACGCGCCCGGCGGAGCCCTTGTCCCGCACGACGAGCGCCAGGCCCACGCCGTTTCCAGCACGTACTGCAGCCCAGCGTTCTACGCCGCGAGCCACCCGGGCGGGCACCCCGCGCGCCGGGCCGCCCCCCTCCACCGCGCCGGCCAGGTTGTTAGCGTGGG
>CAZVPE010000166.1:0-13547 GCA_964628155.1 uncultured Polyangiaceae bacterium | reverse complement strand
GTTCGTGTAAGCCGCCCGCGACGCGAAGGGCGGATCGAGATAGACGAGGTCGACCCGCCCGCCGAGCCCCTCGAGCGCCATCGCGCGCGCCACGTCGAGCGCATCGCCGTGAACGAGGCGAAATGCCCCTGCTTCGAGGGCCACGCCGGCCTGATCGGGCGGCGCGCCGTTCAGCGCGAGGCGGAGCTGCGGCTCCGCCGCGCGGTCTTTGGCCCTCTGCTCGGTCACGTGAAGGCGCGGCGAATTGTCGCTGGGCGACCCTTCACCCGGGGCCCATCGCCGTCCTCGCCACGCGAGGTGCGCGTCGAGCGCGCTCTCCGCAGACCGAGCAGACCGACCAGACGGACCCGAGCGGGGCTCCGAATCCGGCAAACCAGGTAGCGAGGAGCTCACGGTGGGGGGGCCAGTGTCTCACGCGGAGGGCCAGCGCGCGCAAGGCCCTTTGGAAATATCGATGCGTCAGCGCTAGGCTCCGCTTATTGCCCCCTGCTCCGACACTGCCCCCGCCCGAAGCAACACCACACCTGGCCGACATCCTGCGGGCGCTGCCCCAGGGCGAGCTCGATGGGCTGATCTCGCGCCTCGCGATCCGCATCGACCCGGCCAAGCGGATCGACACTCCATCGCAGGTGGCGCGCGCGCTCGTGTCGCTTCCCGAGCTGCGCGACCCTTCGCGCCTTCACCCGGCGTCGGTCGAGCTCATCCACCGCGTGGCAGAAGCCCGCGGCATCCTCGTCGCTTCGTCGGTCCCGCCGGCCCTCGAGCCGCTCCTTGCGCGCGGGCTGATGTTCGCGCGCGCGAGCGCCGCGGGCGTCGAGCTCATCCTGCCGGCCTCCTACCTCGTCCAGCTCAAGACATGGGAGGGTGAAGACCCGCGAAGCCTTCGCGCGCTGCTCTCCCAGGCTCCCTTCGAGACGATGAGCGCGATCGCGGCCCACTACCTCGGCCGCCCGGCGACGCCGCCCATTGCCCTGTCGCTCGAGCCGGCGTGGGATGCGCTCGGCAACCCGCAGCGGCTCGCCGACGAGATCGCCAAGCTCTCGCCCACCGAACGGCGCGTGCTCGAGGGCGTGGAGGAGGACGGCGGAGAGGTCGACACCGAGGAGCTGCTCGAGCTCGAGCGCGAGCCCCTCCGGCTCCGCACCGCGACCGGGGCCACGCCGTCGCGGCGCGGCGTCGGCTTCTCCCTCGAGCGACGCGCCCTCCTCATCCCGGTTCACCCCAACCGCCACGTCGTGCCCACCGAGGTGAGCGCGATCATCGGCGCCGCCCACCACACCGAGCGAACCGCCCGCCGCGAAGAGGTGCGGGCGTTCGTCACGTCGGGCGACCACGCGCCCCGCCGCGCTCGATTCTCCCTCGACCCCACGCCCCTCGCGATGGGGCTCGCCGTCTCCGCGCGCGAGTCGACGCCGCGGGTCGAGGGCCGCTCTCCGTCGGGGTCGTTCGCCGATCTGCGCGCGGGTGTCGGCACCCCCAAGTCGCTCGTGCAGAAGCTCGCGGCGCGCTTCGGCCGCGAGCCGTCGCAGGTCGCGCTCGTGTTCGCCCTCTCGCGCGCGATCGGCCTCTGGGATGCGTCGGCGACGAACGTCGCGGCGCCGCCCGGCAGCTTCACGATGCAATAGCTGACGCGCCACCTGTTCGTGACGTGGCGGCGCGGCGGCGCCTGGGACGAGGCGAGGGCCGAGCCGGAGGTGCTGCGCCTCGCCCCCGAGACGCGCGATTCGAGCCCCGCGGGCGTCGTCCGCGAGATGGTCCTCGAGGCGCTGCGCGAGCTCGGAGAGGGGCGATGGGTCCCGTGGTCGTCGGTCGCCGGATGGCTCAAGAGCGATCAGCGCGTCCCCGGGCTGGCGCGGCTCCTGCGGCGCTGGGCCGATCGCGGCGGGCTCGAGGCGGTCGAGCCGATGGAGGTCGCGCGCCGCATCGTGCACGACAGCTTGCCCGCGCTGGGCATCCTCGACCTCGGCGAGGACGAAGACCTCCCGCGCGACGCCGAGGCCGATCGTAACAGCGCCCCCATCGCGCTCCGCCTCACGGCCCGCGGCCGCGCCCTGCTGGCCGACAAGATCCCGACGAGCGAGGCCTCTCCGTCGCAGTTTCTCGACACGCACGTGCTGCGCCTCGGGCCGCAGGCGAAGGTCGGCGCGGTCCTCGCGGTGGCCCCGTTCGTCGAGGTGGGGCGCGCCGCCGAGGCCCTCGACCTCATCGTCGCGCCGCAGACGCTCGCGCGCGCTCTCTCGGCCGGGCTCGAGGCCGACGTGCTGCGGGCGCGCATCGAGGCGCTCGCACCGCTTCCCGAGTCTCTTTCGCGCACGCTGGCGCAGGCGAGCGTGGTCGTCGGGCGCGCGACGTGGGCGGCGGCCGCGGGCTTTCTCTGGGTCGAAGACGCCAACGTCCGCGAGATGCTGCGCACCCGACGGCCGACCCAAGAGCTCTTCGTCGATCCGTCGCCGCCTGGAGGGCTCTTGGTGGTGCCGGGGATCGACCTCGACCGACTCGCCCGCCGCTGCCGGACGATCGGCGTCGAGATCGTCGCCGACGGTCAGGTCGTTCGGGCGCGAACGGTGCCGCCGCCGCCGTCGTCGAAGTCCCCCAACAGCCCCCGATCGTCGCCCCCACCGCGTTCGACTCCGTCGCGGGGAACGGCCAAAGACGAGAAGTGAAGCTTTGACGGGGGGGCCGAGCGCGAGGCGAGACGCTCCTACCGGCCCGCGCTCGCGCGCTCCGCGGCCCACGTCTCGACGGACACGCGCTCGGTTTGCCCGACCACGCGGCCGCCACTCAAGAACACCTCTACCGGGAGCTGCCTCCCGTTGTAGCGGCTGGCCATCGTGTATCCGTACGCGCCGGCGTCGAGAATCGCGACCGCAGCCGGCGGGTCGCTGGGCAGCGAATGCTCGCCGAAGTCATCGCTACTTTCGCACACTGGCCCGGCGACCCGCCACTCGACGCTCGTAGCGGTGGGGCTTGCGCCGATCGGCACGATTCGATGGCGCGCCTGATACAGCGCGGGCCGGATAAGGTCGTTCATTCCCGCGTCGATCATCAGCCAGCGGGAGGCACCGGCGACTTTGGGCTGAACGACCCGGGCGAGCAAGATCCCGTATCCAGCCACCAGCGCTCGCCCGGGCTCCACATACAGGGAAAGGTCGTCGAGCCGGCTTGCCCGAAGTTCGGCCAGCGCGGCGCGGACGAAATCGGCGGGCTGCACTCGGGTCGTGGATTTCGCGGCGGACAGCCCCTCGTAGTCGAAGCCGATACCGCCGCCCGTGTCGACGAACGAGAGCGAGGTCAGGCTCCCGGCGTCCCGCAGCCCACGCACGATTTGCAAGAGGATGCGCGCGCCCTCGACGTAGGGCTCGAGAGACATGAACTGAGACCCGACGTGGGTCGCCATGCCCACGAGCTCGAGGTGTGGCGACGCTTCGATGACGCGCACCGAAGGCGGCACGTCCTCTCGCCTCACGCCAAACTTGGCGCGATCGTGGCCGGTAGCCACGTGGGCGTGGGTCGCGCCCGCGAGGTCGACGCTCGGATTGACGCGGACGCTCACCCGCGCCTTTCGCCCGGCGGCGCGAGCGCGCGCCTCGACCCGCGCTATCTCCTCGACGCTCTCGATCTGCACCGCGGCAATACCGGAGCCGATGGCGCGGTCGATCTCGCGATCTTGTTTGGCAACGCCCGCGAACACGATTCGGTCGGGAGCGACGCCGCAGGCGAGCGCCACGAGAAGCTCTGCTTCGCTGACGACGTCCGCCCCGCAGCCTTCGCGCGCCAGCGTTCGCACGACCGCCCCTGCCGTGTTTGCTTTCACGGCATACGCGACGACATGCGGCGCGCCGCCGAACCCGGCGTGGAGGGCGCGTGCTTCGGCCGCGATGCCGTCGAGATCGTAAACGTAGGCGGGCGTACCGACTCGTTCGGCGAGCGGCGCGAGGTCGACCCCGGCAAAGGAAGCGAGCGGACCCGAATCGCGGGGAAGGCGCATGGACCGGCCAGTCTAAAAAAAGCGGGCCTGCCCGCCAAGCGGCGCTCCGATCGGGCAAGATCGTCCGCACGGCGAAAAAAACTCACGGCAGAGAGAGATCGATCGACTATCCTCTCCCCCGCTCATGTCGGCAATGCGTCGGGCCAAAGTCGTGTGCACGCTCGGGCCGGCGTGCGATTCCCTCGACGGCTTGCGCCGCCTCATCAGTGCGGGGATGGACGTCGCGCGCCTCAACTTCTCCCACGGAACCCACGAGGAGCACGGCGCACGACTCGCACGGCTGCGCGAGGCCTCCGACTTGGAGCGCAAGTCCGTGGCGGCGCTCCAAGACCTCTGTGGCCCGAAGATTCGTACGGGCAGCTTCCCGCGCAAGTTCGACTTGCCCACTGCGGCCGAGGTGATCCTCGTCGAGGGCGACTCGTCCGACGACGAGCGGGTCGTCGCGATTCAGTACGAGGGCCTCGCGGCGGACGTGCGCGTAGGCGATCGCATCATGTTCGACGACGGGCGGCTGGTTCTCTTCGTCCACGGGGTGGAGGGGCACCGCGTCAAGGCGCGGGTCGAGCAGGGGGGAGGCATGCGCGACCACGTCGGCGTGCACCTGCCCAGCAAGACGATGCGGATCTCGGCCCTCACGGAAAAGGACAAACAAGACCTCGTCTTCGGACTTTCGAGCGGCGTCGACTACATCGCGATGAGCTTCGTCCGTCGTGCGGAAGACATCCTTCAGATCCGCGAAATCTGCCAGGCGTGGGGCGCGCCCACGCCGGTCATCGCGAAAATCGAAACGCCGGACGCGGTCGAAAACCTCGAGAGCGTCGTGGCGGCGAGCGACGGCGTGATGGTCGCGCGCGGCGACCTCGGGGTGGAGTTCCCGCCCGAGCGCGTGCCGGTCATCCAGCGGCAAATCCTCGGAGTGGCCAGGCGCGTGCGCAGGCCGGTCATCGTCGCCACCGAAATGCTCCAGTCGATGACCAAGTCGACACGGCCGACGCGGGCGGAAGCCAGCGACGTCGCCAACGCGGTGTACTCCGGCGCGGACTCGGTGATGCTGTCGGGCGAGACGGCCACGGGGGACCATCCGCAGCTTGCGTGTTCGATGATGAGCCGAATCGCGCACGAAGCGGAGAACAGCCCGTTCTTCGAGCAGGCACCCTACGGTTCGCGCGCGACGAGCGTCGCCGAGGCGATCGCACGTGGAGCGTGCAGCACGGCGCGCGAGATTGGCGCGAAGTACATCGTCGCGTTCACCGAGAGCGGCTTCAGCGCGATGAACGTCAGCCTCGCGCGACCGGGCGTACCGATCGTCGCGTATTCGCCGAATGCCAAGACCCGACGCCGAATGGCGCTCTACTGGGGCGTGGTTCCGCGCGAAATGCCGACCGCTCAGCACGACACCGACCAGCTGGTCAATTGGTGCACGGGCGATCTTCTCGCCGCGGGCTTCGGTTCGCCCGGCGAGCGGGTGGTCATCGTGTTCGGCGCACCCATCGGCGTGAGCGGAAGCACGAATTCGATCCGCGTCCACGTCCTCGGCTAGACGCTCGACTGGTCCGTCCCGGTTCGGGGCGGCGCCTTGATCCGCGTTTACTCTTCTTTACCCCCGTGGGTGGATGGACTCGTGCCGCCTGCGCGCTGTCCATGCGGAGGTAGAAAGAGACCATGAACCGATATGCTCGCAACGTTGTGAGGTGTGCTTCGATCATCAGCGCGGTCGCGGTCGTTCCCGTGGGCGCGGCCTTTGCCCAAGACGCAGCGACCGCTCAGCAGGATCACCCGCGCGCCCATCGCGCCGGGCTGTTTGCGGCGGCGCTCCAACTGAACTCGCTCACCGCCAACCAGCGGACGGCAATCGAAGGGCTGAAGGCGCAGCGGCGCGCTTCGACCGGGCCCGTGCGGGCTGCAAACGCACAAGTGCTCACCATCCTGGCGCAGGAGGTCGAGCAAGGCTCGGTCGACCCGCAGGCCCTCGCACCCGCACTGAGCGTGGAACACAACGCGGCCGCGGCGGAGAGCGCGGCCGAGGAGACCGCAATGAAGCAGCTCCACGCGCTTCTCACACCCGCGCAACGCGGCCAGCTCGTCGACGCCGTCGAGGCTTCGGCAGGCCAGGCTCCGGGCGACCGCCAAGGCGCGGACCATGCTCACCGGATGGAAGCGTGGGGAGCGAGGCTGGGCCTCACGCCCGAACAGAAGGCGAAGATCGCGGCAAATCTGGCATCCGAGCCGGCCGACCAGAAAGGAGGTGCGGCCGACGGCGGAAATCGCGCACAGGGAGGGGCACGCCGGCAGGCGTTGGAGTCCTTTCGGGGCGATTCGTTCGATGCGGCCGCGTTGGTTCGCGTCGAACACCGCGGCGACCGGGTCGAGAAGATCGCCCGGGCCATGGTCCCTGTCCTGACGCCGGCGCAGCGTGCGACTTGGGCAAGCGGACTTCGGTCGCGCGCGGCTCACGAATCGCGGAGCTGACGCGTGTCGCCCGGAGATGGGCGCGTGATATGATGAGATGGGGATGGCTGCGTCGAACGACGACGACGAGGCGCGGTGGTCGGATCGCCGCGATTCGCCGCGCCACGCGATCACCCTCCGGGTCGATTACAAGCGGATGAACACGTTTTTCGCCGACTACGCGAAGAACATCTCCAAGGGGGGGACGTTCATCCGTACGAGCAAGCCCTTGGACATCGGCACCGAGTTCGTATTCGTCCTCTCGATTCCCGGGCAGTCCGAACAGCTTCAGCTTCGCGGCGAGGTGATGTGGACCGTCGAGGAAAGCCGGGCGAACGAAGAGCGGCCCGCGGGAATGGGGATTCGATTTCGATTCGCCGAGGAGTCCGAGAAACGTAAGCTCGACCAGTTCGTCAGCGCGCTGATGTCGGAGAAGCTCGGCGGAGTGGTTGCTGCCAAACTGCTGGGCCGGGGATAGCTCCGGCCCACCACGCTTTACGGGCAAGGGACGGCGACCTACGTTGGTGGCCATGGTCGCCGTAGCCGGCGCCTACGATCTGGAAGAAGAGATCGAGCGCCTCAAAAAGCAGCGGAACGCCGTCCTTCTCGCTCACTATTACCAGGAGAGCGAGATCCAGGATGTGGCCGATTTAATCGGCGACTCGCTGCAGCTCGCGCAAGCGGCCGCGAAAACCAAGGCCGACGTCATCTGCTTTGCCGGCGTGCATTTCATGGCAGAAACGGCCAAAATTCTGAATCCGGGGCGCATCGTGGTCCTCCCCGACCTCGAAGCCGGCTGCTCGCTCGCGAGCGGGTGTCCGGCGGATCGGTTCGGGGCGTGGATCGCCAAACACCGCGCTCAGTCGCCCGACTCGGTGGTGATCAGCTACATCAACTGCACGGCCGAGGTTAAGGCCCTCTCCGACATCATCGTCACTTCGTCCAACGCCGAAAAGATCGTCCGAAGCGTCCCTCCAGAGACGACGATCCTCTTCGCGCCCGACAAGAACCTCGGCCGATACCTCGAAAAAAAAACCGGACGCAAAATGGTGCTCTGGCAAGGCTCATGCGTCGTGCATGAGACATTCAGCCTGCGAAAGCTGGTCGGCCTCAAGGAGCGCAACCCGAGCGCCCTGGTCATTGCGCATCCGGAATGCGAAGAGGCGCTGCTCGCCATGGCGGACTACATCGGGTCCACGACCGCTCTGCTCAAGTACGCGGTCGCGAGCCCCGCGAAGGAGTTCATCGTAGTCACCGAGAGCGGGATCCTTCACCAGATGCGCAAGGCAGCGCCGACGAAGACATTCATCGCCGCACCGCCCGAAGCCAACTGCGCCTGCAACGAGTGCCCCTTCATGCGCAAGAACACCTTGGAAAAGGTCTTCCTATCCCTTCGCGATCTCCAGCCGCGCATAGAAATGCCCTCCGAGCTAATCGAGCGAGCCCGAAAGCCGATAGAGCGGATGCTAGCCCTAAGCGTCTGACAAGCGCGGAAGCGCCGAAGGCGCTGACGCACAAACCCGAGCGCCAAAGGCGCGACCCAACCAGAAGCGCCGTACCAAGAGAGAGTAGAAGCGCGGCGATTTTCCGCCGAGACCAAGCGAGCCCGGTGGCGAGCGCGCGGAGCGTACGACCGTACGCGAGCACGCTCGACGCCGGGATCGCGCCGGTATCGGCGAAAAGCGCCGTGCTTCTACCTAGCGTTTGGGTTTGAATGGCGATTCGAACCGGAGGCGCGGCGCGGGGGCTGGCTTCGGAGTGTTCTCTTCCTCTTCCACAGCGCCACTTCTCGTGTTGCGCGGCGTGTTTGCGCCGCCGGTCGCGTCGGTGAGGATAAGCTCGTCGTCGACGACCACGTGAATCCCCTCCTCGGTCGAAGGCGCCGGAGGCACCGACCACGCGCCATCGTCGAGCGGGGCTCGCTCGCCGGTCCGGTTCGAGTCACCGTCCGACGTCTGGGTCTCGGAAGGCGGAGGCTGCGGAAGAAGCTGTAGCCCGGGTGAAGTGCCGGTTGGCTCCCCCTTCACCTCGACCTTTTGATCGAGCCTCGGCGAAGACTCCGCAGGGAGCCGCGGAGACGACTCCCGTGGCTGGACGACGACCAAGCCCACTTTGGTCACCATCGCGTCGAGCACGGAGACGAGGACTTCGTTGGCACCTTTGGCGACGATCTTGTCCCATCCGAGCGCCGCGACGATCCCTTTCGGGGTCCCGTCGCCCGTCTCGTGGATCCGGTGAATCCACTGACTCAGCTCTTCTTTGGAGAGCCCATCGGCGAGGACGTCCGTTCCTTTGATGGCCCCGCCTTTGGCGGTGATCGTGTCGAGGAACCATCGAGCATCGAACAAGTAGAGCTCGTAAGCCGTGGACAGCGCCTTGTGCAGCGCCTGCTTCGTCATTTTGCCGGCGCGCCAAAACGCCCATAGGTCCGCGAGGGGCACCCATCGCACCAGCGTTTCCGCCGTCAGCCCGTCCTCGAACGCCGAGGGGTCGACGTCGCCGGCGACGAGCGCATCGTGGACGACGCTCTGGACTTTTTCGTCCGAGTCGCGCAGCGCGGCCTTGATGCCGCGAATACCCCAGGCGGCGATGATCGGGCCGCGCACCTCGTTCGGCAGGTACTTGAAGATTCGATCGGTGCACACCTTCTCGTCGTGCGGAAAGAAGGTCGCAATCATTTCCTGCGAAGTGCGCACCCGCCCCTCGGGCGTGCGCCTGTGCTCCTCGAGCGCCAAGCAGAACTTGGGAACGGCGGCGCTCAAGTCGTTTCGTGCCTTGTCCACGGAAGAAACCTCCCTGGGACCGCGCGTCCGCGCGGAACCGACAGCATGCTACCAGGACGGCGGCCCCGCGCCGAGTCCTGCACGGAATTGCAGCATCGCCTCAGAGTTCGGTGAGCAGCGCGGTGAGCACGTAGTCAAGGGCGAAGATGGCGACGATGCTGGCAACGACGGCTTTGGCGGTCGCTTCGCCCACGCCTCGTGCCCCGCCCGACGCATAGAACCCCTTCTTGCAGCAGATGATGCTCAGCACGAATCCGAAGGCGACGCTCTTCGTGGCCATCATGCGAAGATCGCTCACCCGTACGAATTGCTGAACGCGGTCGAAGAAGATACCCGGGTCGATCCCCTGCCACACGACGGCCACGAGATAGGCGCCGATCTGACCCGCGACGGCAAAGCACGTCGCCAGGAGCGGCATCATCAGCGTCGTGGCCAGAACGCGCGGAGCAACGAGGTACTGAACGGGGCTGACGCCCATGGTGGTTATCGCATCGATCTGCTCGGTGACGCGCATGTTCCCGAGCTCGCTCGCCATCGTGCTCCCGGCGCGCGCCGTGACCACGACGGCCGCCAGGACGGGCGCCAGCTCCCGCGCGAGCGCGAGGGCCACCACGCCGCCGACCATTCCTTCCGCCGAGAACTGACGAAAGCCGACGATGGTGCTCAGGGTGAACGCCATCCCGGTGAAGAGGCCGACGAGCGCGACGATGAACGTCGAGCCCGCGCCGATGAAGTCGAGCGCCACGAGGAGCTGTCCCGGTCGGAAGGGCGGCCGCACGGCCCACGAAACAGTGCGGATGCCCAGCAGCACGGTCGAACCGAGATCATCGAAAAACGAAACGATCGGCGAAGCCGCGAGATCGACGAACGAGGCCAACCGTGCGAGGACCGATGCGCCCTTTGAGGTCATGCCCGGGGGCTCGTTCGGCTGCCCCGACGCGGCGCTCGCTTGGCGGGTGTGCTCCGGCTGGCCCACGTTCAACCACTCTTACCCCGCGAAGCGCGCAATCGCCGCTGAAAACGTCGGCATCCTCCGCGATCCTTCCCCCCGACGTCTTGCCGACCGCGTCCACGTCCGCCAAGGGCGTGGATGGGCCGCAACCGATGCGGGGACAATTTGACTCGACGAATCCGCAGGCGGTATCGTCGCTCGACTGGCGGGCGCGGGCCCGTATTCGCGGACCCGCTTTGCTAGCGCGCATCGAGACACACGAGAGCACATAGCCAGCGTCCCGAGTCGAGAGAGCGCGGTTCCCATTTGCATGGCGCCTGCCGCTATACTGGCCGCCGAGAGTTGCGACGAAGCCACGCGCCGCCAAAGGCGCTTGGCCATCCGAGTAAAGTAGAAAGGAGCGTCGGGGAATGTTGGTGGTCCTAGTTGCGGAGCAGGCGGCGCAAGCTGCGAGCGGGGGCGGCGGTCTGATGGGCGCCTTCAAAGAGCGCCCCACGTTCTTGGTCGCCAACTTGGTCGTGAGCGCCGTGGTCATCGCGATGGTCATCGAGCGCGTGGCCTTCCAACTCTCGAAGTACAGCGTGAACTCCAAAGAGTTTTTTGCGCAGATCAAGAAGCTCGTCACGGCGGGAAACATCGACCGCGCCATCAAGCTCTGCGACGCCGGGGACTATCCGACCCTTCAGCTCGTGAAGGCCGGGCTCACCCACGCCAACAAGGGACCGGACGAAATCGACGCGGCGATGAGCGAGAAGATGAGCGAACTGCGGCCCGCAGTCGAAAAGCGCATCGGGTCGCTTTGGTCGCTGGCCAACATCGCGACCCTCATCGGTCTAATCGGAACCGTAACCGGTCTTATCTTGACCTTCGCGGCCGTCGCCGATCCGCGTCTCTCGGCGGCGCAGCGCCAGGCGCAACTGTCGCTCGGCATCTCCGAGGCCATGTACAATACGGCGTTTGGACTCGGAATCGCCGTGACCTGCATGATTGCCCACCTCTTTCTCCACCAGCGCGCCAAGAACATCCAGCACGACTTGGACGCGACGCAAGAGCGCGTGTTCAATCTGCTCACTATCCAGGCGCGCCCCGGCAGCTACTGAGCGCGACTGGAGACCGGCATGCCGGAAAAGACGAAACTCAGCGCTGCACAGCGCAGCCGGATACGTCGCAAGGCGATGCCGGTGGAGCTCGACCCGGCTGAAGAGGGCGGCGAGCTCAACATCGTTCCGTTTCTCGACATCGTCACCAACGTGCTCATGTTCGTGCTGGCGACGATCAGCGTGACGTTCACCACGATGATCGATTCACAGCCGCCGAAGTCCGGCGGCCCGAGCTCGAGGCCGCCGACGAAGCCGACTCTGTCGCTCAACATCATCGTCGTCGACAAGGGCTTCATCGTATCGGCGTTCGGTACGCGTATCGGCGAGGGCTGTCAGGGGCCGGGCTCGGGCGTCGCCGTCGGCCTGAAGTCCGCCGACGGACGACAGGACTACGACTACGGGATGCTGACCCAGTGCGCGAAGCGCCTGAAGAATCAAGTGCCCGAGGCGGCCGACGAAACGGCGGCAACGCTGACGGCGAACAAAGATGTCCCCTATCAGGTGATCATCGGAACGATCGACGCGATTCGCCGCTCCGACGACGGTCAGGAGCTCTTTCCGGACATCAATTTCGGAGTGCCGAAATAGTCATGAACGAGATACCGGTCGGGTCTCCGCAGCAGGTCGCGACGCCCCCGCGTCCGCCGCCCGCAAGTCTCGCCGTGTACAAACGCGAGCTCCGAAAGGCGATCGCGCGCAATCGTGTCGAGCCCGAAATCAACTTTCTGAACATCACGGCGATGATGGATATGATGACCATCATCCTCGTGTTCTTGCTGAAGACGCTGAGCGCATCGACGGCCTCCCTCCCCCAGTCCAACGACTTGACGCTTCCGAAGAGTGTCCTTTCCACTTCACCGGACTCGGAGCCCGAGGGCCTGCCGGTCCTCGTCTCCAAGTCGCAGGTGATCGTCGGAGAAACCGTGGTGTGCCCGGTGCCGCCCGACGCCGCGCAATATGGAATCGAGGCGAAGTACAAGCGAGGCTCGCGTAACGATTATTTCATCGTGCCGCTCGGCGGAGCGCTCCAATCATGGCGCGACTCGGACAAGCGGATCCGGATGGCAACGGGAAAAGATCCCACCCACAGCGAAGCGATTTTGATCGCCGATATTTCCACTCCGTACCGGCTGTTGACCGAAGTGATGTACACGCTCGGGCAGACCGAGTTCTCGAAGTTTCACATGATGGTCCTGCAAGGCGCCAAGAAGCCGCAGTGACTGCAAGGGAACTCGCTCGCCGCAGACCGACGCGGCGACAATGGGGGCGACTCGGTGCCATCCGAGCTCGAACGCGGGATCGCCGCGCTTCAGAGGCCGAGCAGTACGGTGGTTCGAGTCGGTGACGTGTAAAACCGGCGCATCGACACGTTCATGACCAGGCCGACGCCGATGAGCATGGTCATGACGCTCGAGCCGCCGTAGGAGAAGAGCGGCAGCGTCACGCCGACGACCGGAAGCAGACCTGTCGCCATTCCGAGATTGAAGACGGCATGCCAGAACACGATGCTCGCCACGCCCACGGCGAGCACGGCGCCGAAGCGGTCTTTTGCGGACGACGCCACCCGCAAGCACCAGAGCACGACGAACGCGTAGAGGGCAACGAGCGCCATGCTGCCGACGAACCCCCACTCCTCCGCGAAGACAGGGAAGGGAAAGTCGCTGTGCTGTTCGTGCAAGAAGAGAAACTGATTCTGCGACCCCTTCATGAATCCTTGCCCGAGCCACCCGCCATTGCCGACCGCGATGCGCGCCTGGCGTGGATCCCAGTTGTACCCGAGGATGTTCTCGTTCGGGTTGAGCCACGCGTTGATGCGCTCGTTCTGGTAGCCGCGCAGGCCGTAGCTCCAAAAAACCGGAGCGAGAACGGCGGCGCCCACGCCGAGCCAAATGAGGCTCCGCGTCTGGATGTGCGTGAGCGTGCAGATCGAAACGAAGACGAGGATGAGAATGAGGGCGGTCCCGAGATCGGGCTGGAGCAGGACCAAGGCCGTGGGTATCGCGGCGATGATGGTCGGCATGACGAGCTCCTTGAGCGTCCGCCCCTCGCTCTTCGGGTCATCGTGCAGATACTTGGCGAGCGCGATCACGAGGAAGAGCTTCATGAACTCGCTCGGCTGAAAGCTGTAGGAGCCGATGTAGATCCACCGAGAACTGCCGCGAATTTCTCGGCCCAAGATGAAGACGAGCAAGAGCAGCACGACGCCGCCCGCGTATAGCCCGTATCCCAGACGCTCGTAGTGACGGTAGTCCACCGCCGCCGCGACAGTTGCCAGA
>CAZVPE010000165.1:9826-13567 GCA_964628155.1 uncultured Polyangiaceae bacterium | reverse complement strand
GCGCGGTGCTGTTTCTGGGCCACATCGTGGATCCGACCGACCCGGGCAGCCCGTAAGCGGGCCCCTAAAATAGGAACTGGAGACGCAGGCGCCCGCTCACCATTTGGTTGGCGTAAACGAGCGAGCCTTCGTTGGGGTTGAAGTTCGCGAGCGCGTACCCGCCCACGGCTTTGATGAAGAGCTGATTCCACAGGCGATACTGGACCGCGCCGAAGAGCTGCGTCTGGTCGAAATCTTCGTTCCGGCTAAGCTTCGAGTCGTACTGCTGGTCGACGAGGTACGTGTAGTTGATCCCACCCCCCACGATAAACCGTTTGACCGGCTGGAAATTCAAGAAGGCGCCAAGGCTGTACGTCTCGTACGACCCGCGCGCGTCGTGCGTACCGTCGTTCTTCGTGTGGTCGACGTTGCCCACGGCCGCGTTGACGCCAAACTCCACGATCGGATCGATGACGAACTGCAGCGCGCCGCCGTAGCCCGACTCCTTCTTCTCCTCTTGGGCGCCGTCGGCAAGCGGCGTGGAGTCGAGATACTCGGCGCCGGCCTTGACCTTGATCCACCCGTAATCGAGTACGGCTACGGGGCGGCCCCCGTACGTATTGTAGCTGGTTTCATTTCCGTACCGGCCGCCGAGCTCGAAACGCAGATTGTTCGTCGCATAGAAATGTACGGCCGCTTCGCCGAGGCTTTCCGGCCGGTAGAAGGCGTACGTCAACCCGTAGATCGCCGGATACGGATATGCGTTCTGATCGGTCGCGCCTTGACGCTCGAGCGTATAGAGGTCGAGGCCCATGCCGAAGTGGTAAATCTCCCAGGCTTCGAAGCGGCCCACTTGGACGTCGAACGTGTTCCACTTGCCGAACTTGATCCACACGTCGTCGGCGTTCGCGGAGATCGGCTGCGGTTGCGACTGGTCTTGACTGGCGACGAGCTCCGCTTGCCCCTGCACGAACCAGGAGCCGTCGCTCCAGGTCGGCGTGACGCGCAAGACAACGCGCCCCTGCTGCACCATGTACTTTTCGCTCGGCTCGGTCGGGTCGCCGCGATGGATGTGCTCGTAGCCGGTGTCGATCCACCCGTAGCCGGACACGCCGATGCCCGTCTTCGGGTAGTACGGCCACTCTTGGCCGTGGAACGTGAGCCACAGCGAGCCGCCCTCGATCCCGCGGATGGGCGTCGTGGGGAACGCCGAAGGCGGCAGCCGCTCGATCGGACTCGACGTCGTCGGCGTGGGCGCCGGCGGGGGCGGGAGCGCAGGCGGAGGGGTCTCCGCGGCGCCTTCGACGGCCGGCGCGTCCGACGGCGCGTCGCCCGCCGCCGCCGCCGCTCTCGCTACCAATGTTCCGGCCAATGCCGCCCAAGCTACGCGTCGCCGCACCCGTAGTCGCATCAGTTGGTCACCATGAACGTGCCCGTGAGCGGGAGCTTGTCCGAACTGCCTCCGACCATGACCTCTACCGGCCCGTTCTCCCAGGTCCACGCGTGGGTCGTCGCGTTCCAATACTTCAAATCTTCGCCGCGGAGCGGCAGGGTGATTCGCACCGTCTTCCCCGGGGCGATCGTCGTTCGGTGGAAGCTCTTCAGCTCCTTGACCGAGCGCCGTTGCGTCGTGCTGGGGTACGACACGAAAAGGAAGGTCACTTCGTCGCCGGCGACGGTTCCGCTGTTGGTGACGTCGACTTGGACGTTGATGACGCTGCCCTTGGTCGCGGTCGTGCACGGCACCTGCAAGTTGGCATACGTGAACGTCGTGTAGCTGAGGCCGGAGCCGAAGGGAAAGAGCGGCTTTGCGGCCGTCGCCGCGTTCATTCGGGCCAAGTTGTCGAAGTAGCGATACCCGAGATAGTAATCCATCGTGGTCGTCGCCCCGGCGCCGGCGCTGAACTGAGGCAGGTCGGTCCACGCGCTCGGCCACGTGACGGGCAGCTTGCCGCTGAAGTTGGCATTGCCGAAGAGAAGGTCGCCCATTGCGTGCCCGCCGTCTTGGCCGGGGTACCACGCCATGACCACGGCGGGCACCGTCGACAGCCACGGCATGCTGATGACGCTGCCGCCTTCGAGGACGACGACCATCGGTTTGCCCTTCGCCGCGATCGACTGGATGAGCGGATTTTGAATCGCCGCTTGGTTTTTGATGTGAACGATCTTGTCGTCGAGATCGAAGCTCGTTCGATCGCCGCCGCTGCCGTCGGCGCTCGTGTACCCCTCGCCTTCGTCTTCCGGCGTCAGCCCCGCCACGACCACGTAGAAGTCGGCCGTGGTGGCGGCCGTCCCGGAAACGACGGTGGTGCCCGCGGGAGCCGCGGCCATGATTCCGGCGAGAGGCCCGGTGCTATGGGACGGATCGGGATACGTGCGGCTGCTTCCGAGGTCGCCGGTGCGGACGTCGGTCGCGAAGTTGATGGTCCCGCTCATCACATCGGTGTCCTGGAGCGTATACGGGACGCTCGCCCCGATGACGGCGACGGTTTTCGCCGTGGCCGGGATCGGCAGGGTGTTGTTCGTGTTCTTGAGGAGCACCATCGACTCGATCGCGGCTTGGTACGCGAGCGTGATGTGCGACGTGTTGTTGGTGATCGAGTTCGTCCCGGAGTTGATGGACGTGGTCTTCGTCGGGGGGGTGACGCTCGCGAAGTGGAGCTCCTGCGTCGCGATTCGCGTCGCCGACGTCTGGACCTGGCTCGCAGAGAGCTGTCCACCGGAGACATCGGACTCGATCTTGGAATAATTCTCTTTCCACGGCACTTCCATATCGAGCCCCGCGTTCACCCCGTCGGCGGCGTATTGCTGCTCGTGCGCGGCGTCGGGGCACGTGCTCGTCCCCGGCATGGCCCACCAGTCGGAGAGAACGAAGCCTTTGAACCCGAACGTGGTCCGGAGCATGTCGGTCAAGAGCTGCTTGTTCGACGTGCAGTGCTGGGCCGGCCCGGAGCCGATCTGAATGAGGTTGTAGGCCGCCATCACGCACGCGGCGCCGCCCTCTTGGGTGACCATTTCGAACTGGCGCCCGTAGATCTCGTAGGCGGTTTGCTCGTCCATTGCCGCGACGTTGCCCGTGTCGCGCCCGTGTTCGATGTTGTACGCCGCGAAGTGCTTCACGCAGGCGGCTACGTATTGCTGGGCGCCCGCGACGAACGCGCTCCCCATGCGACCGAGCAGAAACGAGTCTTCGCCGTACGTCTCTTGGGAGCGGCCCCAGGCCGGATGCCGCAGGATGTTGACGACAGGCGCCAGGATCATCGTCTCTTTGGCGGCGACCATTTCGTCCCCGACCGCGGCGCCGATCTGCTGTTCGAGCGCCAAGTCGAACGACGCGCCGCGCGCGGCCGCGCTCGGGAACGTCGTCGAGTAGTTGCCCGAACCGGCGGCCACTGTCGAGCTCGCGATGAGACACACGCCGCGCGGGCCGTCGCGAAACTTGTAGCCCTGGACCGTGCCGGGAAGACCGGGGGTTTGGAAGATGTTGCTGAAGTTCGTGGTGCCGCCACATCCCGACGGCTCGCCGCGCATCAACGTCGCCTGGTTGGCGAGCGACATCCCGCTCACGGTCGACTGCGCTTTGGAGCTTGCCGCGGAATCGACGGGATATCCCGGGGAATAGGCGTCGCTGAACGGCATGTCGGTGCACGCCATCTTCGTCACGGTGACCGACGCGTCGGGGGTGACCATCATGTCGGGGGGCACGTTGGTAGCTGTGCCGCCGCTCGAGCCGGAGCCCGACCCGCCGTTTGTCCCGGTCCC
>CAZVPE010000165.1:0-9726 GCA_964628155.1 uncultured Polyangiaceae bacterium | reverse complement strand
CCCCCCGAACCGTTCGATGACGAGCCACCATCGCTGTCGGCAGGCGTATTTTCGAGGCGTGTGCAGGCGGACGTCGCGAGCCACACGACCCCGAGCGCTGCGAGCGCGTAGCGGCTGTTCGGCAGCCGCCGGCCCAAGGTTGCAAACTGCTTCTGGCCCATGTTGCCAATCTCCCTAGGTCGGTCCTTCAAATCGACGCCGTGACGGCCCCGCGTGCGATACCACATGTTGATCTGTCGCGGCTCGTACGGAAAACGGCTCACGCTTTCCGGGAGGCCTTCCCTCCCCAAGTTCGTTGGGGTTCGCTTGGGGTTGGCTTGCGACCATACAACAAATTGGTGGCCACGCTGGAAGTACATCGGCGATGGAGCAGGGGTGCCCGACAGCCGGCCAGCCTCAGAACTTCGTCACGCAGGGCTCCGACGCCGCGAACGCCTGCACGTTGGCCGAGCCGCCGGTGGCGCCGCTCCATGGATAGCTCTGGTCGGTGTACGCCCAGGGCATGGCGCCCGCGTAGCCGATGGACTTGCCAAAGATGCCGCTGAGGAGCGTGGCAAAGGGCACCCCGGTCAGGCCCTGGTTCGGAAACTCGCCCAAGACGACGGGCAGCGTAAAACCGTAGGAAGCTACGGACGCCGTGTACGGGTAATACTGATTGACCCAGTCGTACATGTGCACTGTGTAGTAATCGAGCCCGACGTGCTCCCAGGCGCCCTTCCACTTGACCGCGGCGCTACCGACGGTCACCGGCGCGGAGCTATTCTGGTGGAGCGCGGTGACCGTGTCTTTGACGAACGTCTCCATCTGCGCGAACGTGACGAGGTCGTAGACCTTGCCCGCGGTGCCTCCGTTGAACGCCTGGTCTCCGTAGGGGTCCATACCGGTGGAGACGGACGCGTCGACGTCGCCGTCCATCCCCCCGATGGCCCACTCGGGCTCGTTGATGACGTCCCACGAGACCATGCGATCCCGGTTCGGGTCTGACTCGACCGTTTGGGCAAGAAGCGCCACGAACTGCATCAACTTCGCGCGATTGGCGTCGCTCGTGACGATCGGCGCCATGTCGTGGCGGCCGGCCGAGAACACGAAGTCGTCGAACGAAAACAGCGTGAAGTTGTAGTGAACGCCGACCTGAGCCGCGAGCGACAGCGCGGCCTGAACGTCTGCGGCAAGAGTCCCGCGGGCGTTTCCGGTCGGAATCCCGTTGGCGTCGAGTTCGACACCGTTATTGCCATTGAGCTCCTGGAACATCCACCAGCGAATGACGTCGGCGCCGTGCGATTGCATGTCTTGGAGGGCTGCTTTGACAGTCGCCGAGTTTCCCGCGACGCCCGTCGCGCCACCCCCGAAGTCGTAACCCCAATTCTGCCAGGCGTAGTTTTCGCCGAAGAGAAAGCGCTTCTCACAGCCGAAGGTGATCCCGCCGTTGGGCGCGGGGCACATGTCCGTCGCCGTGCAGGCCGCGTCGGCCGCTCGATGGCCGCCGCCGCCCGCGTCGCCTCCCCCAGCGGCGTCGGCCACGACGGCACCTCCCGTGTCGCTCGACGCCGCGCCGCCGGCGTCGCTCGGGCCTGCACCGCCCGAACCGCCGCCGCTTCCCCCGTTCGACGACGTCGCGCCGCCCGAGGAAGACCCCGTCGAAGGCCCGCCGCCCGAGGAAGACCCCGTCGTAGCCGCGCCGCCCGAGGAACTCCCTCCGGTGCCGAGACTGCCGTCCATCCCGGGCGCCTCGGTTTGCGCGGAACCGCCGCTGGAACAAGCGCCGGCGAACACGGCGAGAACGCTCCACCAAACAAAGCTGAAATGACGCATATCAATGTTCCTTGTCTTCGTCCGGAGGCTCAGGGACGACTCCGGGGGGGCGAGGGTGAACGCCCATGAGGTTCATCACGTGCAGAGCAAAGGGACTCCCCGGGTGATGCTGAACGAAGACCTGGGCACGGTAGTGGGCTTCGTGCAGCTGGCCGAGGGCGAGAAGTGCATCGACGACCCGCGCGTCTCGCTCGTCGGCGAGCGCACCGTTCGGGTACTTACGCGCCATTTCGCGGGCGAGGGGTAAGACGGCCACGGGCTCCGCTCCGCGCAGCCGGCTCATGAGCGCCTCTTCGGACTCGAGCCGCGCCGGCTCCACACCGGCGCTCGCTGCGCCCGGCGATGGCGGAGCCGCGAGCGATAGCGGAGACGAAGGGGCAGCGGACGGCGCGTCTCGAAGGGCATCCAGCGCCGGAGCCGGAGCCGCCTGCTCGAGGGATTCGACGGAGCGAGGCCGCGAGGCTCGGACCCATGCCGCCACACTGAGCACGGCAACGACGGCGACACCCGCCACGAGCGAAGGCGCCCGAGTGGAAAGCATGAGCCGCGCGAGTCTACGCGCGCGACGATTGAAGGCGCAAGCCGGCGCTGCACGGACGCTCTTCTCTCATGCGGGAGGGCCGCTCAGGGTCCAATCGCGGTGCAACGATTGGCGCGCGGCACCGCCGTCCAATGATTGATGCCATCTCCACGGCGCTGCACTAGTCTCCGCCGCGCGCATGCGCCTCGCGAGCCTGCTCAGTCCCGACATCAAGCAGATCCTCAAAGAGGATCCCGATCAGATCCGCGAGCTATTGGACGAGATCCACCCCGAAGACCTCGCCGACCTCATCGGAGACCTCGACCCGGACGAAGCCGGCGCGCTCCTCGCGCGATTGCCCGCCGAGGATGCGGCGCCGATCTTCGAGCGGCTCGACGAGCACGAGCAGGGCGAGCTCGTCGAGCAAATGCCCCCGGAGTCGATCGCTCAAATCGCGAGCGAGATGGCCGCGGACGACCGCGCTGACCTGTTCAACGCCCTCCCCGACGCGGTGGGCGACCAGGTTTTCGAGGCGCTGCGAAAGGTCGACCCGGAGGCGGCCCAAGAGGTCCGCGACATCGAAAAGTGGCCCGAGCGAAGCGCCGGCCACCTGATGACGACGGACTACGTCGTGGTCTCGCCGCGCATGCACGTCGCGGAAGCAATGGAAATCGTGCGCAAGCGGGCCCGCGAGCGCGAGCAATTCGTTTACGTCGTCTACGTCCTCGACCAAGGCAAGCTGGCGGGCGTCGTGAGTCTGCGCGACCTCATCATCGCCGATCCGTCCTTCGGGATCGCGGAGGTGATGCGCATCAACGTCCTCAGCGTCCCTCCGGCGATGGCCCAGGAAGACGTCGCGCGGCGGATGGCCAAATACGACCTCAACGTGATGCCCGTCGTCGCCGACGACGGGAAGCTGCTCGGCGTCATCACCATCGACGACATCATCGACGTCTTGGTGCAGGAGCAAACGGAGGACGTCCAGAAGATCGGCGGCGTCGAGCCGCTCGACGTGCCGTATTTTCAGACGAGCTTTCTCACGTTCATCCGAAAGCGCGCGGGCTGGCTGGTCATCCTCTTCATCGAGGAGTTCTTCACGCAGACGGCGCTGCGCTTTTACGATCCGGTCATGGAGGCGGTCAAAGGGGCGCTCCTCTACGTGCCTCTCCTCATATCCGCAGGGGGCAACTCGGGATCGCAGTCGTCGACGCTGGTCATTCGCGGCCTGGCGCTCGGGGAAATCAAGCTGCGCGACTGGTGGCGCATCCTCATGCGCGAAACGGTCATGGGACTCATCCTCGGGCTCCTCATCGCGACGATCGCGATGGGACGGGTCATGATGTACCCGGACCAGTCGTTCCTTTTCGCGCTGACCGTCGGGTTGACCGTGCTCGCGATCATCCTGGCAGGATGCACGGTCGGGTCGATGCTCCCGATCGTCATGAAGCGCGTGGGGATCGACCCCGCCACGAGCTCGACCCCGTTCATCGCGAGCCTGGTCGATACGCTCGGCGTCGTCATTTACGCGCACGTGGCCATGCTCGTGATGCACCAGGTCATCGAGCAGCATCTGGCTCGCCCCGTACCCTGAGTCTCCCACGGCGACCGCGTGCCCGACGAGGATCACACGTTCCGGCGCTTAGCAGTCTCTCGCGGTGAGCCCGCGGGCTCTACGGGGCCGGCACCGCCTTTCGACGGAGCCGCTTCACCAGGTCCGCGACGTAGGGGCGCAGCACGGACGCGGGCAGCCCACCGGGTACACGCGCGCCGTCGCCGATGGCGAGCTCGGAGAGGAGCCAGGCGAGTGTCGCCGGCGTGCACCCCCCGTCCTTGGCGAGCGCGGCGTCGAGCGCGCCTTCGACCGGGTAGCCGCGCTGCTCGAGGAAGTACACGTCGACGAGGTCGCGCTCCTCTTGCCGCCCGACCAGGGCCGTCAGCTTGTTCGCGAGGATCTCCTCGGGCGGATCGACGAAGACACCGTTGATCTCGGGCTTGATGGGGCTCACTTGCCGAACGCGCTCACGCACGACATCAACGACGAGCGTCTCGTCGCCTTGCCTCAGGGCATAGCGGCGGTAGCCCGGCGCGTCCTGAAGGATCTCGAGCCGCCCTCCGAGCGCCTCGGCGACCGCGGGCAGGACGTGAAGGCTCCGCACGTACGCAGCCTCGTCCAACGTGAAGAGGTCGAGATCGTCGGTGAACCGATGATGGAGGTGATATCCGACGAGGGCGCCGCCCCCGGTGAGGAAGAAGCCCCGCTCGAGGCGGAAGAACTCCGCCAGCACGATGCGCTGCAACGGCGAGAGGTCGAACCTAGGCTCCGAGAAGGCCATCATCCCGCCAGCCGTGGATCAGGAACTCCCAGAACGAGCGCCGCCGGCCCAGGCGGCGGCCGAGCACGGGGAGCGCGCGCGCGACCTCGACGGGCGTCACGAACTGCCACACGTCGGTGTCGCGGGCCTCGCGCAGCATCTTGCCGAGCAGGCGCAGTCGATCGGGCTCGGGGCCGTCGTGCAGCGCGGCCTTGAGCTCCGCAATGCTCACGTCCTCGTCCCAGAGGAAATAGGGGCGCTTGTCGAGCTCGGACAGGTCGGCGGTGAGGGGGCGCACGGCAGAGGGAGGGTAGCAGGGGCGAGCTGCACCATTACCGCCTTTGAACGCTCACCCGATGGCGAGCTTGCCGACGCTCCGGGCCGATTGCAACAGCACCGGACGGCGACCCACCGGGTCCGGCAATTGAACCCACCAGATCTCGAACTGACTGGGCAGTGAGGCTGTCCGCGTTCGACGGCTCACGCGACGCGGCTGCCCTTCCGGCGCGCAATGCCGGCAGTGCGAGGTCGGACCGCCATCGCGTTGTAGGGGTCCCAGTCTTGCCCATCACTCGCCGTCCAGCCCTCGGGGAGCGGTTGGGCGCGGTACGCCTCCTCGGTGTGGCGGTCGAGAGCACGGTCGAGCGCGCTGCGTATGGCCATCCGTACGAACTCGGAACGGCGCCTGTCTTTGGCAGGGGCCACCCGTTCGAGATCCCGGGCGCATCGGTCGTCGATCTCGACGAGGAATTGCTTCATATACGGGAGCATATGCCACCGCCCCGATGACGCAAGGAAGCCTGTCGCGAAGCCCGAATCCGCGACGACTGGACCATCGACTTCATTTGCGTCGCGGCTCGGCCTGCGGGCTCGGCCCCTTCAAGCCGGTGAAGCTGGAGAAATAGGAGCCCTGCGTCAGGGGGAAGGCCAACCGTCTTCGGCGCACTCGGCGCAGACGGGCATCTCCGGTGCGCGCTCGCCGCGCGCGACCGTCTCGCCGCACGCGCACGCCCAACCGACGATGCGCGCCGGGTTGCCGACCACGATCGCGTGCGGGGGCACGTCGCGCACCACGACCGCGCCGGCCCCCACCATCGCGCAGCGGCCGACGCGGACGGGCGCGACCAGCACCGCCCCCGCCCCGATCGTCGCGCCGTCTTCGACGATCGTCCGGTCCCACAGCGGGGCTCGAGGAAACGCCGCCCGCGGGCGCCTCACGTTCGTGAACGTCGCCCCGGGGCCGACGAATACGTCGGCGCCGAGCGCGACGCCGTCCCAGACGCTCGTGTGACCCTGGATCCGCGTCCCGGCACCGATCACCGCGCTGGCGGCGACGAACGAGAACGCGCCCACGACGACGTCCGGGGAGAGCCGCGCACCCTCGAGAACGACCGACGGCGTGTGAATTCGCGGCGGGGCTAGAGCTCGGGGTCGGCGTTTCTTCATCGGATTGGGGAGGGGCATGGTAGCAATCGCGGCGCGATTGGGACCCCACGGCCCAAGTGGGGCGTTCCAGAGCTGGCGCCCCAGGAGTCACCTGACTAACCTCACGCGGCCCTATGTCGCTCACGTACAAGCAGGCGGGCGTCGACATCGACGCGGGTGACGACCTGGTCGAGCGCATCAAGCCTCTCGCGGCGGCCACGCGAATCGCCGAGGTCATGAGTGGAGTCGGGGGCTTCGCCGGCCTCTGCCGGGTCCCTTCCGACGTGGTGGATCCCGTTCTCGTGAGCGGGACCGACGGCGTCGGCACGAAGCTCAAAGTCGCATTCGCGACCGGCGTTCACGACACGATCGGGATCGATCTCGTAGGCATGTGCGTCAACGACGTGCTCACCTGCGGCGCGCGGCCGCTCTTTTTCCTCGACTACTTCGCGACGGGCAAACTCGACGTCGGCGTCGCGGAAAAAGTGATCGCCGGGATCGCGGCCGCGTGCACGGAATGCGGCTGCGCACTTCTCGGGGGCGAAACCGCGGAGCTGCCGGGGATGTACGCTCCGGGCGAATACGACCTCGCGGGGTTCGCGGTCGGCGTCGTGGCGCGATCCAAGATCGTCGACGGTTCGCGGGTTTCGGCCGGGGACGTGGCGCTCGGGGTCCGGTCGAGCGGACTGCACTCGAACGGCTACGCGCTCGCGCGAGCCGTCTTGTTCGAGTCGATGAAGCTCACCGTGGCCGACCGACCGCGCGAGCTCGGCGGCAAGACCCTCGGCGAAGCGCTGCTCGCGCCGACGCGCCTGTATGCCGGCCACGTGCGGTCGATGCTCGCCCTCGGAGACGTCGACGTGCGTGCGATGTGCCACGTGACCGGGAGCGGCCTGCCCGGCAACCTCCCTCGGGTTCTTCCCGACGGGCTCGGCGTCCGAATCGATGGCGCTTGGGAGCGCGCGCCCATCTTCGACTTCATCAAGCGCGGCGGCGGCGTGTCCGAGGGCGAGATGCGAAATACGTTCAATCTCGGCGTCGGCTTCGTTTTCGTCGTCGCCGAGAGCGACGCGGGCCGCGCGTCCGAAGCGCTGCGCTCGATGGGGGAGGCGCCGATCGCGCTGGGGCACGTCGTCCCGATCGGCGCCGATCGGCCGTTCGAAGAGCGCGTGGAGTGGCCGGCGTGATCGTTCTGGGCGTGCTTGCGTCGGGGAGCGGGACCAATCTTCAGGCGATTGTCGACGCCGTGGCCCGTGGAACCCTCGACGCGCGCGTGGCCGTGGTCGTGTCGAACGTGGCGGGTGCCGGCGCGCTCGCACGAGCAAAGGCCGCGAACATCGACGCGGTGGTGGTCGAGCACGGCCGATTCGCCGACCGCCGGGCCTTCGACGCCGCCGTCGTGGACACGCTGCGCTCGCACGGCGTCGAGGTGGTCGTCCTGGCCGGGTTCATGCGACTCGTGACCGACGTGCTGCTCGACGCGTTTCCGTGGCGCGTCGTGAACGTCCACCCGGCCCTGCTCCCGTCGTTCCCCGGCGTCGACGCCCAAAACCAGGCGCTCGCGTACGGCGTGCGCGTCACCGGTTGCACCGTGCACTTCGTCGACCGCGGAACCGACACGGGGCCGATCATCGCGCAGGCAGCGGTACCGGTGCTCGACGGCGACGACGAGCAGGCGCTGCGCGAGCGCATCCTGACGCGGGAGCACGAGCTCCTGCCACGGGTACTCCAGTGGATCGCCGAAGGGGTCGTGACGGTTGAAGCCCCGACGGCACCGGGCGGACGGACCCGGGTGCGGGTTCGCGGGGCGCGCGCTTCGTTCGGAGTCGCGTGAGCCAAATCCGGTTTTCATGGCGAAGCACTACGACGTAGCGATACTCGGCGCCGGCGTCGGCGCACTGACGACCGCGGCACTTCTCGCCCGGCGGTCGTGGCGCGTACTCGTGCTCGGACAGCGGTGGCAACCGCCGACCTACCACTACGAGGGCGTCTCGCTCGCCCGGCGCACCTTCACGTTTCTCGCAGGCTCGTCGCCCGCATGGTCGCGCGTGCTGGTCGAGCTCGCGCAATCGCAAACGTTTCGGCGGCGGGTGATCCCGCTCGACCCGATGTTCCAGATCCTCGCGCCCAAGCTGCGGCTCGAAGTGCCGCCCGACATCCAGCTCTTCTCCAAAGAAATCGATCGAACCTATCCGGAAGTGCGCCGCGTCGTCGACGACCTCTACGCCGAGCTCGCGCAAACCAACGCGGCGGCGGACGCGGCGTTCGAGAAGGACCTCGTGTGGCCGCCGGGCAGCTTCTGGGAGCGGCGTGAGACGGGACGCACGGCGGCGTTCTTGCCTCGATTCGACGGCGCGCGCGCGTCGCCGCTTCTCGCCGAGTTTCCGCGCGAGCACGACTACCGCGCGATCGTGCAGGTGCCTGCTCGCTTCGCCAGCCACGCGGCCGACTTGCCTGACTTCGCGGTCGCGCGGCTGCACGGCGCGTGGACGCGGGGCGTGTCTCGGCTGGCCCGCGGCGAGGAGGACCTCGTGGACTTTCTCGTCGAACGGGTGCGGGCGCACGGCGGCGAAGCGCTGCTCGGGGAGCACGCCGTTCGCGTGGTGCACAAGCGCGGTCGCGCCACGGGCGTCGTTCTCGACGGGGACGACGAGACCACCGGGGTCGGGTTCGTCGTGACCGACCACACGACGCGGGCCCTGCTCGACCTGACGATCGACTTCGACGCGCCACGGCGCGCCCTGGCGACGCTGCCCCATCTGGTGCCGGCCGAGTGGCGCTTCATCGTTTCCATCGTCGTCCGCGACGAAGGGATTCCCGTAGCCCTCGCCGACGAATCCTTCCTGCTCCCCGCTTGGCCGCATCGAGGGCTCGACCCGTCGACGCCCCTCGTGCACCTGCAGCGAAGGCGCGAGCCGTGCGGGATCGACGGGGCGACGCTGCTCGTCGCCGAGGCCGCATTCCCCGAAGGTTCTCCGATGGCGGTCGACCGCGCCCGCGAAGCCGTGTTGAAGGCGCTCGAGTCGCTGCTGCCGTTCATCGAGCGCCACTATCTGCTCGTCGACTCGCCGCACGACGCGCGCCCCCTCTGGGACTACCGATCCGGCGCTCGAATCGAGGTCGACCGCGGGGCGCTGCGCGCAACGGGAGGCTCGCTCGACGCCGAACCGATGGCGGCGTGCTGGCACATCGATCCGCCGACTTTCCACGGACTCGCCGCCGAGCCGATCCGCACCCCTCTCGGAGGCGCATTCGTCGTGGGTCCGAGCGCGCTTCCCGCGCTCGGTCTGGAGGGCGAGCTCCTGGCGGCTTGGAGCGCCGCCCGGATGATCACACGCACGGACCGACGGCGAGAGCGAATGCGCCGAGAGATGTGGAGCAAGGTGGAGCTCGGGTGAGGGAGGCTCACGCAGCGCGAATCGCGAGGGCGGCGAACGCGGGCACGCGCGACTGAATGGCTCGAAGATCGGCCACGTCGGAAGTGTAGATTGTGTCGCCCCGCAACCATGCGGAGGTCAACACAATGCCGTCGATCGTGCCGATGTCGGGTCGAAGAGACGGGACCAGACCGAGGGCCTCGCCGCTGGCATCGGTCGCCGTTGACGCAAACCCTGGCATCGTGAGCGAGGAGACTCGCAGTTACTGGGCGCGAGCCTC
>CAZVPE010000164.1:0-13626 GCA_964628155.1 uncultured Polyangiaceae bacterium | reverse complement strand
TCGGCCGATTCATGAACCTCGTCGTCGAGCACAAGCACAAGATCGGCTTTCGCGGTCCGCTTCTCATCGAGCCCAAGCCGCGCGAGCCGACCAAGCACCAGTACGACTACGATACGGCGGCGGTTTACGCCTTCTTCCAGCGTTACGGCCTGAAGAGCGAAGACTTTGCCGTCAACATCGAAGCGAACCACGCGACGCTCGCCGGGCACAGCTTCGAGCACGAGATCGCCTACGCCATCGCCACGGGCGTCTTCGGCAGCGTCGACATGAACCGCGGCGATCCGCAGCTCGGCTGGGACACCGACCAGTTCGGAAACGACATCGGCGAACTTGCCCTCGTCCTCTTGCGCATCCTCCAGGCCGGCGGATTCAAGACCGGTGGATTCAATTTCGACGCGAAGGTGCGGCGGCAGAGCATCGACCCGCAGGACCTTCTGCACGCGCACGTCGGCGGCATGGACAACCTCGCCCGCGCTCTGCTCATCGCCGATCGCATGCTCGAAGACGGAAAGCTCCTCGAGCTCGTAGAGGAGCGCTACGCCGGATGGCGAGAGGGCCTCGGCGCGGAGATCATGGGAGGGCGCCTCACGCTGCAGCAGCTCTCCGAGCGCGTACTGGCGCAAAAGATCGACCCCAAGCCGCGCTCCGGCCGGCAGGAGTTGTTCGAGAACTTGGTAGGGCGATACCTCTGAGCGCGATTCGCGAGGGGCGAACGCTCACCCTCGCTGAGCGGGCCTTCGTCGTCATCGGGTTTCTGCCCCACAGCGCTGAACCGAAACGCCGGCGGCATTGTCCGCGTCGATGCCGCCTTTCGGCAGGGAGCACCCGTGGGCGGCCAAGAGGAACGTGACGATCGCCCAGGAGTCCTCCGGACGCCAGGATGCGACGCGCTCCTCGGGCAAGTGCCCGCCGAGAAAGTCGAACAAGTCCTGCGCTTGCCGGAACGGGCCTCGCACCGGCGGACCTCTGGGGTGCGTTTGCTGCCGGATTTCGAGATCTTGGGGATCTTGAAACGAGAACCCGCTCGCGACCGAATCGGCGTGCGAAAACTCAGGCAGCGCCGCAGCCCCGAGGATCGGCGGAGCGTCGGTGCGCCCTTCGCCTCTCCGGCCGTGGCAGCGCGCGCACGCATCCGAATAGAGGGCGGCGCCCCGAGCGGTATGATCATGGGCGCGGGCGAGATCGGGATCGGTCGCGCCGGTACGGGTTGCGTGGCAAGCAGCGAGGCTCGCGCCGAGAGCCACCGCGGGCCCGCACCATGCGGGGCGCCGCCCTCGCGCTAGCTGCAAACGCGCACCGCTCCACGACGCTGCCGCCGTCGTCTTCCCGCGAACGAGACGGCGAAGGCCACGCCCAGCGCGGCCGCCCATCCGGCCTTCTCACCACGTCCTCGCGCGAGGTCACAAGCACAGCCGCTCGACTCGGCCCCTCCGGTCGAGTCCCCGCCTCCCCCAGAAGCCGCGCCTCCTGCCGACTGCTGGGCGGGCGCCGATACGCTCGCGGGGAGAGAGGGCCCGACGCCGGTGACGAGCCCTTGAAAGGTCGTCACACTCTGCGCCTCGAGGGTCACCGTGAGCGCGCTCGCGTTGCAGCCACCTTCCACCGGGACGCTTCCGCCCTCGACCGGAACGCTCCCGCCCTCGATCGCGTCGCCGCCGTCATCCCCCACGTCGCTGCCGCTGTCCGCGGGGCTGCCGTCGTCGCCGGCTGCATCGCTCCCACCTTCCGCAGGGCTCGCGCCGTCGCCGGCCTCACCCTCGCTTCCCCCATCGACCGCATTGCAGCTACCCGTGACCGGCGTCCCCGACGACGTGGAGTTCTCGGTCGCGGAGGTCACCCACGACGTCCACGATCCCACCGTGACGCCATCGAACAAAAACCTTTGAGAGACCGGCGACGAATTCTGATTGATGGCCACGATGACGAGCTTCATCGATTGCGGATCGACGTACGCGCTGAACGTGACGCCCGGCGTTGGCCCTGTCGCAGACGTGTCGACGCGCACGAACCCGGGACGAACGAAGCGGCTGTAATTGCCCATCGCGTAGAGGCGCTTGGTCGGAGCGTTCGTCATGCTGTCCCAGAGAGCGCCGTTGCCGGAGCCCGCCGGGCGAATCCACCAGTAGTGCCAAGCGTTCACGTTCGCGTTGACCAGCGCTTGCTGCATCATCACGGCGACCCGCAGTCCGCTGCCGATTCCGGGATCGGGGGTTTTCGACGGGTCGTACACCTCCGTCTCCCAAAGCTCTTTCATCGCTTGCGCGGCCGGCGCATACGCTGCCGGAGAGGCCTTTCCGTACGAGTGCGTCGCGACGGCACTGACGGCCGCTGCCGCGGCGGAATTGCCGAGAATGGCGTCGCCGAACGACGGCAAGGTCGCCCAGTCCTGCGTCTCCGGTCCGACCAGGGTCGTCGAGAGCTTGGCGGCGCGAAACGCGGGAGCAAGGTGGTTGCCGATGAAATCGGCGAGCGTCGCAGGCGTATAGACACACGACTCGTACGACACGACGGTGGTCGGCTCGTTTTGGGCGGACAGCCGAGTGATAGAAACCCCCTGCCCTTGCATCCATTGGACGTACGCCGCGAGCGCGTTTGCCCAATCGTCCGCGTGCGCGGCAAGGAGCTTCCCGCCGTTGTTGACGCTTCCGTTCGACTTCCAGAGTGAAGGCTGCGACCAGGGAGTGGCCCACACGCTCGCGCCTCGCGCTTGGGCTTTGAGCGCGGTCGCGACCTCACAAGTTTCTTGGGGAGGCGAGCAGCCGCCGGGCGGAATGCGAACGCGTAGCAGAGTGAACCCCACGCCGCTGTCGGTCGTGAAGAGCAGGTCGGCGTCTGCGTCGCTGAGGTCGGGAGTGTACCAAGCCGACGACGCCCCAAAACCCGTGATCCGTTGATGGACTTGGTTGGGTCGAACCACGCCGTCCGCGGCGCTTGCCGAGACCGACTGCATCCCAAGGAGCGCGACCCACGCGAGTGTGTACCCGACTTTCACCGTGCTGGACGCGACTCTACCAGGGAACCCGCGAGCCGCCGCTCCGGCGGGGCCGGAGTGCGCGGCGAATGGACCCGTCCTTCCACCCCCTCGGACCGCCCTTGACCCCGCCTCGCCACTCGCGGTAGCAGAACGGGGCCGTACGTGCGAAGCGCGCGCCGAAAAGACATGGAGAGCGGGCTCGAGGCCGGCCGTTTCGCGACCCTTCGCCAGAGGGTGCGATTCGCCGCGATCGGTCTCGCGGTCGCGGGGGCTGCGTTTCTCGGGTGCGAAGCGTTCGGAGTGATGCCGGGAGGCAACGTGGTCGTCGAGAGCCGCGACGCGTTGATCGCGGACGGCCTTCCCTGCCTGGGCACCTGCGTGCCCGACCCTGGATCCACGCCGGTCGATTGCAGCGTGAGTACCCAGGGAATCACGAAGCTTCCGATTGTGACCTTCGACGACCCGGACTCGATGAGCGATTTCTCCGCCCAGGATTTTTATGTCTACACGGACGGTACCGCAGTCGCGTGGAGCATCTACGGGAGCGCGCCCAACCTCCACGCGATGGTCGCGGGATACGTGCCGAAGACGCAGGTAGCCGACTACTGCGGCCCTGGAAATGCCGCGCTTCACGTCGTCGGCGGGTACTTCCCGTACATCGATAAATTGGCGGGCTGCCTCCCTGTCGCCTCCAAATCCAAGCCCTCGGCGTTTCGCGCCTGGGGCGGCGGAATGGGCATTCCGATGCAGAAGCTCAACAACAGCGACGGCCTGGGCGACGGGCCAAAGGGCTTGTGCGGACCCCAGCAGAACGGTGGCCCCCCGCCGCATCCCGAGCTCTGTCCGCCCGCCACCGAAGAATATGCCGTTCGGGTGGGCGCGCTCGACGTGAGTACGTTCGACGGCATCAGCTTCTGGGGCCGGCGAGGGCCCAACGGCCAAGCGGGCATCGGCGTGACCGTCGGCGATCGGTTCACCGACGACGACATCAGCTATCTCACGTACCGCAACGACCCGACCGCGCCGCGGCATTGCGAGCGCGTCAAAGAATGCTCGTGCGCCGACCTCACACAGTGCGAGTTCGCGGACCAAGGCGCGGTCAACCTCAACACCTCGGTCTGCGGGAACGACCAGCCTGGATACTACTGCGCAGGCGCGCTGGCTGCCGACGGCGGCGGCCTCGCTTTCCAAGCCATCAACGGACAAGGCACGACCTTCTATTGCAGCGGCTCTCCTTTGTCTCCCGGCGCAGCTCCTTATCAGAACGAGTGCAATCAACCGTACGCCGCGTATCCGAACGACGTCTTCCACTTTCCGGACGGCGGTACCGTGACCCTACCGAACGGCACCTCCGCGCTCGGCGATCCGGCATTCTTCAATCGACCGTGCACCTCGCATACCCGGGCCGATGGCTACGGGGCCAGCTTCTGCTTCGACCCGGCCACCGATCCCCCTCCGGCGAACCCGACGGAGCTGTGCGGCGATCACTGGATGAAGATGGTCACGCTCGGTACCGATTGGCAGTTCTTCAAAGTGCGCTTCTCCGACCTCAGGCAACAGGGGTTCGCCAAGAAGTCCGAGCTACTCGATTTGCACGCGGTCTCGGTGGTGCGGTTCACGTGGACGGCGGGCTGGATCGACTACTGGATCGACGAAGTGAGCTTCTACCGCGATTCCCCATGAGCGCCCGACGCGCCCGGGCGCCCGGCACCCCCTGCCTTAGCGGTGATTGACCAAGATGGCGAGCGTGGAACTCCTGCACGTCGACAAGTTCTATCCGAACGGCGTGAAGGCCGTCGACGACTTCAATTTGAAAATAGACGATCGGGAGTTCATCGTCCTCGTCGGCCCTTCCGGGTGCGGCAAGTCGACGACGCTTCGCATGATCGCCGGTTTGGAGCTCGCCTCGGGCGGCACGATTTCGATCGGCGGCCGCGTCGTCAACGACGTTCCTCCGAAAGACCGCGACATCGCCATGGTCTTCCAGAGCTACGCCCTCTACCCGCACATGACGGCGTACGAGAACATGGCGTTCGGGCTCGCGATGCGCAAGACCCCCAAGCCCATCATCGCCGCGCGGGTGAAGAGGGCGGCCGACGTCCTCGGCATCGCGCACCTCCTCGAGCGCAAACCCAAGCAGCTCTCCGGCGGCCAGAGGCAGCGCGTCGCCCTCGGGCGCGCCATCGTCCGCGATCCGAAGTGCTTTCTCTTCGACGAGCCCCTCTCGAACCTCGACGCCAAGCTCCGGGTCGAGATGCGGTCGGAAATCAAGCGGCTCCACCTCGAGCTCGGCAGCACGACGGTCTACGTGACGCACGACCAAGAGGAAGCCATCACGCTCGGCGATCGCGTCGTCGTGATGAAGGACGGCGTCATTCAGCAGTGCGCGAGGGCGCTCGAGATCTACCACCGGCCGTGCAATCGCTTCGTCGCGGGCTTCCTCGGCAATCCTCCGATGAACTTCTTCGACGGGCGCCTGGTCGAAGAGGGCGGCCGCCTCTACTTCGACGAAGGAACCGGGAGGCTTCCGGTGCCCGAATGGGCCTCGCGGGAGCTCCGTAGCCGCGCCGGGACGGAGGTCGTCCTAGGCGTGCGGCCCGAGGCGCTCAGCGACGCACCGCGCGCCCGCTTCGAAACGAAAGATAGCGCGCTGTCGATGAAGATTCGGCTGATTCAGCCGCTCGGCGACACGATGCACGTCCAGCTGGCCACCGGGCGGCACCCGCAGATCGTCGCGGCCGTGACGGCCTTCTACGGGCTCGCCGTCGGGGCGGACATCGCGATCCATTTCGATCCGAACCGGCTCCACTTCTTCGAAAAGGGCGAGAGCGGAGCGAGCCTCGTTCACAACGAGACGTACGTGGAGGCGCTCTTCCACGGCCCGGGCCCGACGGCGGGATGACCGCCAGGGGCGTAAGGTGCGCCAGGGGATCGGAGGAACTCACTTCTCTCTGACCCTGGCGTCCCTTGCGATCCTGGCGGTTCTCTGCCCGCTCACTTGCAGTCGAAGAACTGGATATCGTCGACCCAGACATCGAACGTTTGCGCCGGCCCGATCGACCAGTTGATCGACATCAGCTGAGCCGGAGTGACCGACGGGTGGGGCTCGCCCCAGCCGCCCTCCTGCTACATCTCGGCGAACGTGACCTTGTATACCATCCAGTCGGTCGTCAGGACCAGGTCCTTACCGAAGTGGTTCCAGCACGACTTGCATACGCCCCCGTCCGGGTGGGTGTTCACGTCGCCGACTTTGAATCGCACCTTGCGCGTAGAGCTGCTCCCCACTTTCGCGTGGAACGAAATGCCCGCGTACGGCGAGGCGTCGTAGAGCCCCTGCGACAGAAAGTTCGCGCCCCATAGCGCTCCCCACGCACCGTTGTCGCCCGAGGTCTGGCCGCTGACGTGCATCGCCTTGCTCGATCCCGCCCCGCCGTCTTCCATTTTCAGCGGGTTGGGGCCGATGTTCGAACCCTTGTCGTCGTGACTCGTAAACCAGTAGCCGTCGCGCCCACCCACTTTGCTGAGCTGATTGTCGCCGTCTTCGAAGTCGTCGATGATTCCGTCGTCGGAGGGCTTGGTCCCCCCGGAGCAAGACTTCAAGACGACGCTCGGATCCCCGGCGCCGGTCGGGCACGTGGCCATGCGCGAAGAGTCGATGCAGCTCGTCGCGGCCACGCCGGCCAAGAGCATGAGGGCGGAAGCGTTCAGACGTCGATCCATTTCTTTCTCCGCCCGGATCTTGCCGGGACGCGTCGGCTCAATAGAACGAAACTTCATCGATCCACACATCCATGCTGACGGCGCCGGTCGAGTACGTCGAGAATTCGAACTGGACCTTCTGGAGGTTCTGAGGATCGAACATATCCATCGCCGGGGGGGGCATCCCGTAGCCGTCCCGCGTCAACGCGGAAAAGGCGACTTTGCAGCTCGTCCAGGTCGTCGGATCGATCGTCTGGCAATAGAATCCGTAGTCGTCCCCTTGCCGGTCGGTGGTCGTGACGAGCTTGATGTGGATCGTTTGCGGCGAGGAAGAGTAGCCGGGGCCCCGTGTTCCCGTGATCGTCCCCTTCGCCCAAAACTGGATGCCCGTGTAGCCGGACCCCCTAGCGTCGTAGGGCATCGCGACGGGCGGGCTGGCCGCGTTGTCGTTCAGGTCGAACCCCACGCCGGCGCCATAACCCGGGAAAGCCGCCCCGTTCGTCGGACCCTTCGCGTGATATGCGCAGGCGCTCATCCCTCCGCAACCGCCTCGCTCGGCCATCGCCGACAGGGCGAGCGACCCGGCGTCGTTCGAACTGTCGTGATACGAAAACCACGACCCGTTGCGGGGCATGGGGATGTTCGACGCGCATCCCATCGCCGTGCCCATCGGAAACCCGCTGTAGAGAACCCCGCTGACTGCGGCGTCGGTCGCCGGGAAGCCGCACAAGTCGGGCGTGGCGGGACCGGCGTCGGCGTCGGCGTCGGCTCCGCTCTCCACGGGGCCCCCGCCACTCGAAGACCCGCCTTCCGGCGCGGCCGCGTCGCCGCCGTCGGGCGCTGCCGAGTCGTCGCCCGCCACCGCGAAATCGTTCCGAGAGCCGGACGTGTCGACGCAGCCCACCGCCACGGCCAGGCCCGCGGCGAGGAGCACCGAACCGCACCTTCCCGCGAGCCTGGCGACGTTCGTGATGCCCATTCGATCCCAGTCCTTCCGAAAGCTCACCACCACATGCTCGCAGCGAGGGAAACCATGTCCGAATCGGGGACGATGCGCACGTTGTCCACGGGCGGTGCCCCGGTCCGAACGGTCGCCAGCGAACCGTCCACCCAGTGAGAGTACTGGAGGACGACCTGATCGGTCGCCGTCCATCCCGTGCGAAGGATGATTCGGGGCGAGAGAACCGCGAACGAATACCGGGCGTCGTCCACGTTCGGGCTGACCTGATCGAATCGGGCGGAGAACGCGAGCCACGGAAGCACGCTGTAGGTCGCTTCCAAACCGGCTTTCGCCTTGGTGACGCCGTCCCCGTAGACCCCGCCCTGGAGCGGCGCGCTGCTCGTGACGTGGGTCACCATGCCGAACGCGCTCAGCACGAGGTCCGGTCCGTCCGGGGTGAACGGCACCGGGAAGCTCGCGAGCCGGCCGAGGCTGAGGTCGTACTGGCCGCCCACGGTTGTCAGCGATCCGGTGGCGTCCCCCGACGCGCCCAGATAGTCGTTCGCGAGGCCCGGGCCTCCAGGGGTGTTGAGGACGGAGATGATGCGGCTGACGGTGTACGCGTGCGTCGCTTCGGTGTGCGAAACCGCCGCATAGAAGTGGCCGTACCGCCGCATCGAGATCCGCAGATCGCTCGCCAGAATGGTGATGTTTCCATCGGGCGCGAGCGTGCCTGTCGCGCGGTCGTCCTGGCTCCACGCGCTGATGAAGTGAGCTCCGAGCGTCGCGAGGGATCGATAGCCGAGCCCCGCGTGAAGGTGGTTGACGAAGGTCGTGCCTTCGGCCGGGTTCGCGAAATCGTTCCAAACGTCGGGCGTGATGTTCGACCCCGCCTTGTTCGTCTGGCCTTGAATCCCCTGCTCGAGCAGGACCGTCCAGTCGCGGCCGACCCGCATCCGGGCGCTGACTTGTTCGCCCGACCCGTTGATGCGCGCGATGAGGGGCGTGCCGTAGCGCCCCTCGTCGTACTCGCCGGTCGCGCCGTACCGGCTCGTGAACGCGCCGACGATCGCGCGAAGGCGGACGTTCGGTCCGACGTCTGGGAGGATACTCAAGAACGCGTCGCTGATTCCGAGCTGCGAGGCGGGTTCGAGAAACGACTCGGACACGTTGGCCTGCTGGGCGAGGATGCTCAAGTTCGCCGATACGATGCCGTTGCCCTCGGATAGGTTGAGCTGCGCGTAGGTCGCCGGGACCACCCCCGTATGCGAAAACGTCTCGAGGTCGTCGGGCACGACCGGCGGCGCGTGCAAGACGGTCGAGCTCTGCCCTGGTTGCACGGCGGGAGCCGTTTGCCCCGGCTGCGCCTGACGGGAATTGATCCCGGCATTGAGCGGGGCGGTGAGCAAGCCATGGTAGTCGAAGCGCCACTCGTGATCGCCGAACGCCCTCTGCCCGAACGCGGGCGTCACGCCGCCGGGCAGCGCGGCCACTTGAGGCGTCGTCGGGTCGAGGCTGAGCGCGTCGGGAACGCCCGCCTGTTTGTCCGTGTCGTCGGCACCGGCGACCCGCGGGAGCGCCAGCACCGCGAGCAGCGCCAGCGGTCCGAGCTTGGCAGCCCGCGGTCCAAGGCCGATTCTCCTACGTCTGAGCGAGTGCATCGCGATCGACTCCGCCTTGCTGAGCGCCATGGTCGGGCTCACCACCAGATTTGAGCGTTGAGGGCGAAGAGCTGGTCGTCGAGCCTGTCGCCGGGCATGACCGAGCTGGCTTCGGGGTGGGTATGCGCGCCGTAGAACCACTTCCCGTAAAGGAGCGAGATCGTCTCGCGACTCGTCCAGTTGGTCTTGAAGACCAAGCGCGTGGCGATGACGTGGAACGTCTCCTCCGAGTCGTTGGAGTTCGGCACGACCCGGTCGACGCGAAGTCCGACGCCCATGAACGGCAGGAACGTGTAGAGGAGGTCGGCGCCGTACTTGTGGCGCACGCGCCCGTCGAACGAGGCGAAGTTCGACCAGCTCTTGGCGATCTCGAACCCGGCGTTCAGCGTCAGGTCGGGCCCCTCGCTGCTGAACGGAACAGGGTAGCTGACGATTCTCCCGATGCTGGTCGTGTAGTTGACGCCGGCCACGAGGAGCTGGCCGGTCCCTCCGGAGGTGACGCCGAACCATCGATTCGTGAGCGATTCGCCGTCGCCGCCGAATGTGACCGTTCCCTTGATCGGGTACGCGTTCTTCGCGTCTACGTACGACACGGCGGCGCCGACGAATCCCCAGATGGGCGACGCGAGGCTGGCGTCGAGGCCGTAGGTGCGGATGCGTCCGTCGGCGACGATCGTCTCGTTCAGCTGCCGTGTGGACGGGTTGTCGTACGGGAGCTGGACGCGATCGTCCTGCGCCCAGTTGTCGAGGAAGTGAAGTCTCGCTCGGGCGGTGACCTCCCCCCTTTTCTCGAAGCCCACGTGCGCGTGGTGGACCCAGGCCGCAGGCCACGGCACCGAGCCAGCCCCGTTCTGGCCGGTCGCGATGACGCTGATCGGCGCCATCCCGTTGCGCGTTCCCATGACTCCATCCTCGATGGCGAGGGTCACCGTATCGCTGAGATCGTACTCGCCGATGACGTCTTCTCCGACCCCCCTCACGCCGCCCACCAGCGGATTGGTGTACATGCCGAATCCATACTGGCCGATGGCGCCGTAGGCGGCGTAGAAATAGCCAGTCATCGCCCGCAGCCGGACTCCGGCCACCGCGGGCATGTTGAAGGACAAGTACGCGTTGTTGATGAACTGCTGACTTCCAATTTGGTAGAAGGTCGATGCGTCGTCCGGATTCCAGGTGGTCAGGCTCACGTTGGCCGTCACGTAGCGATTGCCATATGCGAACGACGTCTGGGCCCATTGACCGGGCATCGTGCTCGTCCCCACGAACGAGCCGTATTCGTCCACCGTCTGCGGCGGGACGTGGAACACGGTCTTGCTCTCCCCCGCCGTCGTCATCACGCGCTGGTTCTCGCTGAACTGCAGCGACGCGCTGAAAAAGCCGCTCCAGCGAAAGGTCCACTCGTCGGAGGGCTTGGGGGCCGCGTAGCTCGGGGTCGTTCCGCCCGGCAGCGCCCCGACCCGCGGGACGAAGGGGGACATCCCGAGAGCCTGGTCGGCTCGATAGCCCGGAATGTACCCGGGGCTCGGCAGCTCGTCGCCGCGAAGGATGCCTCCGCCCGCCGCGCCGGCACCGGACGATGAATCTTGGGACGTTCCGGTCGCGCCGCCGGCCGTCGCCTGGGCCGCGGCAACCGGAGCCCATCCGAGCATGGCGCAGCCCACCATCGCGCCCGCGGCAGACACGGCCACACCTCGACGTCGCCGATCGTCGTTCACCGCCGACCGCCTCTTGTCGGCACCGAACTGGTCCGGCAACCCATCGGGGGGCTTTCTACTTGTTGCGGCGCGCCTTCTCAACGGTCTTTTCACGGGCGGCCCGATGACGCGACCGTGGGATGCGCTGCGCCAACCGGGGCGCACCCGCGGACCGGGACGACGACCGGACTTTTTTTGAGCCGATCTCGGTCGCCGCTATTCCCGAGTCCGCGCGGCGCCGTATTCACGATTCAGGAGCAATCGTGACAACGGGCCGTCGCTTCCGTCGCGTGTTGCCATGGGCGCTCGTCAGAGCCACGGTCCTCGGGTTGGCCGCGTGCGGAGGGTCGCCCGAGGCAGACACGATGCAAGAAGGGGTGGCGACGCCAATCTCTCGATGGGCCGCGGTCGATCCCGATGCCGGGCAGCGGTCCTCGGGACAGCCGGCGGCGGCGTGCGCCGTCCCTGAGCAAGGATGCCTGTGCCTCGCGGGACAGATCGTGGAGTGCGTCGGACCCAAGATCCAGTCGGGGGACTACGCGAGCTGCCCGCCCGGCCGGCGCGTGTGCACCGATGGAGTTTGGGGCCCGTGCCTCGCCAAGACGGTCTACCGCGACGTGGACGCATTCCCGGAGTAGGCGGCGGCGCCGCGCCGGCACGGAGCCAACGCGCCGACGCCGCCAAGAAGATGGCGGGCTGGGCGGCCCCGAAGAAAGGATTTGCGCCGATTTACAGCAAAAGGCGGGTCGGCCCGCGGGTTGCATGACCCCCCGGCACAAGAGGGACTCCCCGCGATGGCCACCAACGCACCCAGCTTCTTCGCGCCCGCGACCATTGCCCGAGCCTACGGCCGCGTTTCACTGAGCACGACGCGGAGCCGCGTCAGCACCGACACGCTGCCGCCGGAACACGCCGGCCCCCGGCGCATCCTCGTCGTCGACGACGACGCCGAACGCGCCGCGGGGATCGCTCGCGCGCTGCGCACGGACGGACTCGAAGTCGCGTACTGCGCCCCCAGCGAGGACTTGCTCTCCTGCGTCCTCTCGACGCGCCCCGACGTCGTCCTTGTCCACACGCGCGCCGGCGACGAGCGGGCCCTCGTCATCTGCTGCCAGCTTCGCGAGTTCGACAAGGCGCGTACGCGCACGGTCATCGCGTACACGGCCGGCGAAGCCAACGAAGACGTGGTCGTGCACGCGCTCCACTCCGGGGCCGAAGACTATATCGCCAACGTGGGTCGCGACCGCGAGGTCCGGGCACGCGTCTCGGCGCAGCTCCGGCACCTGCGCGATCGCGAAGTGATGCGCTGGGCGCGCGAACAGCGTTCTTCGTTGCGCGATCTCGCCAATACGGACCCGCTGACCGGCCTAGCCAACCGCCGCGCGATCGAGCGATTGCTCGACTTCACGCTCGGCACGGGGAAAGGCGTCTCTCTCGCGGTTCTCGATCTCGACCACTTCAAGCGCATCAACGATACGTACGGCCACCCGGCGGGCGACGCCGTTCTGCGGAGCGTGGCGCACGCGCTCCACGCGGCGGCGCCCTTCGGCGGCGTGGCCGGCCGCTGGGGCGGCGAAGAATTCGCCGTCGTCGTTCCCGCCAGCGACTGCGGCTTCTCGTCTGTCGAGCACGCCGCCAGGATCGGCGAACGCTTCCGCGAGGCAGTGGCTGCCACCGACCTCTTCGAGATCGAAGGGGCACCGCGTGTCACCGCGAGCGTCGGCGTGGCGGCGTGGAACGGGAGCGGCGCGCAGCTGTCGAGCAGCCGGCTGGTCGCGGCCGCGGACGCGGCCCTCTACCAATCGAAGAAACAGGGGCGCAACTGTGTGAGCGCGTCCCTGCTTGCCGAATGAAACGGTCCAAAACACAGCGGGAGCACGGACCCAAGCAAGGGGACGCATCATGAACAACGCATTGACACCCATCACCATCATCCCCGTCGAGATCGGAGCGGCTGACGAATCGGCCGCTTTTCGCGAGGTGATCGCCTACTTGAACGGCATCTCCGATACCGTCTCCGCGTCGCAGCCCGACTACGGCCGAGCTCTTTCTCTGGCGCCCATGGCATCGTTCGCGGCCATGGCCTCTCTCGCGCCGATCGCGTCCCTGGCGCCGATCGTCTCGCTCGCGCCCCTCGGCGGCTTTCCGAGCGCGGTTCCCGGACGAACGCGCATCACGCTGCGCTTCGGCGAGCTCCCATTCGAGCACGCCAGCCTCTGGCCCCAGGTCGCTCTCGGTTCGGCGCCGGAGCCCACGCGGGGCGGCGCGCGCACGCTCGACTTCGGGTTCGACTCCGTGCGGGCGTGCTCCCTGGCCCCGAACCTACGCCGCTGCACGCTCCCCTACGACGGGCAGAGCGACCCGCTGGCGCAGCAGCCTTCCTCGCTGCCGCCATGGTACGGGGAGCGGCAGAGTGAAGTGCGCCTCCGGGTGGGCCAGTTGCCGCTCGAGTGGTACCAGCTGACCGGCACGGACTGCGGAAACGGGAGCTGACCGAGAACGCAGCCGGTTCGTCGTTTTCGCCCGCGAAAGCGCCGATCCGGGGAGAAAAAACGCGCGCACTGCTCGGCGTCGCGACGAGAATTGTCGGTAGAGCGTCCTGTTCGACTGGGCCCGCTGCTTTTCTCGTTGGTAGAGCGTCCTGTTCGACTGGTCCCG
>CAZVPE010000163.1:0-13691 GCA_964628155.1 uncultured Polyangiaceae bacterium | reverse complement strand
GCTCCGATAGGTCCACTATCGGCCAGACTAGCGCGTGACGTACTAGTGTCGCCAGGGGCACAGACCCGTGAGTGTTTCGACACTGCGCCCGACCGATTCTTCGTGGACTGAGCGAACGTTCACGAATCCGACCTTCGCGTGCGATGCGACCGTCACGGACGGCGCGCATCTTGACGGAGTGCCGCGGCTCCAGCCGCTCCGCTCGTTCGCGTTCGCCGCGTTTGCGCTCGTCCTTTTCGTGCTCGTCGAATCGATCGCGTGTGCGCACGGCTTGGCCGATACGGGCGACCGTACGCTTGCGAGCGTGTTCTTCGTCGCAAAGAGCGAGAACCGGAATCAGGTCCACTACGGCATTCGGCTCGACCGGGCATGCCGACCCGCCGGGGACACGCCGGTATTCGCGTACTGGCGGATGCTCGAGCGGGGTCCGCTCGCGACCGAACCTCTCCTCGCTCTGGAGCAGGCGGCGTATGGCGTGGCTTCCCAGCGCGTAGAAGCGCGCACCGACTCCGGCGGCACTGTCGTCCTGACGCTGAGCGCCCTGCCGAAACGTACGGTCTTCATCGAGTCGACCGCGGTCGGAGCCAACTGCACGGCGAACGCTCGAACCACGATCGACCGGGCCCCGGCGACGCTGACCAGCGTCTTCGTTCAGCTCCGGTGGCCCTTCGGCGTCGACTCCTTGCTGATTTCGGGACGGGCGCCCGATGGCCGTGCCGTCAGCGAGCGGATCGCGAACTGACCTCCGGCCGCAGAGGTTACTCGAGCGCGGCGCGCATGATCGCGAGTGGCGCGCCGACCCCGAGCCAGAGCTCGAACGCGAGCGCCCCCTGCCGCGCAAGCATCCCGAGACCGTCGTCCGAGCCGAGGCCCCGCGCGCGCGCGGCGCGCAGGAATGGAGTGTCCCGCGGAGCGTAAACCACGTCGATGGCGACGGCGTTCGCGGGAAGCGATGCCCACGCGACGACGCCGGCGACCGCGGCGCCGTGGTCGGCTCCGTTCATGCCCGCGCTCGTCGCCTGCACGACGGCAATCGTTTCCTCCTCGCTGGCCGGCGAGGCGGCCCAGGGCTGAGCGATGATCGCTGCCGGCGCGGCGCCCGCGAACCGGTCGCGCCGGGAGGCGTCGTCGAAGGCGCGCGCCCGTACGACGATTTCACGCGCTCCCAGCTTTGCGAATGCCGCGACCGCCGCTCGAGCAGCCCCGCCGGAGCCAAGGACGAGAGCGCGCCCGGTGTCCCACCGGGCCGAGAGGGGGTGCGCCCCGCGCAGCCGATCGAGCTCCGCGGCGAGGGCCGGCGCGTCGGTGTTGTACGCCGTCGCGCGCCCCCCCGGCGATCGGACGAGGGTGTTGGCCGCTCCGACGATTCTTGCGCTGGCGTCGAGCTCGTCGACGAGCCCGAGGACCCGCTCTTTGTGGGGTACCGTGACGTTCAGGCCATCGAACCGGCCCTCGCGCAGCGCGTCGACGACACCCGGGAGTTCGCTCCCCGTCGCCCGCAGTGCCTCGTACGTATGCGGAAGACCGAGGGCGCGGTAGGCCGCGGCGTGCATCGCCGGACTTCGCGAGTGCGACACCGGGTCGCCCACGACGGCAAAGCGCCGTGCGATCACTCGGTCGGCTCCGCGGCGACGGCCGCCTCGGCGATCGGCTCGGTCGCGGTGACACTCGCGTGCACGACTCCGTCTCTGACGCGCACGTGGATCGGTTCGCCTTCGTCGAGGTCGTCGAGACCGGTGATGGCTCTCCCGTCGTCGCGCGTGGCAATCGAGTAACCCCGCGCGAGCACTTTCAACGGGCTGAGGGCGTCGAGGCGTGCCGTGGCCTGGCGCACCGACCCCGCGCGGCGCTCGATCGCCGCGCTCCAGACGCGCCCGAGCCGATTGCTCAGCTTCGAAAGCTCCGCGCGCTCGCGTCCGATGACCGCGCGTGGATGAAGGTAGGCGAGTCGGTGCTGGACGCGCGCAGCGGCATCGCGCCGGCGGGCGAGCGACCCCCGAGCACACGACGCCAGTCGCGCGACGCGGTCGTCGAGCGTCTGCTGGTGCGAGGCGATCGCGAGGCGAGGGTCGCCCAAACGGCGCCCCACCCGCGCGAAGGCCACGTGCCCCTCCGAAAGCCGCGCGCGGACGGCCCGGACCAGGTGAAGCGTCGTCCGCCGCAGCAGCTCCAGCCGTGCGGCTCGGTCCGGCACGACGAGTTCGGCGGCCTGCGAAGGAGTGGCGGCGCGTGCATCGGCGGCAAAGTCCACGAGCGTGACGTCGACGTCGTGTCCTACCGCGCTGACGACCGGGACCCGGCATGCGGCGATCGCACGGACGACCGCCTCTTCGTTGAAGGCGCCCAGATCGTCCGCCGAGCCGCCTCCGCGCCCCACGACGATGACGTCCACGTCGCGCACGCGCTGAAGTTGCGAAAGCGCTCGGCAGATCGACTCCGCGGCGCCCGCCCCCTGCACCTGAGCAGGCGCTAGAAGGATGCGAGCGCCGCCTCGCCGGAACGCGACCCGACAGATGTCGTGGATCACGGCGCCGGTCGAACTCGTCACGACTCCGATGATCCGCGGTTCGGGCGGCAGCGGGCGCTTTCGGTCGGGGGCGAAGAGGCCCTCGGCCGCGAGCTTCGCCTTCAGCTTCTCGAGCGCCTCGAGAAGCGCGCCCCGCCCGAACGCCTGGGCTCGGTCGGCGATGAATTGAAGTCGCCCGCGCGGCGCCCAGAACGTCGGTTTTCCTCGCAAGCGCACCCGCGCCCCGTCGACGCAGAGCGTCCGCATGCGAGGGGTGACCGCCGAGCGGTAGATGACGACGTCGACCGTGGCCTCCTCTCGCTCGTCCTTCAAACAGAAGTAGAGGTGGCCGCTCGGCGCCGGTCGCGAGTCGCCCACTTCGCCCTCGACCCAGACGGCCTTCGCGAAGACGTCGTCGACGGCGCCCTTGATCGCTCGGTCGAGCTCGGCGACGCTGAGCGGGCGCGGCTCTTGGTCGGCGGGCGGCTTCGGCGGGCTGAAGTCGAACGATAAGGAGCGGTCGTCGGGCATCGGGCTCGTACCTTGGAAGTCGTTGTTCATCCCTCTTGAGAGGCGCAGTACACGTCGCGTTGCCCCGAATGAAAGCATTTCGAAAGGTTCTCGTCGCCAATCGCGGTGAAATCGCCGTCCGAATCATGCGCACGCTGCGCGAGATGGGCATCGCTCCAGTGGCGGTCTACTCCGACGCGGATCGCACCGCTCTCCACGTGCGCATGGCCGACGAGGCGTACCCCATCGGACCGGCTCCAGCCGCCGAAAGCTACCTCCGGATCGACGCCGTCGTCGACGTCGCCAAGAGAAGCGGGAGCGACGCCATTCACCCGGGCTACGGGTTTCTGAGCGAGAACCCCGCGCTGCCCGACGCGTGCGAGCGGGCCGGGATAACGTTCATCGGACCGCCCGCCGGCGCGATGCGCGCGATGGGCAGCAAGACGGCCGCCCGCGACAAGATGCAGGAAGCCGGAGTGCCCATCGTCCCCGGGGCTCGGTGCGACACGAGCGAAGAGGCAGCGGTCGCCGCGGCGCGCCTCGGGTATCCGGTCATGCTCAAGGCGGCCGCGGGCGGTGGGGGCAAGGGGATGCGCCTCGTCGCCGGCGCGGGCGAGCTCGCGAGCGCGTGGGAACGAGCCCGCAGCGAAGCCAAGAAGTTCTTCGGCGACGACGTCGTCTATATCGAGAAGGCGATCGTGCGCCCGCGCCACGTCGAGATTCAGGTTCTCGGCGACCAGCACGGCCAGATGCTGCACGTCTTCGAGCGTGACTGCTCGATTCAGCGCCGCCACCAGAAGGTCATCGAAGAAACGCCGGGGCCCGCCGTGTCCCGAGAGCTCGCCGCGCGCATGGGGGCCATCGCGGTGCGCGGCGCGACGAGCGTCGGCTACTTCAGCGCGGGCACCTTCGAGTTTCTGCTCGACGAAGATGGGAGCTTCTATTTTCTCGAGATGAACACGCGACTTCAGGTCGAGCACCCCGTGACCGAGCTCGTCACGGGATTGGACCTCGTGCGCGAGATGGTGCGCATCGCCCAAGGCGAGCCGCTCGGCTTCGGGCAGGAGGATCTCGCCCTCCGCGGAGCCGCCATCGAGTGCCGCGTCTACGCCGAAGACCCGTCGACCGGCTTCTTGCCCTCGCCCGGAACCATCGACACGCTGGTCGTCCCGGCGGGCCCTGGGGTGAGAGACGACGGCGGCGCCTACCCCGGCTCGACGATATCGAACTACTACGATCCCCTCATTTCCAAGGTGAGCGTCTGGGCGCCGACCCGGCCGCAGGCCATCGCTCGGATGAAGCGGGCACTCTCCGAGTACGTCGTCACCGGGATCCGCACGAACCTCGCGTTCCACCAGCGGGTGATGGCCCACCCGGAGTTTGCCGCGGGGCGATACGACACGGGGTTCATCGAACGCCACCGAGACGCGCTGCTCGAACCGCCGCCGATGGGCTCCGAGAGGCGCGAGGCGGTGGCGGCGGCGATCGCCGTCGCCGCGGCGCGAATGGAGACGTCGGCCGCGCGCGCACTGGGGTCGGATCGGGGGCCGGGGCAGGGAGCTTCGCTTTCGCCTTGGGTGGCGCGACACCGAGCGCGACGCCGCTCGGGGTGACCTCACGGGCGGGGCCCGTGTGCTAAGTACAGGTCCCCGTAAATAAGTGCCCATCCGCTGGCGATGCGTCCCCGGCGGCTTCGTTGCTCGTCGGTTACATAGGTTCGCTATGCGCCCTCCTCGCGCCTTGCCGGCGGGGCGCCTCACCACCGGCTGGACACTCATTTGCGGGGCCCTGTACTAAGTCGTCCCCGTCCGATGTCTCGTTTCTACATCACCACGCCCATCTACTACGTGAACGACGTGCCGCATCTCGGCACCGCGTACACGACCATCGTCGCCGACGCACTCCGCCGTTATCACCTGCTGCGCGGCCACGAGACGCGGATGCTGACCGGGACCGACGAGCACGGACAGAAGATGGAGCGCGAAGCGCAGGCGCGCGGCCTGTCGCCGGCGCACTTCGTCAAGACGATGAGCGACCGCTTCGAAGCGGCGTGGCCGAAGCTCGAAGTGCGTCCGGACGACTTCATCCGAACGACCCAGGAGCGCCACGTGCGCTCGGTGCAAGACCTCTGGCGGATACTCGAAAGCCGCGGCGACCTATACGAAGGCACGTACGAAGGCTGGTATTGCTACGGCTGCGAGGGATACAAAACGGAGAAGGAACTCCTGCCGGGCAACATCTGTCCGCTTCACAACAGAGCCGTCGAGTGGCTGAAAGAAGAAACGTACTTCTTTCGACTGTCGAAATACGCGAACAAGCTGCTCGATCACTATCGCGAAAACCCCGGTTTCATCGAGCCGGAGAGCCGCCGCAACGAGGTCATCAGCTTCATCGAGAGCGGGCTCAAAGACTTGTCCGTCTCGCGCACCACGTTCACCTGGGGAATCCCAGTTCCGGGAAATCCGAAGCACGTGATGTACGTCTGGTTCGACGCGCTCGCGAATTATTGGACGGCGCTCCAAGACAGCGACGACCACAAGAAATTCTGGAACGAGGGGACGGTCATTCATCTCGTCGGAAAGGACATCCTCCGCTTTCACGCGGTGATCTGGCCGGCGGTCTTGATGAGCGCCGGACTGCGACTGCCCGACACGGTCTTTGCGCACGGATTTTTGACGTTCGGCGGGCAAAAGATGGGTAAATCGCTGCGAAACGCGGTCGACCCGCTCGCGATCGCACGCGCGTTCGGCGACGCGATCCACGGCGAAAACTCCGGTGCCGACGTCCTCCGATACCAACTCCTGCGAGCGATTGCCCTCGGGCAGGATGGTGACTTCGACCTCGGGGCGATGGTCGAGCGGTACAACGCCGACCTCGGCAAGAACCTCGGCAATCTGCTGGCGCGCACGCTCGGCCTCTGTACCAAGATGACGGGGGGCCTCGTCCCGCACCCCGGCGAGTGGACCGCATTGGAGAACGAGCTCTTCGCGGCGGTCGAAGGGCATTGGGTCGAGGTGCTGGACGCGTGGGACGCAATCGAGCCCCATCGGGCGCTCGAGCGAATCTGGGCGATCTCGTCGCTGGCCAATCAATATGTCGACCGAGCGGCTCCATGGGCGGAAGACAAGAAGGGAAATCGCGCGCGCGTCGACACGATCCTCAATACGCTTCTCTCCGTGCTCGGCGGGCTCTCGGAGCTCGTGTGGCCGGTGCTCCCGAGCAAGAGCGACGAGATGCGAAGGCAGCTCGGACTCGGTCCGCTCGCGCCGACTGTGGGCGAGGATTGGCTGGCGCCCGGTTTGGAAATCAGGCAGGCGGGCGAGGCGCTGGCCCCGGGTGCGCCGCTCTTTCCAACGCTCGACGAGACTCGGGCGGGGGCGCTGGTGGAGGCGCTCACGCCGCGGATTGCGGAGGCGGCGGGGACGGGGGAGGTCACGGTTCTTACGGCGGCCACGTCCGGGGCCACGAAGACGTCCACGTCCACGTCCACCTCCACGTCCACGTCCACGTCCACGACGGAGGTGGCGGCGGCTGCGCCCGTTGTGACGTACGAACAGTTCTCGCTCGTCGACTTGCGGGTCGGATTGGTGAAGGCTTGCGAGCGGGTCCCGAAGAAGGACAAGCTACTCAAGCTCGCCGTGGATATCGGCGAAGCAGAGCCGCGCGCCATCGTGGCGGGGCTCGCGCTGTCGTTTCAGCCGGAGCAGCTCGTCGGACGAAGGGTCGTCGTGGTCGCGAACCTCGCTCCGCGCGAGTTCGGCAAAGGGCTCGTCTCGCACGGAATGCTCGTGGCCACCGGTCCGAGCGAGAAACTGGTGCTCGCTACGGTGGATGCCGACGCTCCGCCTGGAGCGAAGCTCAAGTAACGCGGGCCCGGTTCGGTACCGCGAACGTCAGGGCCGCTCTTCGGCGCCATGGAAGCGCATTTCAGAAGTACGCGAGCAGCCCGGTCGTTATCCCGAAGAAGAGGACCGACGACGACTCCGAAGTGCTCACCGAGCCGTTGTTGAGTTGCGTGTCGACCGAATGGCCGCCAGCCACGGGAAGATCCGCCGTGAGACCCAGCGTGACGCCCAAGTGCGGAATCGGCGTGATGACGAGCTGGGGGTCGAGGTCGAGCGCGAACTGATTCGCGGAGGTCGTCACCGTAGGGCCGGTCACGCTCGTTTTCGAGGTCGCCACGTAGTACGAAACGCCTCCGCGCAGCCATAGGCTGAAGAGATCCGTCAGCCGCAAAATGTAGCCCCCACGCGGGGCGATGCCGAAAATGAAGGACGACGGGGTGCCCGTGCTGGCCGTCGAGGTCGCCCCTCCATTGGGGGTGGTATCGATGCCGTTGTTGCCGGCGAGCGTGAAGAAGATGACCAAGTCGCCGCCCACCGTTACGTTCGGCGCGATCACGTAGTCGAACCCCACCCGCGGCACGGTGAAGAACGACGTTTGCGGCGGCGCGCTGCCGTTGTCCGGCGAGCTCGACCCCCATAGGAGGGAGATCGCCGCTTCGTTGTAGGTGGTCACGGTCTTGGTGCCGGGCACCAGCGGCTGGTCTTGGGACACGTGCGTGAACGAAAAGAGCGGCATCAGACGATCCGCGCTGACGATGAACTCTCCTCGCTCGCCGAACCCGGTTCGCGCCTGCGCGTGGGAAAGAGACGAAGTCAAAAGCACGCCCATGCTCGCTCCCACCGTCGCCAGCCTTCGAATCATCTCGGTAGTCTCCTCGCCGGCGAATCTACTCGGTACGTCACGCCGTGGTCGAGTTTGCGTTCGAGACGCGACGCAGCACGAGATCGCGCGACGCCGGGGGATGGGAGCCGACCGAGAACGCGCCACGCACGCGCTCGGCGATCGCACCTGCCGCGCTGCCCGGCCGCACCCGCAGTCTCGCCAGGGGTTGGCCCCGCGCGACCCACGCTCCCGGCTTGGCCTCGACGAGCACGCCCACCGCGTGGTCCACGGATTGGTCGGCGCGCGTGCGGCCTGCTCCCATCGCCACGGCCGCGAGACCGATCTCCAGCGCGTCGACGCGCGTCACGAATCCGTCCGCCGGCGCGGCGACGATCCACTCGTCGGCCGCGACTTCGAGACGACGAGGCTCCGCCACGACGCGTGGGTCGCCCCCTTGTGCCTCGATCATCCGCTCTGCCGTCCGCGCCGCGGCGCCGCTCGCGATGGCCTGCATCAACCTCGTTCGGGCTTCGCCCTCGGTCGCCGCTCGGCCCCCGAGCACGAGCATCTCCGCGCCGAGTCGCAGCGTGCACTCCACGAGATCGGCCGGTCCGCCGCCGCCGAGGACGTCGAGGGCTTCCCGCGTTTCGAGCGCGTTGCCCACCGCTCGACCGAGCGGCGCGTCCATGTCGGTGAGGAGAGCCACGACGCGTTTGCCTGCGCGCTCGCCCACACGAACCAGCGCGTCGGCCAAAAGGTAAGCGTCCGCCTCGGTTTTCATGAACGCGCCGCGCCCGACCTTCACGTCCAGCACCAGCGCGTCGATTCCTTCGGCGAGCTTCTTCGAGAGGATGGAGGCGACGATGAGCGGAATACACTCCACGGTCGCCGTCACGTCGCGGAGCGCGTAGATGCGCTTGTCCGCGGGCGCGATCTCCGAAGTTTGACCGATCATGCAGCAGCCCACGTCCCGAACGATGCGCGTGAAGTCGGCCGAATCGAGATCGGTGCGAAAGCCGGGAATCGCCTCGAGCTTGTCGAGCGTACCGCCCGTATGTCCCAGTCCGCGTCCGCTCACCATCGGGACCGGGACGCCGCACGCGGCGACGAGCGGTGCGAGCACGATCGAGATCTTGTCTCCGACACCCCCGGTGGAGTGCTTGTCGACTTTGACGCCCGGAACGCTCGACAAGTCGAGGACTCGCCCGCTTCGCAGCATGGCGTCGGTCAGAGCGGCGGTCTCCCCGTCGTCCAGACCCCGGAAGAACACGGCCATCAGCCACGCGGTCATCTGGTAGTCGGCCAGCTCGCCGCTCTTCAGCGCCGCGATGAGCCGGGCGATCTCGCCGTCCGCGAGACGCTGGCCGTCGCGTTTGGCGGCGATGAGCTCGACCAGCGTGCGGATGGTCACGAAGGCAATGGCATACCACCGGCTCGTCGCGGATTGGTATGGTCCTCACCATGAGCGTCTGGCTCTCGACGGCCCGCCGGCGCGCGAAAGCGCCGGGCACGCGCGCGCTGATCGCGGTCCTCGTCGGGCTCGCGCCGGTCGCCGGGTGCTCGAACCCCGCACCGCCGCCGTCGCCCCCGTCCGCTTCCGCGGCGCCTGTCCCGCCGGCCTCCGTCCCGCCGGCCTCCGTCCCACCGGCCTCCGTCCCGCCGGCCCCCGCTCCACCGGCTGCACCGATTGCCAAGGCATCGCCTACCTGCGGCGACAGTCCGCTACCCCGATGCCCGCTCGGATCCTGGATGAAGGCGAATGCGGCGCCGGCCCTGAACGCTCGAGATTTCGGGGCGCTGGCCGCTGCTCTCGATACGGTCGTACGCTTTTCGGTGCCGAACTACCCGAACTGGGGGTCGATCGCCCGGGACGGAGCGAGCGCCGCCAGGATCGAGAATCTCGACGCGGTGAAGGCCGCATGCCGCGGGTGTCACACCCAGTACCGAGGGCGCTACAAGAACGAGATGCGCGATCGGACGCTTCCTCCCTAGCGGCCCCCATCCCCTACCTCCCGCCGTTCTCCATGCCTCTCCGCCCCATCTCGCGCTCCAAAGCGTCGCGTCTCGGCCGGCCGACCGGCAAGTTCACCCAGCACCGCCGGCTCGATTTACTCCGCGAAAAACTCGAAACGCACGCCTCGGGGCTGACGCTCGAAAGCATCGCCGCGATGCTGCGCATCACCACGCGCTCGGCGCGGCGGTACCTACGCGAGCTCGGGCTCGTGACGGAGCTCGAGTCGATCGCCGTCCGGCCGGGCGGCGCTCACCTGTGGCGGATCAAGCCGAGCGAACGCGGGCGAAGCGTCCCGCTTCGGCGGACGCAAGCCTACGCCCTGCTCGCCACGCGGGGAGTGTTCGACATGCTCAAGGGCTCAGCGCTCTTCGACGAGATCGACGTGGCCCTTCGCCAGGTGGAACAGGTGGCGCATCGTCCGCTCGTCCGTGCCGCCGTGCGTGGGGACATCTCCAGCCGTGCGCGCCTCGAAGAGCGTTTCCTCTACGTCCCGCCGGTTGCCCGGGGTTACGCCAACCGAAGCGAGGACGTCGACGCGGCCTTTCAGGCGATGGCGGAACTCAGCGTTCTGACCTTTCGATACCGCGACGCGTCGGGCGAAGAAGGGCGAGTGAGGGCTCACCCCTACGCGCTCGTCATTCACGGCGGCGCCATGACCTGCGTCGCACGCGACGCGGAACGGGGTGTGACGCAGGCGTTCGCCTTCGACCGCATGAGCGAGCTCGCTGCGGGCGAGCACGGGCACTTCGACCTGCCTTCCGATTTCCGGATCGTCGATTGGATCCAGGGAGACTTCGGCCTCGCGCGCGCGGCCCGATCGATGCGGGTGATCGTCGAGTTCGAGTCGCGGGCTGCCGACGCGGTGCGAATGCGGCGCGTGCACCCGTCGCAGAAAGTTGCGGTCGCTCCCGACGGCCGCGTGCGGCTCTCGTTAAGCGTACCGGAGGCGCCCGAAATCCTCGGCGAAATACGGAGTTGGATCCTCGGATTCGGCGCGGCCGCGCGCGTGCTCGAGCCGCGGGAGCTCGTGGACGACATTGCGAGCGAGCTCCGCCTCGCGGCCGACCGCTATGGGAACGCGCGCTAGACGGACTCGCGTAGCTCGGCGATTGAGACGTCGTCGGTCACGGGCGATTTAGCCGCCATCGTCACCACCGTCTGCGACCGCGGCTGCGTCCCCATAGCACTTGATCAGCATGTACCCGCCGTAGTTGGTAACTACGTAAGCGGACTTGTAGTAGTTTCCAAACTGCGGCCCTGCGGTCTCGCTCATGTCGACGAGCTCGTAGCCACGCGGGCAGACCTCGTTCGCTTTCTTATCGCAGTTCCCCCGCTCCACCTTGCACGAGACGTTGAACCAACCTGGCTGCCCGTCCGGCCCATTCACGGGCGTAGCGCTAGACCGGCTACATCCGACGAGTAGCACCGTAACCGTGGCCGCCAGCAAAGAGACCAGTACCGTGTTGCTCATGCCGCGACTCTAGCCCATCCGCACGGATTCTTTGGAAGACGCGACGTTTCCACAGTGCCGCTTCCGTCGTCGGGAAGCTCGTGTGAGCCGACAACAAAAAGGGGCGCATCCCGATCCGCCAAGGCCGGGTTGGCCAACGTACCGCGGCCATCGAGAACATCCGCTAGCATGCATAGCACGGAGCGCCCGTTCGCCTGGACTACCTGTCGCGTAACCTTTGCCGGCGCCCGACCGTACTCTTCACCGTGAGCGTCGGCGTCGACAAAGTGATCAGCGAAGCTGCGATGGCCGGGGCGGTGCTTCTGGCGTTCGGGTGCGCAGCACGGGTCCCGCTGCCGGCGCGCGCAGCGAGCGCAGAAGCGGCCGAGTGCGGCGACGCCCTGCCGGCCGAGGAAGAAGCAAGAGTCGTGGATGGGACGACGGTCCTGAGCGCGGGCGCCACACGTTACCAGGATCCCTGCAGAGGCACGTGCCAGATCCGCTCGGTGAAGCTCGTCGTGCGGCCGCCGCAAGGAATCAATCTTTCGCGCTTCGATCGGATTCTTCGATGCCACAACCTACGCGTCCTCGACGGCGAGGTGGACGCGTCACGGATACCGAACGATCCATTCGGCCTGCCCGATTCATGGTTGGAGATCGAAGTGAAGCCCGAAGACGGCAATTTCCACGTGACGCTGAGCGGCGACCGCGTCTCGGATACCCTTCGAATCCTGGAGCGGGCGAAAGCATACGCCGCAGCGCACGCGCCCGCCTCCCGCTAGATGTCCGCCCGTACTGTATCAAACGTCGATCGAGGCGGAAGACGCCGAGTCGCGATGGATATCGCGCAAAATACTGACGGCTGAGGAGCGCCGGTCGTGATCCACGCTTCTCCCCCCATTACGGGCTTCTTCCGGGCCGAATGTCCCTGCGCCCGCCGCCGCGGAGACCGGCTCGCTACTGCCGACTCGCCCCTTTCTGGATGGGAACTAAGCTAAAGCGAGCATGTCCACGCAGCCGCTTCCGGTCCTCCTCGACGAGCAGCCCATCGCGGCCAAGAAGCCTCCCGCCGACGCCTCGGCCCTCGCGCACAAAGAGCTCAACCGGGGTCCGTGGTGGCAGAAGATTCCCGCGTACCGGACGGTCGACGAAGCGACGTTTCTCGACCACACGTGGCAGGCCAAGAACTCGATCACCAAAGTCTCCAAGCTCGTCGAGACCATCCAGGAAATGGTCCCCGCCGGGTTTGTCGAGGACCTGGAGAACGGCATGACTCGCGCGCCGATGAGCGTGCGCGTCAGCCCCTACATCGTTTCGCTGATCGACTGGGAGCGTCCCTACGAAGATCCGCTTCGCACGCAGTTCTTCCCTCTGGCATCCCGCCTTCTTCCCGACCATCCCAAGCTCGGGCTCGACTCGCTCCACGAGCAGGCGGATGCGCCGGTGCCCGGGCTCACCCACCGGTATACCGACAAAGCCCTCTTTTTGCCTCTCGACACCTGCCCGGTGTATTGCCGCTTTTGCACCCGATCGTACGCCATCGGGCTCGACACGAACGAGGTCGAGAAGGTGCACCTGCGCCCCAACGACGATCGCTGGCGCCGCGCGTACAAGTACATCGCGTCGCGCCCCGAACTCGAAGACATCGTCATCAGCGGGGGCGACGCCTATCAGCTTCGCCCGCAGCATGTCCTGGAGATTGGCGAGGCCTTGCTCGCCATCCCCAACGTGCGCCGGCTGCGCTTCGCCACCAAAGGGCCCGCGGTCATGCCGATGAAGATCCTCACCGACGAGGCGTGGGTCGATGCGCTGACGCGCGTCGTCGAAAAGGGGCGAAAGTGCGGCAAGGACGTCGCGCTGCACACGCATTTCAACAGCCCGAACGAGATTACGGGCATCACCGAAGCCGCCATGGCGCGCCTATTCGAGCGCGGGATTGTCGTGCGAAACCAGACCGTCCTCATTCGCGGCGTCAACGATACCGTGGAAACGATGGCGCTCCTCGTGAAGCGGCTCGGGCACGTCTGCGTCCATCCGTATTACGTGTACGTCCACGACATGGTTCGAGGCGTCGAGGACCTTCGGACGAGCGTCGACACGGCGCTTCACATCGAGAAGCACGTGCGCGGCATCACCGCCGGTTTCAACACCCCCACGTTCGTGGTCGACGCCCCCGGGGGTGGGGGCAAGCGCGACGCGCACTCGCACGAGTACTACGACAGGGACACGGGCATCAGCGTCTTTGCCGCACCCAGCGTCAAGCCCGGCCAGCTATTCATGTACTTCGACCCTCTCCACCAGCTGTCGACCCATCAGCAGCGCCGCTGGGCCGACCCCGAGGAGCAGCAGGTGATGGTCCAAGACGCGCTGAACAAGGCGCGCATCCGGGCGCGGTAGCGTTGCGCTCCCGGCCCCGCCTTCGCTGCCAACTTGGCGTCTCATCATTCGTCACATGGCGCTCGGCCTTTGAGAAAAGGCCCACGCCCGTGCGCCCTCTCCTTCCCCAGAGGACCTCACCCCCGGCCCCTCTCCGCAAGCGGAGA
>CAZVPE010000162.1:0-13834 GCA_964628155.1 uncultured Polyangiaceae bacterium | reverse complement strand
CCGGTGACAACCGCGGTCCCGAGGCTCCCGCCTCTCGGCCTATCGTCGAGAGTCGTCCTGGAGCCGCAGCCAAAGGCGAGCAGCACGCCCAGCAGCGCCAACACCAACCAGGCGCCGGTGGTCATACGCGAGTTGGCGCCGGCCATTTCGCTCGGACCCTTCACACGACGTCAGTCAAGCACGCGAGTTCGGCGAACCATGTTTGCAACCAGACTTTGACCCGCTGGCGGTCCATGCGCGTAAACGCGTCGGCTCCCACGACGCTGTTGTGGGCGGCCGCCCAATAGCTGGCGTCGAATCGATCGATCTTGCGCATGGCCGTCTCTTGGAGCTCGGGCAAGTCTACCACGGACGCCCCGAGTGCCAGCGCTCGCGCACGCGCCGGCGAGCTTTCGAAGAAAGAGAAGTCCTTGCCGCGACCAAAGTTCTTCACGATGCAATAGCGCGCTGCCGCCCCGTAGCCCTCGAGCAGCCGGTCGAGCGCCATCGTGGAGTCCTTGCCGTCGTCCATGACGTGCCAAAAAACCAGGTTGACACCGCACTCGCGCGCGAGGTCGACGATGCCGGCTCCCTTGAACCAGGAGGACAGAGCCCGCTCGCTCTGCGCCGGGAGGTCGACCACGACTCGCCGATCGGTCTCCGTGGCAAGCGCCATGATGTCGTCGATGCTCTCGTCTCGCGCCAGATCGACCGAACGAGTGTAGTCCCCGTAAAAGCGACGCAGGCTCGAATGCGAGGCGTCGGCGTCCACCGCGACGAAGGGGATCGAGTGGTCGATGCAATATTGCGCGAGCAGCCGGGCGACCACCGACTTTCCGACGCCGCCCTTTTCGCCGCCTATGAAATGAATCGTGCTCATTCGCGTAGGGGCCGGAGGCTAGCCCAGAATCGATCCGGCGCGTCACGAAACTTGATGCCCTCCGCATTTCGGTCGACGTGCGGGCCTTTCGACTGCACCCGCCGAGCGGCCCCGACGAACGCGGTCAAAAGGCGAATCCCGTTTGGTCGCCGAGATCGGAGAACCGGGAAGGCACGCGGTAGCTCAGCTCGAAAGAACTCCGGCGCCCCCACAGCTGAAAATGCGAATGGATCGGGTCGGAGTCCGGCGCAATACTTTGCAATTGAAGGAGGCAGTGATGAAACTCCGTTTTCGCGCCGACAGAAGGACCCTCTTGTGGGCATTCGTATTTTTCCCGGTCGTCGCGTTCGCACCCTACGTCGCTCCCGGCACCACCGGTTGGCTGCTCCCGGCGAGCCTCTACCTCGGCTTTTGCGCGGGAGTCTTGGCGCACAATCAGAACCATTGCCCGACGTTCGAAGGGCGCACCATGAATGCGTTGTACGCAGCCTGGCTCTCGGTGTTCTACGGCTTTCCCACGTTCGCCTGGATTCCGAGCCACAACTTCAATCACCATAAGTTCGTCAACCGGGCCGGGGATGCGACCATCACTTGGCGTTACTCGAAAAGAAACACGTGGCTCGTCGCCTCGACCCAGTTTCTCGTCTCGGCGTACTGGCAGAAGCCGCTCACGGACGACTTCATTCGGCGAGCCCGAGCCACGAGTCCAGGGCTCTATCGGCGCATCGTCGGCGAAACGCTCAGCGTCGGCTTTGCCCACGCCGCTTTGTTGGCGCTGGCCGTGGCTCTCTACGGGTGGAGGCGCGGCGTCGTCGTGTACGCTTGCGGGTTCGGCGCCTCGGCCGCGATGGGGCTCTGGGGAATGATGTTCATCAATTACGTCCAGCACGTCCACTGCGACCCTTGGTCTGCGCACGACCATTCGCGCAATTTCGTCGGACCCATCGGCAATTGGCTGGTCTTCCAGAGCGGGTTGCACGCGGCGCACCACGAGCAGCCGGGCGCGCACTGGAGCCAGCTGCCGGACCTTTTCGAACGGATCGCCAGCGACATCCATCCCGAGCTGCGACAGCCCAGCGTTTTCTGGTTCTGTCTCCGCGCGTACGTCCTCGGCGCATTCTGGCCGCGTTTCCGGACGCGGCAGATCGGCCGCGCCCCGTACGACCCGCCTATCGATCCGAAGCTCGGGGCGGCTCTGTCGTGAACCCGGACTCGACCGGACATCCGAGCGGGTCCCGGTGAGAAGCCGAAGCTCGAAGGCCCCGTCCCGGAAACGACCCCGCCAGGCGCGCGCGCAGGCAACGGTCAATGCGATTCTCGAGGCCACCGTTCAGGTGCTCGATCGAGAGGGCCTGGACGCCGCTTCCACCACCCGGATTGCCGAGGTCGCCGGAGTGAGCGTTGGGTCCTTGTACCAGTATTTCTCGCATCGCGACGCCATCCTCGATGCGCTTCAAGATAGAGAGTTCGAACGCGCCATCCGGCTCATGCAAGACGTGCTGGCAGACGGCAATCATACGCAGACGCCGCGAGAAACCGTGACGGCGGTCGTCCGGGGGCTCGGCCGACTCTATGCGGCGTCCCCCGGCTTGCATCGGGTGTTGGCGATCGAGGGTTTGCGCGTCGCCAAGGCCGACCGCGTGCACGCGTTCGACACGCGCGTGCTTGCCATCATTCGGCGGTTTCTCGGTGCGTCCAGGGCACCGGTGCGCCGCCCCAACGTCGAGGCGGCTGCGTTCGTCGCGTTCCACTCGGTTCGCGCGACGATGCTGGCGAACCTGGTGGAACGTCCGCCCAGCGTCGGGGAGGAGGCGCTCGTGGAAGAGCTCGTCGATCTCGTGCTTCGCTACCTCGTGGAGGTCGAACCGAGCGGTTAGCCGCGGTGTAGAGTGGCGCTTTCCACGACGAGGAACTCATGACGCAAGAACTGTGGACCGCGGTCGATCGCTTCATCACCGATAGCCTGGTTTGTGGCGATCCGGTGCTCGATGCGGCGCTCGCTGCGAGCGACGCCGCCGGCCTACCCGCGATCAACGTGTCTCCCAACCAGGGGAAGCTCCTCTTCTTGCTGGCGCGGCTCCAACGGGCGCGTTCGGTGCTCGAAATCGGGACTCTCGGCGGCTACAGCACGATCTGGCTCGGGCGCGCCTTGCCCGCCGACGGCCGCCTCGTCACGTTGGAGGCCGACCCCAAGAACGCGGAAATCGCTCGGACGAACATCGCTCGCGCGGGCCTTGCCGGCCTCGTCGAAATTCGTGTCGGTCTGGCGCTCGATACGCTGCCCCAACTCGCGTCGGAAAGCCGCGGCCCCTTCGACCTCACGTTCATCGACGCCGACAAGGTCCACAACCCGGACTACTTCGCTTGGGCTGTCCGGCTTTCGCGTCGCGGTAGCCTAATCATCGTCGACAACGTCGTTCGCGACGGAGCGATCCTCGACGCGCAGAGCAGCGATCCGGCCGTCGGCGGGACCCGTCGACTCTACGAGCAAATCGCCGCCGACCCGCGCGTCAGCGCCACGGCGATGCAGACCGTGGGCAGCAAAGGGCATGACGGCTTCGCGCTGGCCCTCGTCGTTCAGGATCCTTGACCGGAACGGCAGCTATTGAACGGCGCTGATGCAGGTACCGCTTCCAGCACACGTCAGCCCGGTGCAACAACCGCACTGGCTGGTCGCGCAGGCCTGACCCTCGGGCACGCAGGTGCACTTGCCCACGGGCGGGGGAATCGTCGTGAGCTGCTGGGTCCACTGGGCGGTGTGGTTGTGCGTGGTCAAGTCCTGGTAGGGGATCCAGAACGCTACGCCCGATGGATCGGCGCCGGCACCGGCCACTGTCGGACGCAGATCTGTCACACCGGCCGACGGAAAGCCGCTCCCTCCGATTGGCGCCTCCGCCAGCGACGCCGCCGCCCGCGAGTGGATCGAAAAACCGTCACAACGCCCTGGGCGCCCGCCGCCTGAGCGCCGGCTAGGGCTCGATCACCTGGCAAGCCGCCACGCCGCGCGCAATGATCTCCCGATCGAGCGTACAGACCGGCACACCTTCACGCGCGGCCAACCATACGTAGGTCGCGTCCGCGCCGCGCAGCTTCGTCGCAACCGCGATGCGCGCCGCCGCGAGCGCGCGCTTGGACCCTACAGTCACGACTTGATGGGGCAGAGCAGTCAGCGCCCCGACGAACGCCTCGATCGCCGCGGGGTCGAACCCTAGCCGCGAAAGTGCCCCCGCCACCTCGGCAACGAATAGCGACGGGATGACCGCGAGGTCGTCGCCGTTCGCAAGCCGTCGCAGCCGGGCGCGAGCCGCTTGATAGCTGGGCTCCTTCGGCCGGAGCGCCGAGATCGCGACGCTCGCGTCGAGCACCAGCCGCATCAGTGGATATCGTCGAGGCGATCGCGGCCGAGCGCCTCCTCGATTGTCATCGTCGTTTCGGGTGCCGTGGCCATCATACGGTCGAGGAGCGCGTCGAACGCCTCGAGCGTCATCCGCGGTCGCTCCCCTATCGCGACGTCCACCGGGACGATTGCCGCGGCGGGCTTGCCGTGGCGGAGAATCAAGACGCGTTGGCCCTTGTGCTCGGCGAGGTCGACAAGCTCGGAGAAATGCGCCTTGGCGTTGGCGACGGAGGCTTTTCGCACAAAGGTCATAATGACCCATTTCTCGAACGAAGGCAACGGGGAGCGCCGCGGCGGCGGCGATGGGAACGGCAGCTATTGAACGGCGCTGATGCAGGTACCGCTTCCAGCGCACGTCAGCCCGGTGCAACAACCGCACTGGCTGGTCGCGCAGGCCTGACCCTCGGGCACGCAGGTGCACTTGCCCACGGGCGGGGGAATCGTCGTGAGCTGCTGGGTCCACTGGGCGGTGTGGTTGTGCGTGGTCAAGTCCTGGTAGGGGATCCAGAACGCTACGCCCGATGGATCGGCGCCGGCACCCTGCGCCTCGGTAAAGGTGATCGGCGCCATCCAGAGTTGCGGTTCTTGGCACTCGCTCGCGAACGCGGCTCTGTGGGCGCCCCCTGGCGTTTGGTATGCGTCGGCGGGGTAGCATTGATACATCCCCGTCTTGTGGTTGAGGACGCGCACACCGTAGTCGCGCGTCGACGAGAACGTGAACCATAGCAATTTATTGCCGTGATAGTTCTGCACGAACGGGGCCCAGCGCGGGTACGAGTTCGACCACGGAAGTGGGGAAGCCGCGGCGGTGCCGTTGGCGCGCTCCAAGTCGATTGGCTTCGAGTTGGCCACGTTCTTCATCAGCATCAAACGCGCAGCCGGGTTCGAAAAGCTGTCGTTCGGGCACATCGGCGAGGTACCCGTGGTGCAGCCAGTGACCGATCCGGCGCTCATGTCGAGCGGTGCGCGATTGAAGATCACGTAAGACATCGGCTGGTCGGGCGAGTAACTCGGGTAATAGTTGTTCTCGCCTCCCGACTGGAGAAACACCGTCGGTGTGCCGAACGTCCCGTTGCCCATGTAGGGCACGGTGTAGAGGCTCCCGCCGAAGATGTGATCGTCGTCCTGACGGGCGCCGGTGAACGCCGTGCTGCCGTTCATGTCCCAAATCGCAACTGCGCTGGGCTGCACGTAGACGACGGAGCTCCCGTCGACGGACCAGTCGGGCATCGTCGGCCGAGACTGCGCGCCGCCAACCGTCACCGGCCCCACCCAGCTGCCCGTTTGCGCGTTCCACTCGGACCAGCCGTTGGTCGGAACGGCGGCCTGATAGCCAGCCGACGTGGTCGACGCCGACCCGAGCGCACCCACCCCACTCAACGGTATGCCGTTCGACGTGACGTAGAACGACGCCAGAGGGTTGATCGCCGTAAACCCGGGAGGCTGTCCCCCTGCGCGACTTCCATTGACGCCGACACCCAGCTCGGTGGCATTCGGAGAGGTCGTCAAGTCGAGCAAGGAACCGCCGATGTCGCTGTACTCGTCGTCCGAGTCGTCGTCGTCCGAGTAGACGACCATACGCTTGCCGTCGCGCGACAGGGCATGGCAACCGTTGCAGGTCGCGCTCAACGTCCCCGCGGTGAGCGTCACGGCGGACGTGGCGTTCTTTTCGGCGTTGGCGAGATCGCCGAAGACTTTCTCCCATATCTGCCCGCCGACGCCGGCAGACGATATCGTCGACTTCCAGTAGTAGTAGGAGCCGAGCAAGTCCTCCTCGGCGATCGACATGTGAACGACGTTCGACTTCGAAGCACACTTGCCGTCCGTCGTTCCGCGCACCGTTATGGTCATCGCGTTGCCGAGGCCGCGGTTCGCCGCCACGAGCTTGCTCCAGGAGAGGGGGTCGATCGTGAGCTCGCAGCCGCTCGAGGGGGCGTTGGCCTGCGCGTCCGTCGTTTGAGTCTTGCATGCCGTGACGATCCGCCAGTCGGTGTTGGGCGGTTGCGCAGATTGACTGAAGTCGACTTCGAAGCTCGTGAACGGCGCGCCGTACGGAGTCCATTGCACGGACATCACGTTCAGGTTCGGCGGAACGAGCACCGTGTCGTTGGGGTACACGATCTTGATTGCCGGAGCGCTCCCACAGTCGGAGGCGCTTGGAGCCGGAAACTGGCACCCAGGACAATCGGGAGCGCTGACGCCACCGACGGCCGCCGTGGTCGCCATTGCGCCCGAGGACGCACCAGCGCTGCCTCCCGAACTGGATGCGCCGGACGACGAATTGCCCGGCGGGCAGAGAAGGCCGCAACCGGCGGCGCCGCCACCGCTCCCCGCGCCGCCCCCGCTTCCGACGTTCGAGCCGGTGGCCCCGCCATCCGCGGTTCCTTGGGACGCCGACGAGCCGCACCCGCCTGCCATGGCGAGAAGGGCCCCCAGCGCTCCAAGGCTACGCATTCCGGTGACGCCGATAATCGATACTCTCATCCGTCAGACTCCCCTTGCCGTTGGCCGCCGCGTCTCTCGATAAATACAATACTTCGAAGTCAGCGGAACTACCGCGACGTAGATAGTCTATGTGACTTCTCGTGCGCCGCCAGGATCAATATCCGTCTCCGTTCGACGCACGCGACGCACACTGTGCGGACTCTCTCGCTGCTCGCGCGGCCTGCGCAAACCGCGGGAAATCAGGCTGCGCAAATGCCTGCGCAAATACCTCGCACGAACCCCCGTACACAGCGACAATACGTCGCTAAGACCATGACCGCTTCCACCCCTACGGACAACCCCCTGCTTTTCATAACGGCCTCGGGCGCGCTGCCCGCCTTCGACCGCATTCGACCCGAGCAAACTGCCTTGGCGGTCGACACGGTACTGGCGGAGAACCGCGCGCGTCTCGAAGCGCTCTTCCTCAATGCTGAGGAAGCCATCGAGCGCGGCCCTTGGGAAAGCCTGCTCGACCCTCTGGAAGAGATCGAGGACCGACTGGCGCGCGTATGGGGTCCCGTGACACACTTGTTCGGCGTGACGAGCACGCCGGAATGGCGCAAGGCCTACAACGCCGCGCTGCCCAAGATCACCGCCTACCGGATGGAGCTCGCTCAAAACGAGGCCCTGTTTCGAACGTACGAGAAGCTGGCCGAAAGCCCCGCCTTCGGCACGCTGTCGCACCCGCGCCAGAAAGTCGTCCGCGACGCGATCCGCGACTTTAAGCTCTCCGGCGCCGCGCTGCCGCCGGAAGGCAAGGCGCGCTTCAAGGAGATTGCCCTACGACTCTCGGAGCTGCAATCGAAGTTCGAAGAAAATGTGATCGATTCGGTGCAGGCGTGGAGCAAGCACGTCACGCAAGAGTCGCTGCTGGCCGGCATGACGGAGCAAGGCAAGGCGGCAGCGCATGCGAAGGCGGTCGCCAAGAACTTGGAAGGGTTCCGTTTGACGCTCGACTTTCCGAGCTTCGACGCGGTCATCAGCTACGCGGCGGACCGCGACCTCCGCCGGGAGTTGTACGAAGCGTACGGAACCCGCGCATCGGATCAGGGGCCGCTCGCGGGGAAGTACGACAATACGCCGCTCATGGATGAGATCCTAGGCCTGCGCCACGAGCAAGCCCGGCTCCTCGGCTTGAAAAGCTTTGCCGAGATGTCCCTCGCCACCAAGATGGCTGGAGCGCCGGACGACGTCGAGAAGTTCTTGCTCGACCTCTTGGCTCGCGCCCGCCCGCGCGCCGAGACGGAGCTCGCCGAACTCAAGGCGTTCGCACTGGAGCTCGACGGCCTCGCCGACTTTCAACCGTGGGACGTCGCCTTTTACTCGGAGAAGCTGAGGCAACGGAAGCTCGGCTTTTCGGAAGACGAGCTTCGCCCCTATTTTCCCGCGGACCGCGCGATCGCCGGGATGTTCGCGCTCGTGAAGAAGCTCTACGGGGTGACCATCGAGAGAATCGATGGGATCCCTACCTGGCACCCCGACGTGACGACGTACGCGCTTCGTGAGGAAGATGGGACGCAGATAGGCGTCTTTTACCTCGATCCGTACGCTCGCGAGGACAAGCGCGGAGGCGCGTGGATGGACGAGTGCGTCGGCCGCCGACGGACTCGTTCGGGCTTGCAGCACCCTGCGGCCTACCTCACCTGCAACTTCGCACCGCCCCTGCCGGGGCAACCCGCGCTCCTGACGCACGACGAGCTACTGACGCTCTTCCACGAGTTCGGTCACGGGCTTCACCACCTGCTGACGCGCGTCGACGAAGGATCGGTCTCCGGGATCCGGGGCGTTGCGTGGGACGCAGTCGAGCTACCGAGTCAGTTCATGGAAAATTGGTGTTACCACGAGGAAACGCTGCGCTTCTTTGCGCGCCATTTTCAAACCGACGAGCCGCTACCGACGACGCTCCTCGAGAAAGTTCGAGCCGGGCGCACGTTCCAGGCGGGTCTGGCGACCCTGCGCCAAATCGAATTCGCACTCTTCGATCTGCGGTTGCACCGGAACTACGACCCTCAGGCCGGCGCTCGAGTCCTCGCGACGTTGAATCAGGTGCGCGGCGAAGTGAGCGTCTTTCCGCCACCCCCTTGGAATCGAATGCCCAACAGTTTCACCCACGTCTTCGCGGGCGGCTACGCGGCGGGCTACTACAGCTACAAATGGGCCGAGGTTCTTTCGGCCGACGCATTCGCCGCATTCGAAGAAACGTCGTTCGCACAATCGACGGGGCGGCGCTTCCGGGAAACGGTACTTGCGCAGGGCGGCTCGCGCGAGGCGATGGACCTGTTCGTCGATTTCCGCGGTCGACGCCCCAGCATCGACGCACTTCTTCGGTATGCCGGACTGGCTGCTTGATTCACGGTTCATTCCCGGCCGCGCCACGAGTACGCCTCGGCCGCCTCTCACGTGCCGTGCCCACTCAGCGTGGCAGACTGACACACGGAAGAGACGGTCTCGCGGAAGACAGCGCCCAGGACGCCGTGAGTCCCTTCACGCCGTCCGGCGCAGCGCGGAACTGCGGGTGAGCGCACCGGTTTATCCGTAGGCGTGCGGCGTGCAACGCACGAGCCACGCGGAGGACAAGCTCCCGTTCAGCCGGGCTTGTCGAAAACCAATGGAGGCGCCCACCGTGAATCGACCAACTCACATTCGCCCTGCTGAAGGAAGACTGGCCGTGCTTCTGCCCGGAATGGGCGCCGTGGCGACGACGACGGTCGCGGGAGTGCTGCTCGCGCGGAGGGGTCTGGGCCGGCCGTTCGGGTCGCTCACCCAACTTTCGACGATTCGGCTGGGACGCCGCACGAGCGGCCGAGCGCCCAAAATCGGCGACTTCGTGCCTCTCGCTTCCCTTCAGGATCTCGTATTCGGGGGCTGGGACGTATTCCCGGGGCACGCATACGACAGAGCCGTCGAGGCAAACGTGCTTCGTCGCGAACACCTCGACAGTGTGCGCCGCGAGCTCGAGCTCATCCAGCCGATGCCGGGCGCTTTTTATCCCGAATACGTCCGGCGCTTGACGGGGACATACGTCAAGAGTGGCCGCACCAAAGCGGAAATGGTCGAACAGATACGCGACGACATGCGTCGCTTCGTCCGCGAGCGAGAGTGCAGTCGCGCCGTCTGCATTTGGTGCGGCTCGACCGAGACGTTCACTTCGCCATGCGGCGTTCACGAGTCGGTCTCGGCTTTCGAGCAGGGCCTCTACGAAAACCATCCAAGCATCACGAACTCACAGCTCTATGCCTGGGCGGCTTTGAAGGAAGGGATTCCGTTCGCGAACGGCGCGCCGAACCTGTGCGTCGACTTCCAGGCAGCGTGGCAGCTCGCTCGCGAGCGACAGGTTCCGCTCGCTGGAAAGGATTTCAAGACCGGCCAGACTCTGATGAAGACGGTCGTTGCCCCCGGGCTCAAGGCGCGAATGCTGGGCGTGCGAGGGTGGTTTTCGACGAACATTTTGGGCAATCGCGACGGCGAAGTGCTCGACGACCCGGCGTCCTTCAAGACGAAGGAGGCGAGCAAGCTCGGCGTGCTCGACGTCATCCTCGAACGGGAGGCCTATCCAGAACTCTACGCAGATCTCTTTCACAAGGTGCGGATCGAGTATTACCCGCCGCGGGGTGACGAGAAGGAAGGCTGGGACAACATCGACTTGTTCGGGTGGCTCGGTTACCCGATGCAGATCAAAATCGACTTCCTCTGTCGCGACTCGATTTTGGCGGCTCCGGTGGTGCTCGACTTGGCGCTCTTCTTGGACTTTGCGCGACGCGCATCGCTCCGCGGAACGCAGGAGTGGCTGTCCTTCTACTTCAAGAGCCCGATGACCGCGCCGGGGCTCCGCCCCGAGCACGACCTCTTCATTCAGCTCATGAAGCTGAAGAACACGCTGCGGTGGTTGATGGGCGAAGAGCTCATCACCCACATCGGCCACGAGTACTACGACTGACCGACGGGAGAGATTGGCTCAATAGGCGCACGTACAAGGGCGCACTTCGCAGAAGGCGCGCCCGTCCCGCTCGGGGAGGCGGGCGTGCGCCCATAGCTCCTGCGGAGTGTCGTTGATCGTGCTGTGCATGTACGTGGCGGGCGTGTCTTCGATGTGTCCGATGCCCAAGTGATGCCCGAGCTCATGCACCACGAGCGCGCGGTATTCTCCGGGATCGTCCACGCGTGTGGCCACGATCCAAATCCGCCCGCCCTTCGTCAGGGCCACGTGGCGCTGCCAGTCCGGGTCCCAAGGCTTCAGCTCGTCGGACCGCTCGAGCCTCGAGATGACCAGATCGCGTCCGCCCGGTTCGAAGCGAACGCGACCCCCGGTCCCGCGTTCCCAGACGCGCATGCCCTCTTCGACGAGTGCTTTCTCGTCGGCGCTGAACTGTGGGTCCAGCGAATACGTGATCGGCCTGTCACACGCCCCCGGGCACACGCCGGGATCGCGTACGGAATCCGCGGCCCCTGTTCCCAAAGAGGCAACGAAACAGGTCACTGCAATGGTACGGCGGAGCACTTCCCTCGGAGGGGAATGGACAAGCGAGCGCCGTGCCGGGGGAATGCCCTCGTCGAAGTCGCAGCCGTCAGCGCCGTTTTGGCTCGCTTGGTCCCCCGATTCCGCCGAGCACGCCCATTACGGCGAACTCGTGACCGCGGGGGCATCGTACCTTACCCGCCTCGGTTGCTTTCACTGTCGTGTGGACGCGCGCACCACACTCCGGGCACTCCAAGTCCACTGGGTCGTCTCCGCGTCCACCGATCATGGCCTTTCCCCTCCGGGATTGGGTGAGCAGCTTTCAGCTTGGCGCCGGCCGGCCGCCCACGCAAGCCTACCCTACATGAGCGTCATCATTCTCGACGGGCCGATGGGTACGGAGCTCACTCGTCGCGCAGTGCCGATGGATGACGGCGCGTGGAGCGCCCTCGCGCTCGACGTGGCTCCCGACGTCGTCGCAGCGATTCATCGCGACTACGCCGCCGCCGGGGCCGTCGTCCATACGGCGAATACCTTCCGGACCAAGCGACGGGACGTCGGGGAACGCTGGGAAGCGCTCGCGCGCCGCGCCGTGAAAATCGCGAAGGACAATGTTCCGGCGGGCCAGCGGGTCGCCGGTTCGATCGCCCCGCTGGCAGACTGCTATCGCCCCGACCGAAGCCCAGGGGCTGCCTCCGCTTCCGAACACGCCGAGCTGGCACGGGCGCTCGCAAAGGCCGGCGTCGACATCCTTCTGTGCGAGACATTTGCGCACGCCGACGAAGCCGCCGCCGCGGTGCGCGAATCCGTGCGCACCGGGGCAGAGACGTGGGTCGCATTCACAGGCGGACCCGATGGGTCGCTGATGACGCCCGAGGCGATGGGCAGCGCTGCGGCGCGGTGCGCGGCCGAGGGCGCTCGCGTCGTACTGGTCAACTGCACGCCGGCGACACGCACGCTCCGCTACCTCGATGCGCTCGGGCGCGTGGGCGTCCCGTTCGGCGCCTATGCGAACGCGGGCAGCGAGGCGGATTGCATCGGTTGGGGCTGGGACGCGGAAGGCGCCTCACGATACGCCGTCCTCGCGGCCCAATGGGTGGACGCCGGGGCCTCGGTCATCGGCGGCTGCTGCGGAACGGGCCCTGCACACATCGCCTCGTTGACGGAGTCCGTTTGGTACCGGTCCGAAACGAGATGAGCGGCCGCCATGCTCATTCGCTCTTGTCGGCTCCGCCCTCGCGAAGGCCGAGCTCCTTCATCTTCAACTGCAGCCCTTTTCGCGAGATCTTGAGAAGCCGCGCCGCGTGCGTGACATTCCCGTTGGTCTGCTGAAGCGCCCGGCTCACGAGCTCTCTCTCGAGGCGGCTCATGGCCACCTTGACGTGGCCTTTCAGGCCCCCTTCGCCGGCAAGCGCGGCCTGCAGGTCTGCCTGCGGAAGCGGGACATTGGCCATGGCGGGAATGCCGCGGATTTCGGGGGGCAAGTCGGCCGCGCGGAGTTTTTGGGTGTCGCAGAAGAGAACCGCGCGCTCGATCACGTTCTCGAGCTCGCGGATGTTCCCCGGCCAGGGGTATTGAGCGAGCGCCTCCATCGCGTCGGGCTCGACGCCTTCCACTTTCTTTTTCAGGCGCTCGTTGAACTTCGTGAGAAAATGCTCCCCGAGAAGCGGAATGTCGACGGTCCGCTCGCGCAGCGCAGGGAGCCGTATCGGCACGACGTTGAGGCGATAGAAGAGGTCTTCTCGAAACGTTCCGGCTCCGATGAGTTTCTTCAGATCGCGGTTGGTCGCCGCCACGAGGCGGACGTCGACGCGGATCGTCTTGATGCCACCGACGCGCTCGAACTCGCTCTCCTGAAGGGCGCGCAGCAGCTTCACCTGCATCTCGATCGGGATCTCTCCTATCTCGTCGAGAAACAGCGTTCCGCCGTTGGCAAGCTCGAATCGGCCCGGCTTGCTCGTCACCGCCCCGGTGAAAGCGCCCCGCTCGTAGCCAAAGAGCTCGCTCTCGATGAGCTCTTTCGGAATCGCCGCGCAGTTGACCTTGATGAACGGCTTGTCTTTGCGCCCGGAGTGCTCGTGAAGCGCGCGCGCGACGAGCTCCTTGCCGGTTCCGCTCTCGCCGGTGATGAGCACCGTGGTCGGCGTGTCGGCCACCCGCTCGAGGATGGCGTAGAGGTCGGTGATGCCTTGGGAAGTGCCGATGATCCCGAAGCGCGCCCCGCGGGCCGCCGGCGTCGGCGTCGCATCGGCCCCGCGAAGCTCGCGCGTCTTCAGGGCCTTCCCGACGATTTGGCGGACCTCGTCCTTGTCGAAGGGCTTCGTGACGAAGTCGAACGCGCCGCTCTTCAGCGCCTCGACGGCCGTGTCGATCGTGCCGTGCGCCGTGACGATGACGACCGGCATTTCCGCGTCTTCCTCGAGCGCGGTCTTGAGCAAGGTCATGCCGTCGACCTTGGGCATTTTCAAGTCGGTGATGATGAGGTCGATGTGGTGCTCGCGGAGCAGATGCAAGCCCTGCTCGCCGTCCTCCGCGGTCAGGACATCGTAGCCGTCGCGCGTCAGTTGGGCGGAGAGGATCCTACGCAGGTTCGGCTCGTCATCGACGATGAGCACCTGCTTTCGCTCGGGGAGCATGG
>CAZVPE010000161.1:0-13846 GCA_964628155.1 uncultured Polyangiaceae bacterium | reverse complement strand
GGTACTGGGAGACGCGCGGCTACCACAACCATGCGGATCCGTGGAAAGAGGAGCGGTATGGCTGATGCGGCCCCCGCCACACGCCGCGTCGGGGCTCGCCTCCGCAACTGGCTTCGAGCGATTCACCGAGACGTCGGTTACTCCGCCGTCGGGCTGACGGTCGTGTACGCGGCGAGCGGCCTCGCGGTCAACCATGTGGCCGATTGGGATGCGAATTTCGTGCGCACGAGCGAGATCCACGAGCTCGGAACCGCTCTTCCCGCGGACGACCAGGCGGCGTCCCGACTCGTCCTCGACAAGCTGGGCATCGGCGGTACGCCCAAGGAGGTGTACCGCGAAGGCGACGAGCTCGAGATCCTCTTCGAGCACCGTACGCTCCACGCCGCCTCGACCACCGGCCATGTCGTCGACGAGGCGCAGAAGCCTCGGTTCTTCTTTCGCGTCGCCAATTGGCTCCACTTGAATCGTGGCAAGAAGGCGTGGACCTCGTTTGCCGATGCGTACGCGGTGGCGCTTCTTTATCTCGCGCTGAGCGGCATCTTCATGCTCCCGGGCCGAAGGGGGATCGTGGGCCGCGGCGCCGTTTTCGTGTTGCTCGGCGGCGCGATTCCAATCGTGTACGTCATCCTCGCGAAGGGATGACATCCGTCATCGGGGGCTCGAGCTCCGGCTCGGCCGTCGCCCAGCTTCCCTTTCGCGTGGGATGGCCGAGCTCCTCGCGCAGGATTGTGAGGAACTTCACGCGCGGCCACTCCTCGGCGCCCATGGCCACCGTGTGCGGCATGGGGACTTGCGCGTCGATGACGCGGAATCCCCACGCTCCAATCCTCTCGGCAAGTGCCACCAGCGCAACCTTCGACGCGTTCGGCTGCCACGAGAACATCGATTCGCCGAAGAACACTCGACCGAGCGACACTCCGTACAGTCCTCCTACGAGCTCGGCGCCCTGCCAGGCCTCGATCGAATGTGCGTAGCCCAGGCGGTGCAGCCGGACGTAGGCGCGTTCCATGTCGTCGGTGATCCAGGTCCCGTCCTGGCCGGCTCGCGGGGTCGCCTTGCACGCGCGAATCACGCGCTCGAACGCACCGTCGTAGCGCACCTCGTAGGTTCCCTTGGAGATCACGCGCCGCAGCGTCCGTCCAACGTGCAGGCGCTCGACGGCGAGGACGCAGCGCGGGTCCGGCGAGTGCCAGAGGATCGGCAGGTCCTCGTCGTACCAAGGGAAGATCCCGGAGCGGTACGCCAAGAGCAGCCGCTCGGCCGACAGATCGCCGCCGACGGCGAGGAGCCCGTCCTCCGCGTGGTCCGGCGGCGGAAACACGAGCGAACTGCCAAGGGAGTACACCGGCACGGGGCTGCATCTTAGTCATGACTCCCGCGGCGGATCGCCCGTAAGCGTACGAAGAGCGCACGTCGGCTGGCCCGAACGGGGGTTCGCTCGTCATCGACGAGTTGACATCGGAGTGCGCACGGAGCCGCTGAGCGAGCTGGACGATCGATGGAGGTGCTCGACGCCCGCTCGAGCGGTCACCTTGATTGCCTGCGACTGCGTCGGATAGGGCTGGTTGACGCGCGTCAGGGCGTGGAGTGTTCGTCGGTCAGCGATGAGCCAGGAGGGTCTCCGCGTACCGTCCAGATCGCCAGCCGCTTTTGGCCTCCATCGCGCGCAGATCGATCCCATCGAGGGTGTATTGTCGTCCGCGAGGTAAAAGCATGACCCTCTGCCCCATCGCCCTGGCCGTTCACTGTACGGGTTGCCCCATCGTCAAGGCCTGCCCCGCCAAGCGATCCATTGGCGACTTCGCGACGTACGTCCCGCCCGCGGCGGTGACGCCGGCCGAGGACAAGACCCAGAGATCCGACACCCCCCGGTGACGCTGGTTTCGAGCCCTCGCCTCCGGGGGGCCCCCTCCGATGGCCATCCTTCGCCCAAGGACGCCACAGTCGCCTACCCATCAGCGTACAAAGCACCACGCGGCCTTCACCGAGCTCTCCTCCGAAGCTCGACGAGCGGTTCGCGCGCGCGCCCCTTCTTCGTGAAGAGCTCCCCTTGGCAATGCGGCGACGCGCGTTCGAGGTCGCGGCAGGCGTCGGGCCGCGTGGGGTACACGGTGCACACGAAGCGGCCTTCGAGCTCGACGCGCAGTGCGGTGCAGTGCCCGTCGGCGAGGCGCATGTACGCGCGATTGCCCACGAAGTGCACGAGCCGGTCGGCGGCGTCGCCGAGGCGCGCGTAGTCGTCGCCCGTCACGCGGACCGACGTCTCAAGGTTCGAGAAGCAGCAGGTCCCGCACTCGAGGCAGGGCGGCGGCGGCTCGAGGGCGTTCCTTTCGAAGCCCATGGCTCCGGAAGGACTATGGCTGATCGCCCGAGCGATCGGAAGCGGGGGCGCGCAATCTGCGGGGAGTTCCCGAGAGATTCTCAGCTCTAGCGTGTTCGGAAAGATCCTTGGCAATTTGGCGGAGGGGGAGTTCGCCAAACGCTTTGCAAGCGGCCAACTGCACGTGAGCGCGCGTCAGAGGTCGAGGGACCGCTCCCGACGTTTCCCGAGCCATGCCTTGGCGGAGGAATACGGCCATAGCCGGCGCAAGCGGCGCGAACCTTGCTGAGTTTGAAGGCAACGCCATGAAAGAGAACGATCTCGAATTTGCCCCGTGGCGAACCGCACTCACAGGGCCCCCCGTGCACAGGCCGGCCCGCATTCTCGTGGCCGAGGACGACGAGGAAATGCGCAGTGCCGTCGTCGAAACGCTGCGCAATGATGGCTATGAGGTGTCGGAGGCGACCGACGGAGGGAGACTGTTGGTCGCGCTCGCACGAGAATACCCGCACGTGGAAGGGAAGGACCTCATCGACCTTCTCATCTCGGATGTGAGAATGCCCGTCTGCACGGGGATGCAGATCGTCGAGCAAATGCGGGCCGCAAGCTCGTTGCTCCCCGTAATCCTCATGACCGCATTCGGCGACGAGGCCACAAGAAGACAGGCCCGATCGCTCGGAGCCGTCTACTTCGACAAGCCGTTCGACATCGACGACCTGCGGACCGCCGTCGCCTGTCTTCTCCGACGCGAGCCGAAGGGTGCGGCTGGCGAAGCCATTTGAGGCGCTCGAGAACTTCGCGAGCCTGCCCGCCAGGCGATGTCGGGGACCGTTCGCCAGCTTGCTCTTCGCCGTCTAGTTCGCAGCCCTCGGCTTGCTTCGTGCTGATGCGCTCCAATCACAAGAAAACAGAAGGAGGCAATTGTGAACCGGTTTACGGATTTTTCTTTGCGATTCGTTTTCGTGGCTCCCGCCGTGGCCATGTTCTCTTGCGGGAGTAGTGGCTCGCCGGCAGGACCCGGCAATAGCGGCGACGCCAGCAGCAGCGGCGGCACGTCGAATGGAGGGAACGGCAGTGGCGGGAATACCTCCAGCAGCAGCGGCTCGCCCGACGGTACTTTTACGGTTCCTGGCACGCCAGATGGTGCCACGACAGATGGTAACTCGCCCGACGGTGCTACGACGGACGCTGGCACGACAGATGGCGGGGACGCGTCGCCGATTCTTGCGGTGAATCTACGAACCGCAGGAAACTACGCCATCCTCGCAAAAAGCGGAATTTCTACCGTGCCGACGTCGGCGATTACTGGAAACCTCGGAGTTAGCCCCGCTGCTGCAACGTTTATCACGGGATTCGCGTTGACCGCGGATTCAACGAATGTGTTCTCGACCTCGCCGCAGGTTACCGGCAAAGTGTATGCAGCCGACTACGCTGCGCCCAGCCCTTCCAACCTCACGACCGCCATTGCCGACATGCAGCTGGCATTTGCCGACGCGGCCGGGCGGGCACCCAAGCTCACCGAGCTGGGCGCCGGGAATATTGGCGGGATGACGCTTACCGCAGGCGTCTACAAGTGGGGCACTGGTCTCCTCATCCCGACGACGGTCACACTGGCCGGCAATGCCACCGACGTCTGGATCTTCCAGATCGGTCAGAATCTCACCGTGAGCAGCGCTACCAACATCGTCCTGACCGGTGGCGCTGTGGCCAAGAACGTCTTCTGGCAGGTCGCCGGGCTTGTGGAGCTCGGCACGACCGCGCACTTCGAGGGAGTCATTCTCACGCAAACGTCGGTCGCGCTGGAGACAGGTGCGTCAATCGACGGCAGACTGCTGGCGCAGACCGCGGTCACTATCAGCGGCAGCACGATCGTCCAACCCGCGCCCTAGACGTGGCACCAGCCGTGCAGGTCCGTGCTCCCCGGGGGGCGATCCTTCGAAGAAGCGGACAAGCGCTCCGGGGAATAACCCGGTCGGTAGTCACCAGTGAAGTGCGAGGACGGTCAAGTCGAAATGTCGGAATACTCCGAAATATTGGCGAGGGCGGCTGTGCTCTCAAGCGACATATCGCCCGAGAACATATCGCCCGAGAGCGGTGCGGATCCGCTTTTCGAGCGGGCGCTGAAGCGCGTCGGAACTTCGCTGCGGAGCAAGTGGCGACTCGATGCGCTGCTCGGCGTCGGCGCGGCGGCCGCCGTATATGCTGCGACGCACCGCAATGGCAGTCGCGGGGCCGTGAAGCTCCTCCATCCCGAAATGTCGACGAACTCGTTCGTACGAGAACGATTTCTTTGCGAGGGCTTCATTGCCAACGCGGTGGGGCACGATGGCGTCATCAAGGTCATCGATGACGACACGGCGGAGGACGGATCGCTGTTTCTGGTCACCGAGCTCCTCGACGGAGAGACCCTCGAGGAGCGACGCGTTCGTCTCGGCGGCCGAATTCCGCAGGACGAACTGCTATGGATAGCCGATCAGCTCTTGGGCGTGCTGGCGGCGGTGCACGCGAAGGGTATCGTTCACCGCGACCTCAAGCCCGAGAACGTGTACTTGACGCACACGGGACAAGTGAAAATCCTCGACTTCGGCATCGCGCAGCTGCCCGAGATGACCACGAAGGCTAGTTTCACGCAGACCGGCATGGTCGCGGGAACGCCGGCGTACATGCCGCCCGAGCAGGCCCGTGGCCTTTCGAGCGATGTCGACGCACAGAGTGACCTTTGGGCGTGCGGCGCGATGATGTTTTTCCTTCTTTCGGGTCGCGGGGTCCACGAGGGAGGGACCGCCGACAACGAGCTCCTGAACGCGACCTACGGGCGCGCGCCGTCGCTCGCGTCGGTGGCGCCGGATGTCGAAAGGGCCGTCGCGCGAGTCGTGGACCGAGCGCTCGAATTCTCGAAAGAGCTGCGATGGCCCAGTGCCGGCGCCATGCAGGAGGCCGTCCAGCGCGCTTATCAGGCGCTGCGCGGGCATCCCATGGGGAGCGCGCCGAATCCGACGCGACATGACTGTCCTGTCGACGGCGAGCTGCCAGGGCCGCCGCGGGTCAGCTCCCAACATGCCAAAGTCACGACCACGACGCGCCCCGTGGCGCTTGCTCTTGGCCCCGGCACGCAAACTTCGGGTCACCGGGCAAGTCGCGGCGCCGCAGCCGTTGTAGGCATTTTGACATTCGGCATTGCCGTGACCGGTATGATGTGGATGGTTGCGGCACGGCCCGGTGTGCGCGCGTTGGCCGTGCTCATGTCGGCGCCCGCCCCCGCCGCGACACAGACTCCACCGAGTCCCCCCATTCCTTCGACTGTGCGGCGTGTACCGAACGTGCCGCCCCGTGTCGTGCGCTCACCATCCGCCGAGCCCGCGGTCTCCGTAGCGGAAGAAGATCGACGAGAACGAACCGTCCAGGCGGTTTTTCAAGAGTTCGTCACGAGGGCGGCGGCGACCCCGGCTGGCGTCGCGCCGGCAGTCGTTGGACTGCACCGAAGTGCAAACCGAGCGTCGGTCCCGCCCATGCCGGTCCCATCTCTACGGTACGACCCGCGGGAGACCATGCCGGCGAACGAGGATTGTCAGCCTCCTTATGTCGTCGACATGGCGACAGGCGAGAAGCGCTGGAGACTGGAATGTCTGTAGGGCGCTCGATCATCCGCGGCGGAGAGCAACGCTCTCCGTGATGCGGTGCGCGATCTGTCGCGCCACGGCCATGACCGGAAGCTGCGAGTTGACCCCGATGCTGCTCGGCAAGACGCTTCCGTCGGCGACGAACAGACCTTTCACGGCCCAGGTCTCCCCGGACGGTTTCACCACGCCGCGGCTCGGGTCGGTGCTCATTCTGGCGGACCCGAGCGGGTGAAAAGAAACACACTCGACCCGGCGCAAGCTCGGCCGACTCCCGAGGAACACTTCGAGCTCGTGGGTGGAAGCGACCGGCGGCGCACCGAAGACGGGGAGGATCACCTGGTGGGCCCCGGCCGCGAAAGCCATCTCGGCCAGGACGCGAATGGCCCGCCGCATTCGCTCGCCGTCGCGCGTCGCCAATCGATACGTGAGGAGGGGCTCGCGCGATATCCAACGCCGGACACTGCCGCCGCCTTCGTCGTGGATCATCGCGCCGAAGACTGCGGTGTGCGGGATTCGATGGACGAACGTTCTGTGCTCGCGCCCTACGCCCGGGAACCCGCCGGCCAGCAAGTTCGGAGTGCCGTAGGCGCTGATGAGCGTGATCCCGTCATGCTCCAAGTCGTCGCTGTAGACGCTCTGGAACGCGCCGTCCCACCCGTCGACGCGCTCATCGAAGATTCCGTACACACGCACAGACGGGTGCAGCGTGAGGCCCCGACCGAGAGGGCGACCGCGCAGACCGCTCCGCCGCAAGAGCAAGGGTGTGTGGAGCGCGCCGCAAGCGACGACGACCGCCTTGGCGGCGATCTCGAAGGGTATTCGGGGTTCTCCTCGTTCGTCGAGGAATCGCCCGCGGATGCCGGCCGCGCGGCCCCCGGTGACGATGACGCGTTCCACGAGCGCGTCCGACAAAATGCGGGCGCCGCGGGCGCACGCATCGGGCAAAAACGACACGTCGACGCTCATTTTGGCGAAGTGCGGGCATCCGAAATTGCAGCGGGCGGCGCCTTTGCAGCCGCGCGTATTGCGCCGGAGGGGCTTCATCCGAATTCCCAGCTTCGCAGCCCCCTCCACGAAGAGCTCGGTGCTTCGCGATCTCAAGTGCGGCGGCACCGTCTCCACCGCGATCGCGCGCTCGACTGCCGCGAAATGCGGATCCAGGGCGGCGGGGCTCATATGCGTCAGGCCGAGGTCGCGCACCCACCGGTCGAGCACGGGTTCAGGGATGCGAAAGCAGACCCCGCCGGTCAGCACGCTCGAACCTCCGACGCATTTGCCGGCAAGGACGGCGATGAGGGGCGTCTCGCCGATGCCGATCGCCGCCGCGAGGGCCGCTTCGCGGGCCATGCGCCGGAACATGTTCGAGGGCGTCATCGCGGCATAGTGCTCGGGGACCCAGTACCCGCCCTCCTCCGCGACGATGACGCTTCGGCCCGCGCTTGCGAGCTCGCGCGCGACGACCGCGCCTCCGGAGCCCGAGCCCACGACGACGACGTCTGCCTGCGCCGCGAGGGGAACGCGGACTTCGCGACCTCGCATCACCGCGTCGATCACTCTGGCGCGCCCTCCTCCGGGGCGGGTGCGCCGAGCAGACGCAGCGCCCGCTTGTGACGGTGGCGTTCGCCCGAGTAGCCGAGTGCCGCGAGCTCCTCTTCGTGCTCGAAGAAGATCAGCGAGAAGATGGCCTTGTAAGCGGTCATGACCAGAGCGAGGCCGATGAAACGCGAAGCTGCCATGCGCTCGACGACGCGGACGCGGTCGTCGCGGCCGAGGGTCTCGAACGTCGCTAAGCGCCGCAGCACGAAGAGCGGGGCGAATCGGACGATCGCGAGCATCGCCAGCAGCCCGAACCGCAGCGTTCGACTCGCGAAGCTGATGAAGCGGTCGAACTCTTCCACGAAGACGTCGAGCCGCTCGCGCGTCGGGCCGAGCGCGTGGGCGAACATCGCTTCGGCCAGAGCAAAGACGAGCGGCCGATGCCGCGGTTTCAACGTCGTCCGAGCGAAATCGCGCGGCGCCTCTGCCGGCCGCGCACGGGGTCGATCGCCGGCCCAGCCGGACGACAGTGTGGCCATGCATCGACCGTCGCAAGCGACATACCCATGACCCCTGCCGCCGAGTCGGATGCCTGAACGCGAGCACCGGACAGACTGAGGTGCCCCTTCACAACGAAAAATAGCGACAAGGGGCGATTCGGGATGTGACTGCCGTGAGACGCATTCGTGTACGTCGTGCGGGCTACGGTGCCACCTCTTCACATTCCTAGATCGCGGGAGGTAGCTTTCATGAAAATCGCTCGAATTCTATTTGCGGCGTCCATCGGGGTTGCGCTCGCTGCAGCGTGCGGCGGCTCGAGCACTGGGCCCTCCGGGGGCGCGGGCGGGGGAAGCTCCTCGAGCTCTGGGGCCGGGAGCAGCAGCAGCGGCGGAGGTAGTGGGGGCGGCGCAGGGACCGGCAGCGGAAGCGGCGCCGGCACGAGCAGCGGGGTCATCGTGACCGACAGCGGCGCGATCGCTCCGACGGGCGTCCCGTGCGGGAATACGGCCAACAATCTGCAGATCTACTGCGCCGGCTCGCAAGTCTGCTGTACGACGATCACGCCTTCCGACGCGGGCCGAGGACCCGCTCTCGTCGACCAGAACTGCGTCGCCGACCAGAGCGCCTGTCCCGCAGGGATCGTGATGGCCTGCATGGGGACGATTAACTGTCCCGGCAAGATGTGCTGTTTGGAGCCCGGCGACGGCGGCGCCATGGGCGGAGGCGGCGGATTCGGCGGAGGCGGTATCGCGAGCTCGTTTTGCGAGAGCCCGTGTTCCGCCACGGGCGTTCAGATCTGCCTGACCGATACGGATTGCCCCACCGGACAAACGTGTACGGGCAACCGTGGGGGCTTCACGACGTGTGCGGTCCCTCCGTGTACGGGACCGGCGAGCTGCGCCGCGGGCCAGGTGTGCTGTACGGGCATGGGCGGCGGCGGCGGAGGTGGAGGCGGCGGTCGTGCCAACAGTTGCCAGGCGGCCTGCCCGATGGGCTCGATGCAAGTCTGCGCGGCCAACGCCGACTGCCCGGCCGGTCAGACGTGCAACATGGCCGGCGGAGGGGGTGGCGGCGGAATGGGCGGCGGAAACAAGATTTGCGGAGCGCCGCCGTGCACCGCCGGAAGCTGCGGCGCGGGCATGGTCTGCTGCACCGCCGGCGCTGGCTCCGTTTGCGTTGCTACGGACGCGGGAACGTGCCCGATGGGGCGTCCCGTCTGCGCGACGGCCACCGACTGTCCGGCGGGCGACGTCTGCATGGCAGGAGCCGCTGCGGGGACGCCGATGACCTGCGTGACGCCTCCCTGCACGCACACGAGCTGCGCCGCAGGCGAGGTCTGCTGCACCGCAGGTGCAGGCGCGGCGTGCGTTGCTACGGACGCGGGAACGTGCCCGATGGGGCGTCTCGTCTGCGCGACGGCCGCCGACTGTCCGGCGGGCGACGTCTGCATGGCGGCCGGTGGTGGCGCCATCCTCAGCTGCCGCGCGCCGATGGTGCCCCCTGCGATGGACGGGGGCGCCATGATGACGCCGGTGGACGCGGGCGGCGGCGGCTGATTCAGCAGAGGGCGCAGGGCCATCGTGGACGTGGACGTCAGGTCCACGTCCACGGGTGCATTCAACCGAGCCAGCGAGCTGCCCGGGCCGCGACTTCTTCGCCGATGGCGAGCGAGGCCGTCGCGGCCGGGGAGGGCGCGTTGATCACGTGCACCATGCGCTCGCCCTCGGCGAACGCGAAGTCGTCCAGCAGAGAACCGTCGCGCGCGACGGCCTGGGCTCGAACGCCGGCCCCGCCGGGCGCCAAGTCTTCGGGCTGCACCTCCGGAACGAGCGCTGCGCAGGCGCGCGCGAACGCGCTTCGGCTGAACGACCGCACCTGTTCTCGCAGCCCGCTTCGCCAGTGCCTTCGCGCCATCCGCCAGAAGCCCGGCCAACGCGCGGTGTCCCACGCGTCGCGCGCGTCGAAGCTCGACCGGGAGTAACCTTCGCGCTTGAGGGCGAGCACCGCGTTGGGGCCGGCTTCGATGCCGCCGCCGATACGCCTCGTGAAGTGCACGCCGAGAAAGGGAAACGCCGGGTCGGGCACCGGATAGATGAGGTGGCGGACCAGGCTGGAGCGCTCCGGGGCGAGCATCCAGTACTCGCCTCGGAACGGGACGATCGACACGTCGGTCTCGATCCCTGCCATACGTGCCACCCGATCGCTCTCGAGCCCCGCGCAGGCGACCGTCACGCGCGCTTCGAAGGCGCCTGCGGTCGACTCGACGATTACCCTCCCGTTGCGGAGCTGCATCCCGGTGACGAGCCCCGCGGCTCGGACGTCGGCGCCGCGCCGGACCGCCTCCTTTCCGTACGCAGTCGCGACACGGGCGTAATCGACGATCCCGGTCTCGGGTACCAAGAGCGCGGCGACGCCCGCGGCGTGCGGTTCGCGCTCTCGCAGTTCGGCCGTCGTCAGGCGCACCAACCGCGAGAGACCGTTCGCTCGCCCGCGCCTCTCGAGCTCGTCGAGCCGTGTCAGCTCCGCCTCGTGGGTCGCGACGACCACCTTGCCGCAGCGTTCGAAGGGTACGCCGTGCTCTTCGCAAAACCTCTCGAGAAGGGCGCGCCCCCGCGCGGCCATCGTCGCTTTGCGCGATCCGGGCTTGTAGTAGAGCCCTGCGTGGATGACGCCGCTATTGTGTCCCGTCTGGTGCGAGGCCAGTTCGGCCTCCTTTTCGAGCACGACGAGCGTCGCGCCCGGGCGCCGATCGAGGAGAGCGAGCGCCGTGGCGAGGCCCACGATCCCCGCTCCGATGACGACGGCATCCACCTGTGCGCTCTGCATGAACTGACGAATCTCCTCGGCCACGGTACCCTGTGCGACGCGTCCATGTCCGAAGAGCACAGCGCCTTTCGCACGGTCCCGCGCACCGGCGTCATCTACGTCACGACCGAAGCGCAGCGGCACGGCTTTTCGCCATCGAACCCCGAATGGTGCAACCTCGGTCAGGGCCAGCCCGAAACGGGCGCGCTGCCGGGGGCGCCGCCGCGCGTCACCCACGTCGACGTGGCGCTCGACGACCAGGAGTACGCCCCGGTGCAGGGCGTCTGGCAACTTCGCGAGGCGGTCGCTTCGCTCTACAATGGCCTCTACCGGCGCGGAATGCGCTCCCAGTACACCGCCGAGAACGTGTGCATCTCGGGGGGCGGCCGTGCGGCGCTGACGCGCGCCGCCGCGAGCCTCGGGCACATCAACCTCGGGCACTTCTTGCCCGACTACACCGCGTACGAGGAGCTGCTCGACATCTTCAAGGCGTTCACGGCAATCCCCATTCTGCTGGAGGGCGACCGCGGCTACGCCTTCGGCGCCGACGATCTCCGTCGCGAGATTCTGGGCCGCGGGCTCGGGGCGATCCTGATGAGCAACCCGTGCAACCCCATGGGCAAGCTCGTCGAGGGCGAAGAGCTGTCGCGCTGGGTGTCGACCGCGCGGGCGCTCGACTGCGCGCTCCTCCTCGACGAATTCTACTCGCACTACGTGTACCGGGCGCCCCCGGGACGTTTGCCGGTGGAGAGCGCCGCTCGCTACGTGGAAGACGTCGACGGCGATCCCGTCGTCATCTTCGACGGCCTCACAAAAAATTGGCGCTATCCCGGGTGGCGCGTCACCTGGGCGCTCGGTCCCAGGGCGGTGATCGAAGCGCTCGCGAGCGCGGGTTCGTTCTTGGACGGAGGCGGCAGCCGGCCGCTTCAGCGCGCGGCGGTGTCGCTACTCAGCGAAGATCACGTGGTGGCCGAGACGAAGGCGATCCACACCGCCTTTCGGGCCAAGCGCGACTATCTCTTGTCGCACTTGGAGCGACTCGGCGTCCGCGTCGATCGCCCGCCGGACGGCACGTTTTACGTTTGGGGCGGTGTCGAGCAGCTCCCGCCTCCGTTCAGCGACGGGATGGGTTTTTTTCGCGCGGCGCTCGAAGAGAAACTGATTGTCGTACCGGGGGAGTTTTTCGACGTGAATCCGGGAAAACGCCGGCAGGGACGCGCCTCGCGCTTCAAGGGATACGTGCGCTTCTCGTTCGGTCCACCAATGAACGTCCTCGAGCGCGCGGTCGAGCGCATCGAGCGGCTCTTGGCCGGGGGGGGCTGAGGTCACCGCTGAACGCGCCGCGACATCGTGAGGATGGCGCGGAAGACGTCGGAGACGGCGTCGGCGTCGATCTTCAGCTCCAGGGCCCAGGTCCGGCGCGCGCCGATGACCTCGGCCTCCCGTGCGGCGTCGAGCACCGGGGCCCCGAGTTTGGCCTTGGCCTGGGCGGCGCGCTGCGAGAGCTGGGCGCGCTGCGCCAGAAGTCGCATGATCTCGCGGTCGATGGCGTCGATGTGCTCGCGCGCCTGCTTCAACTCCGGCGAGCGGTTCCCGAGATCGGGGATGGCCAGGCGCGCCGCCGCCGGGGAAGGGGCGTCTTCGGCGCCTTCCGCCGGCTGCTCGGCGTCGAGCCCTTGGTCGATCGAAGACAGCGCCGAAACGAGCTGCTTGCGCGCTTCCGCGGCGAACGGATTGTCCCGGGCGATCGCCGCGAAGAGGTGTCCCGCGTCGGAGCGAACCGTTTCGATCGTCCGCGCGATCGCTTGAAAGCTCGGAGGCGCAAACGGCACCTCCATTCCGGCCCCGGCGTCGATCATTCCCTTCGCGACGAAGAACGTGAGCGCGTGCGTGTGCGCCATCACGCGGTCGTGGGCCTCGGGGGTCTGTTCGATCACTTCGCAGCCGATTCGCTCGTACAGGGCGCGTACCCGCGCGGCAGCGCTCGGATGCGCCGCGGCCGGACAGACGACGACGCGAAGTGGCCGCTCCGCCAACGCGAGGCTGAGGGGGCCGAAAAGCGGGTGCGTCGCGCACCAGGGTATGGCGTCGCCGAGCATTTCCGCGAGAACGGCAGCCGGCCGGACCTTCACGCTCCCGACGTCGAGCACGACTTGCGACGGATGAAGGTGTGGTCGCAGGGCGGCGACGACGGATTTCATGGCCGCCACCGGCACGGCGATCACCACGAAGCTGGCGCCCGTCACGACCTCCGCCAGGGAGTCCTTCCGGTATTCGGAGGGGACGGCCGCGTGCGGGTCGTAGGCCTGCACGCGGACTCCGGCCTCCGTGAGGAGCTGACCGAGCGCACGTCCGAAGCGGCCGTAACCGACGATGGCGACGACGTCGTTCACGGACCTTCCTCCGGCATCGCTCGCGATATCACCCGACATGCGCCGCAACTGTAGCGGCCATGGCCACGATGCGCACGCGCCCGATCATGTGCTGTCATGGGTATCGTGGGCCGTTCTCGATTGCGAACGCTTGCGACACGTCTGGCCGCGCGACGTCTCGTGGGGGTAGGGATGATTGCGCGGGGGGCATCGCAGGCCGAGGTAGCGAGGCGGCTGGAGGTTACGCGTGAAGCGGTGCGGCAGTGGGTCGACGCGTGGCGTACCGGAGGGCCGGCCGCGCTCGCGCCGCGCCCGCGAATCCGGCGCCCGCGCGTGGAACTGGCGCGCATCGCCCACGCGATCGAAGAGGCGCGCGGGCGCTCGAACCGCCCGCTCACGACGCTCGGCGTGCGACGGATCATCGAGCGCGGGTTGCGGGTGAAGTATTGCGCGTCGAGCGCCCGGGCCATCATGCATCGACTCGGGTTTTCGTACACGCGCAAAGAGGGCTGGAGGCGGGGAAACGAGCGTCACGGCCGGCCGGACGCGATGGAAACGAGGAAGCGCGCGTCCTAGAGCACCGAACGGTTTGGCGGACCGAGGATTTGCTGCGCGTTTCGAGCAGCGCGAGGCGGGCCGACGAGAACTACTGGAGTAATTTGAGGAGGAGCAACGAAGCGATGCGAAGAAAA
>CAZVPE010000160.1:0-13855 GCA_964628155.1 uncultured Polyangiaceae bacterium | reverse complement strand
TGCTCCCCCTCTCCGCAAGCGGTCCGCAAGCGGAGAGGGGGCCGGGGGGTGAGGTCTAATAGCTGGACCAGCCGGTTCAGAACACGATGTGACGAATGCTTGGACTTCCCGTAGGCGAGCACGCTCGACGCCGGGATCGCGCAGCTATCGTCGAAAAGCACCTGGCTTCTACCAGCGGAGGATGATGCTGGGCGGCGTAACATGGACGTCGCACTGTTCGATCGCCAGCTGAACGACAAACGCATCGGTCCCGTGGTCGGCCGTCACAGGGACTTGCACACGAGGAAGGATCTGCTCGGGGCGTAGCGCACGCACGACCTCCGGTGGGCACGCCAAGCGAACATCTACCTCTCCGGGCTGGGCCTTCGCATTGGCGTGGCCGATGACTGCAACCGGCACCTTCGTGAACGAGCGCTCGACCACTTCCCTGCCGATTTCGACTGTCGCAGAGACACTCGGGGAGTCGAACGTCACACGCCCCGGCGGGTGTTCGACGGCGAGCAGGCGCGTGTACTTGCCCTCGGTCAGGCCGCCGATGTCGAAGGCGTCGGCGCGAGCCCGCTGAACCACCAACACTTCGCTCTTCGGGCCGCGCGCACGCATCACGCGCGGATCGGCTTGTGGCTCGCCCTTGACGACGAATCCTCTCGCCGGCGTGCCCACCACTCCTACCTCCACCGGCACGTCGCGAACGACGAGATCTTCCCAGGCGAGGTCGAGCTCGGGCGGATCGATTTGCTCGACCTTCAGCCCCGGAGGAAGCGGGATCATGGCAGGCTTGAAGGTGACACGCGTCTCGTTGCCGCCGTGCAGATCCAGTTGAACGGTGGCCATGTCGTCCGTGTGGAGGTCATCGAGGGCGGATTTCGTCCCGCGGACCGTCACCCGAATTTGTGCTGGAATCGGGGTCATCAGCACGCGGTTCGACGAGCCCGGCGGTGTGAGCGCGACGACGCTCAGGAGTAGCGAGCGCTGGGCCTCCTGCGAGCCGTGGACCAGCGAATAGAGAACGAGCGCGAACCCGAGCGAAAGAAGCTTGAGGTTGAGGTTTTCGACGACCAGCGAGCGGAGTTGATAGGCGACCGGCGGCATCGCTCAATCCTCACGAGGCCGCGTCCGCGCGTCCGCGACCGGTACGGGCTGGGGTGTTTCGATCGGCTTCGCGGGCGCCATGGGCCGACTGTGGAGCTGAGACGTTTCTTTGCTCTCGGACTTGGGGGCCCCCTCGATGCGCCCCGACGGCGGCAGAACGACGTGCGAGCCAGTTCCTTCTCGCGTGGAAGCTGCGGGGGGCGCCACGCTGCTGCGCTTTCCTTCTACGGATGAACCGGGCGCTGGCGTGATCCGGAAACTCCCCGTCCCCGTCTGCAAGACGGCGCCGGCCCGCGATGCGCCCGGCTTGCCTGCGCGCTTGTTCCGGCCTCGTTGTCCGAAGAGCCCGAGCAACGCCTGCCGAAGAGACGTCCCGTCGAGGTTCGTGACGATGTTGCCGTTGAAGCAGAAGCTGATGCTGCCGCGCTCCTCGCTCACGACGACGACGACTGCGTCGGTCTCCTCGGTGATTCCGAGCGCCGCGCGATGGCGCGAACCCAGAGACTTGTCGAGCAACTTGGTGTCGGGCATTGGAAAAAAGACGCCGGCCTTCGCGACCCTCAAGTTGCGAATGATGACCGCCCCGTCGTGGAGTTTGTTCAGGCTCTCCGGCAGAAAAAGGCTGACGAGCAGCTCGCGTTGCACGGTCGCGTCGATGGGCGTCCCCTGCCCGACCACGAACTCGTCGAGGTTCGCGTCTTGCTCGAAGGCAATGAGGGCGCCGACGCGGTGGCGCGCCAGGTCGGTGGCCGCGGCCACGACTTCGTCGATTACCTTCGATTCCTGCTGCCGAGCCAGACCTCCGAAGAACGCGCGAGCGCCGACGCGCATGAGCCCTCGGCGAATGTCGTTTTGAAACACGACGACGACGATGAGGATGGCCGACGACAGAAGCGCATTGAGAAGGTTGAAGAGGGTGATGAACCCGACCCACTTGGCGACGACGTAGACGAGACAAATGACACCGAGCCCCATTCCCATCTGCATCGCGCGCGTCCCGCGCAGCACCAAAAGCGCCCGGTATACGACATAGGTGACCACCAGAATGTCGGCCAGGTCGGTCAGAACGGCCGACAGCGGTCGCGCGGCGAAAAGGTGCCGAAAACCCTGGAGGAGCTCGAGCATGGCTCAGGCACCCCCCGATTTCGAAGAAGCCCCGAAAGCTGCGCGGGCGCCGCGTGCTTCGGAGAGGCTCCGTTCGAGCCGCCTCGAAAGGTCCACGGCCTGACGCGTCGCCCGAAGGTCGTGCACGCGAAGGATTGAGGCCCCTTCCCGGGCCGCGTGAAGTGCCGCGGCAATCGACGCCCCGAGGCGCTCGGTCGCGGGAGCCTCGGAATCGGCGACCGTCAAAAACGACTTGCGGCTCGCGCCGACCGCCACCGGCACCCCGGTACTGCGCACGAGCTCCCCCAGCCGTGCGAGGAGCTCGGCGCTCTGCCTGGCATTCTTGGAAAAGCCGAGCCCTGGGTCCATGGTGATGGCGTCGCGCCCCACGCCTGCCGACCTCGCTCGTTCAGCGGCTTCGCCCCACTCGCGGAGAACGTCGCGCACGACATCGCCGTACCCTTCGTCTGGGTATTGGCTGAAGCCTCGCATTTTCTCCTGCGGACCGCGTGCATGCATGAGCACGAGTGCCGCTCGCCGAGCGGCGACCACGCTGGCCAGGGCTTCGTCGCGCAGGCACGAGGCGTCGTTGACGACGCAGGCGCCGGCATCGAGGGTCGCCGCGGCGACCTCCGCGCTTGCCGTGTCGATCGATACGCACGCTCCGAGCGACGCCGCATACCGGACCAAATCGAGGACGCGGGCGATCTGCTCGCCGGGGGCCACCGGAGCTGCGCCGGGCCGGGTCGACTCTCCGCCGATGTCGATGATGTCCGCTCCTTGCGCCATGAGCTCGTCCACACGTGCGCGCGCCGCGCTCGGCTGGAAATACCAGCCGCCGTCGCTGAATGAATCGGGCGTCACGTTGCATACCCCCATGAGCGCCACGCCGCGCATGGATCGCGCTCGGTCGAGCATGCGCAGAAACGCTTCGAGCGGTAGCGACACAGGTTTTCGCCGTCCTCTTCATTGGCTAGCAACGCGGACCTTCCCGGGCAACGACGAATCGTGGCCGGAGACGAGAAAAACATTGCGCCGACCGGGGGAGAAGCCCGAGTCTCCCACACTGGAGGCCCGGCGCCGGAGGCGGCCGGAAAAAGCACATGCGCGAGCGTTCGTTCATGAAAAGCCTCTTCTTCGGCCTCATCGACGAGGGGCTCATCTTCCCTTGGCCGCAGCCAAATGCCCAAGAAGTCGACACGGTTCGAACTCTGCTCGAGAGTGTGCGCCGCTTTTTCGATCGGTGCGTCGACTCGGCGAAAATCGACCGCGAGCAGCACATCGGCGACGACGTATTGCTCGGAATGAAGGAGCTCGGGCTCTTCGGAATGCTCGTGCCGCAGAGCCACGGCGGGGCCGGCCTGACCAATACCGGCTACGCCCGGGTCGTGCAGGAAGTCGCGGGGTTCGACGCCAGCCTCGCCGTGACGCTCGGCGCGCACCAGTCCATCGGAATGAAGGGCCTCCTGCTTTTCGGTTCGGAGGAGTTGAAGGCGACGTACCTCCCCCGCCTCGCAACGGGCGAGATGGTCGCGGCATTCGCCCTGACGGAGCCGGGGGCCGGAAGCGACGCGGCCGCCATCCAGACGCGCGCGGAACGACGGGACGACGGCTACGTCCTCCGCGGCTCGAAAATCTGGATCACGAACGGGGGGTTCGCCGACCTTTTCACGGTTTTTGCTCGGACCGCCCCTGCCGACGAAGGACTGAAGCCGAAAATCACCGCGTTCTTGGTCGAACGCGCTTGGGGCGTGAAGAGCGGGCCCAACGAACACAAGCTCGGCATCCGAGGCAGCTCGACGACCGAGCTATTTTTCGACGGCGTGCACGTGCCGGCCACCCACGTGCTCGGCGAACCCGGGCGCGGGTTCCGCGTGGCGATGCAGGTTTTGAACAGCGGGCGTCTCGGCCTGGCGAGCGGTTGCATCGGCATGTGCAAGCGCCTGCTGAAACTGGCGGTCGAGCGGTGTCGCGAGCGGCGTGCGTTCGGGCGTTCGATCGGCGAATTCGGGCTCATCAAGGACAAGATCGCGTCGATGATGTCGAACATGTGGGCGCTCGAGAGCATGACGTACCTGACGACCGGGATGGTCGACGCGGGGGTCGACGACTTCTCGGTCGAGAGCGCGATATGCAAGGTTTACGGAAGCGAGACGTGCTGGCGCGTCGCAAATGAAGCGCTCCAAATCGCGGCGGGCATCGGCTACATGGCCGACTATCCCTACGAGCGGCTGCTGCGCGACGCGAGAATCAATCTCATCTTCGAGGGAACGAACGAGATCCTCCGAGCGTTCATCGCGCTGAGCGGCATGCAGGGACCGGGACGCGAGCTGGTCGACGTAGGCCGTGCCCTTCGCGAGCCGATCAAGGGGTTCGGTCTGCTGAGTGATTTCGCGATTCGCAAGGCGCGGAACGTCCTCGGTCGAGAGCGGATGAGCAGGCACCATCCGCTCCTCAAGCGAGAGGCGGTGGTCTTCGAGGAGTACGTGCAGCGACTCGCGCAGGAAGTCGAGAAGGTACTACGCAAACACGGGCGCGACATTGCCGAAATGCAATATACGCAGAAGCGTACGGCAGAATTGGCGATCGAGCTCTTCGCCGTGGCCGCGTGCATCGCGCGGGCAACGCACGCGATCGAGCGTCGCGGCGAAGAGGGCGCGCGGAGGGAAATCGACCTGACGAGCATCTTCGTGGCGTCGGCCGAGAAGCGTATGGCGCAGGCGGTGTCCGAAGTGGACGAGAACGACGACGAGCTACGCAAGAGCGTCGCAAGCAGAACCTACGACGACGGGGGTTACCCGTTCGACGCGGTTTGATTTCCCTCCGCGCGACGAAAGCGCGCTACGAACTCGGCGCGCTCACCCACTTCTCACTGCTGCCGGCCGGTCCGTCGACCGGGACGACTTCTCGCCCGCGCCACGCGCGCGCCGCGTCTCGGCGGACACGCCCGAGAGCGCGATCGATCGCACCCGCGTCGGGGTCGCTGGGGCTGACCGGCGCCGTGCCGCGGGGCGTCCACCGCACGAGCACGTCGGCGACGAGCGGCGAGGGCGCGTCGGGCGGCGTCTCCAGCGCTGGAGAATGGGCCATCGGCAGGAAGGAGTCGCCGTGCTTCCAGCCGATCGCCGCCCGCACGACGCTGCCGGGAGGGAGATCGCGCACGAACAAATCGCCGAGGGCGACCCCTGGATCGTAATCGCGAACGCTCGTTCGGGGTCCCTCCCAGGTGGGCACGACGATCACGACCCGGAGGGCTATCGAGCCCTCGGGCCGAGAGGTCCGGACGTACTCGAGCGTACGCTGGCGAACTTCCCAATAAACGTAGAGCGTTCTCGGATCGACGGGGATTGCGACGCATTCATCGACGTCGTATCGTGGCGGCAGCGGTGCGTCGTCGAGCACGTGGGCGGGTTCGCGCGTCGTTCCCTCTCTCTCGAACGCGCGCCCGCCGTGCGACGACGGCGCGCGAACAGGCTCGCTCTCCGTCGGCGAGTTGCCCTCCTCCAGCTTCTCCGGGGCCATGCGCGGTGGAGGTACCGGATACGTCGCATCTTGAAGCTGCTGGAGAAGCGCGCTCGCCGCGGCGTGGTCCGGCTCCCGCGACAAAACGCCCTCGAGCGTCTCGACTGCGCGGTCACGGTGGCCTTGCGCGGCGTAGATCTCGGCGAGCGTGACGGTTGGGAGAGCAGCCGGCACGATGCGCCTCGTGGACGGCGGCGCCCGAAGGGTTCGGATGCGCTCGGCCGCATCTGGCAAGTGGAGCCCGCGTTCGACGACACGAGCCAGCAGATCGCGCGCAAGTCCGAAGAACCCCCGCATCCGCTCTTTGGCGGCGTCGTCTGCGGAGCTGCGTACGAGCAGCTCGTCGACGAGCTCGGGACGAGTCAGGATGCGCGCGCGCGTCACGCCCGCTTCTTCGGCGCGCTTGATCAGAATCTCGCGATCCAGCTGCTCCAGTTCTGCACGACTCATCCCGTCTTCATGGGACGCCGGCGCGGCGGACGCAAGAGGCGTGGGCTCATCGTCCCGCGATTCCCGCCGGAAGCGGTCTTCGCGCGGCGGCGACATCGCGCCCGATTTGCGCTTTGAGCTCGTCCAACGATTCGAACTTGCGTTCACCTCGAAGTCGGGCGGAAAGATGGATGCGCAGGCGACGTCCGTAGAGATCGTCCGAGAAATCGAGCAAGAACGTTTCGATCGTGCGTTTGGCTTCGCCCGCCGCTGCGACCGTCGGACGGATGCCGATGTTCGTTACCCCCGGAGCGAGAAGATGCTCGTTCTCGTCGTCATCCACTTCGCCCACGGAAACCGCATACACGCCGTCGGGCGGAAGCATCTCGGAGACGGGCTCGATATTCGCGGTCGGAAATCCCAAGACTCGTCCCCGGTGGTCGCCGTGCACCACCGGCCCCGACAGTTCGTGCGGCCGGCCCAGCACGCGACCCACTTCCCCGAGATCGCCGGCGGCGATCGCCTCCCGGGCGCGTGTACTCGAAAACGCTCCCCCCGCGTCGCTCGCCACCGGATGGATCTCCACTTCGAATCCCAGCGTTAGCCCGAGCGCGCGCAGGAGCGAAATGTCGCCCGACCGTTTGGCGCCGAAACGGAAGTTGTGGCCGACGACGACGATGCGCGCGCGGAGGGCGTCGGCGACGAGTTCGCGTACGAATCGCTCGGCGCTCCACGCAGCAAACGACGCGTCGAATCGACGGACGTAGACGCAATCCACGCCGAGCGCCCCCATGAGTTCGACACGGCGAGCCATGGTGGTCAGGACTGCGGGCGCCCCAGTTCCCACGACCGCCGCCGGGTGGGGATCGAAGGTGAGCACACAGGCGGCGAGGCCTCCGGTGCGCGCCTGGGCGACCACTTGCCGCAGCACGGCCTGGTGCCCGCGATGGACGCCGTCGAAATTGCCCACGACGAGGGCGCACTCGCGGTCGGCAAGCGACCGGACCGGCGTCGAATCGTCGATGGAAACGAGGAGGGCGCGCCGGGTCACGATGCGGCCTCTAGCACGAACCCCACGTCACGGACTCCCGACGCAGGCCGGGGGCGGGGGATTCGCCTGGCAGTACGAGGGGTCTTTGGCCGCCACGACTTCGACGACGGCACGGCTGCCCTGCGAGTAGAGAACCGGCCTCGGCTCGCGCGCACACGTGAGCGATGCGTAGTCTGTGGCCCCTTCGGTCCCGGAGCATACGCCCGACTCGTTGGGCACCGTCCAAGCCTGACCATCCGGGTAGACCACGCTAATCGCATATCGCCCGGTCGGCAGGCAAGCCGTGACGACGTCCGTGACGCGCCCTCCGAGCCTCGACAGGAGGTCGGGCGGCGCGATTGGCTGGCCAGCCGTTCCATTCGGCACGCAGGGCGAGTTCGAGCAATCGAGATCGGCGCTCGCGGCCGTGGGGTGCGGAACGACGAGCGTTCCCGGACCGGACGGGGAAGGAAAGCAGATTGCGCTCGGCCGCAGGACGACCGTCAGATGGTCTTGAGGCAAGATCTTGGGTCGCCCCGAGCCCGGGTCGAAGAGCGCTCCCCCGATGGCGGCTGCCGCCGTGGCAACGAGCGAGTCCGGCTGACCGGCGTCCTCGCTCGCGAGGAGTGTGATCCCCTCGATGACGACCATCGGCGGAGGCGCACCGGTGGACGAACTTGCGGCGACCCGGGTGAGGACGACTCGAGGCCAGAGCTGCGGGACGCTCCCCTCGGGGATGTCCGCGGGCAAGTACTGTCGGCTCGTGGGATCGAACGTCGCGTTCTGCCAGACGAGAAACCCGCTTCCCTGCGTCGCCGCTCCGAAGGGTGCCACCTGCATCCCGAACGGGGTCGCCGTGGCCACCGCGAGCTCCCCGGGAGGCACGCCCCACTCGAGTCGCAGGTGCGGGAACCGCGACTCGAAGAGGTACGAACTGGCCAGCGAGACATTCACGGGCGGCGCCAGCACTCCGATGTCCTGAGGGATCGTCAGAATCGGCAACGAGTCGACGTCGGTCTCCAGCGCTCCGTCGATTCCCGCCGAACTACTGGCCGCTTCGCTGGAGGATTGCACGATCGAAGAAGAGAGTGCCATCGACGCGAGATCGAAAGAGACCTGTTCGCCCTGCGCAAAGAAGTACGGCCTCGTGGTCGAGAGGGGGGCCCCGATCGTCACGGGGACGTTGTCGGCGACGAATCCCTGGTCGGGGATGACGAAGTCGGGAATCGCTGCGCCGGGCGGGAGCGACGCGACGCCCACGTCGACGGGCAAGTAGTGAGGGAGATAGTTCGGATTGCCGAGGTTCGCCGGCTGCAGCGCATCGACGGTGTCGAGGTAGCCGCCGCCGAGGTCACCCCGTTCGGGCAGGTCGCGTATCGTGAACTCGGGCAGGAAATCGCCCGTGTAGTCGAAGAACGCGTGAACTTCGTAGGAAGCGCCGTCCAGTGGAGCCACTTCGAACGGCGCGCTCGCGGCAATCGTGTCGGTGAAGCCGGATTGCAGTGGGCAGTAGAGGTCCGGGCCGGTGTAACGGGGCTCGCTCGCGAAAAGCGCGTCGCCCGTCACGTCGGCGAAGTTTACGGCCGTGGTCGCGAAACCGGCCGGCGGCGGCGGGTTGCGCCGGTCGAAGACGAAAATAACCGCATTGCCGACGATGTGTCCGGCGCGCGAACACGGGCGCGGTCCTTCATAGGAGACCGTACCGCGAATGATTCCCTTGGCAGGAAATAGGCGCGGCCCCGGGTCGTCCGGAACGCTGCCGCAGGCGACCGCGGAGAACGCGACGAGGCCGAACGTCAGTCGATGGGTCGAGCGGGGCGGCTTCATGTCGAACGCTCTTAGTACAGGTCCCCGTAAATAAGTGCCCATCCGCTGGCGATCCATCCCCGGCGGCTTCGTTGCTCGTCGGTTACATAGGTTCGCTATGCGCCCTCCTCGCGCCTTGCCGGCGGGGCGCCTCACCACCGGCTGGACACTCATTTGCGGGGCCCTGTACTTAGAATTTGAGGCCGAAGAATCCCATCAGCCGCCTGTCGAGGACTTGACCGAATGGGTGCTCGCGATGCCGGTCGTCGAGCAGGTTGAACGCGACGGCGCTCACTTCGGCTTGCTCGCGCAGGAAACGATATCCGATTCGCGCGTTGAGCAGGGTGTACGCGTCGAGGTGGAATGACTGGAACGCGAAGCGCTGCCTTTGCACGTCGATCACCTGCTCGGCCCAGTCCTCGGGCGAGACGTAGTGGAAGTCGACCGATCCACCCAGGCCGAGGGTGGTTCGAACCTGAATGCCCGCGTTGACCTTGTGTGCGCTGGTCCTCGCGTCGTTGAGGCGCGACGCGTCGCAGCGACTGTTGTCTTGCTGGACGTCCATGAGCGTGTAGTTCGCATAGACGTCGAGGCCCTCCACAGGGAACGTTCTCAGACCGAGCTCGGCGCCATAGACGCCGTACACCTGGCACTGATTCTCGAAGCCGTTCACGAAGAGTGGATAGAGCCCGGTGGTGCTGCTCGGTCCAGTCGGTACGGACTGGCCGGCCACGTCCGCAAGGGCGATCGCCTGGCTCGGCCCGAGCTCGATGAGATTGCTCACGCGATTGTAGAAGAAGGCGCTGTCGACCGTGAAATAGTCGCTCTGTGAATTGAGATATCCGAGTTCGGCGGTCAGAATTTGCTCGGGCTGCAGGGGCGTTGGCTGCGCTCGCGTCAGCAGCGCCCCGCCCGTGATCGGAAGCTGAAACGGGATGTCCAAGTACGATTCCAGAAACGTCGGCGTGCGGAACGCCGTGCCGACGATGCCGCGGACCGTCGACTGCATGCTCGGGTGCAGGAGAACCGACCCTCGCGCCGATTGAACGACCCGGTCGAGGTAAGGGACGTAGTCGGCGCGGTAATCGCCTACGATGGCAGCCCTCGCCCCGAGGTTCACTTCGTCGTGGACGAATAGCCCTCCGTGGTGCTCGACCTCGTCGGCCGCCTGGTACGTCCACTGGACGGACTTGAGCCGGTATTCGACGCCTACTTGCAAGTGGTGGTGAACGCCCCTGCCCGTCTCGAACTCGTCGACGAGTCGCAGCTCTGCGTCGACCACGTCGAGCACGCTTCGAGCGGGCAGGAGCGATTGCCCCAGATAGGCCGCGTTGTTCTCTTGCACCGCGGAGATTCGGTTCCAGAAAGCTCGCGCTTCGAGGTGCTTCGAATGCAAGAACGCGGAGAGATCGGACGATTCGATCGGCCCGAGCACATGGTCCTGTTCGCCGCCGATGGACAGAATCTCGTAGCTTCCGGAGCTATAGCCCCCTTGAGCCCCGATCTTCACGTCCTTTCCAAACTGGCGCGTCACTGTCGCGTCCAGCCGAAGCGTGCGCTGGGAGGTGTCCTGATCGCTCGTTGCGAGATGCAAATCGGAACGGTCGGCGGGGACCTCGCGGCTCCACCGCGGAAGGTAGTCGTAGCCCGCCGAGAGGCGATAGGCGGTTTCCTTCTCGCGACCGCTCGCCCAAATGCTGCCGTGGCTTGTGCTCTGGTCTCCGTATCCGAATGCGAAACCGCTGCCCCCCCGGCCAGGCTGTTTCGTGATGATGTTGATGACGCCATTGAACGCGTCGGCTCCGTAGAGGGCGGAACCGGGACCGCGAACGACCTCTATCCGCTCCACGTCTTCGACGCCTATCGACAGAAGCCCCCAGAGCGTTGCGCCGATGAGGTCGACGTACACGCTGCGGCCGTCGACGAGCACGAGCACTTTGTTCGAAAGACGCTGATTGAACCCGCGCAGCGAAACCTCGGTGTGCGCGCCCGTGACCTCCATGATGTCGACGCCGGCGAGGCGCCGCAGGAGCTCCGGAATCTTGGTGATGCCCGACAGGCGAATATCTTGTTCCGTGATGATCGAAGTGGAGTTCGGCGCGTCGACTGGATTTTGGGCTGCCTTCGACGCGGTCACGACCGTCTCTTCGAATACGGCTTCGGTCTTGAGCTCGCCCGCTTCGCGCGGATTCTGCGCCCGTACCACGGCCGGCGCTATGGCTGCCGGCGGGAGGGACGCGGCTCGCTCGCGGTCGGCGCCCTGCTCGTGAGGTTGATCCGAAGGCAACGGCTCCGGAGGGCTGGTGCGCGGGCCTCCGGAATCGCCGGCCCCAGCTGCGACGCCCCCGCCTTGAACCTGCTGCGTCTCGAGCAACTGGGCCTCTTGTTTTCGAATGCGCGCCTCGAGGGCTCCGACGATCCGCGTGACGTCGTCGCGGTCGACCGGGTTCCCCTCGAGGTACCTGCGGTAGTTTGCGACCGCGTTCTCGAGGTCTCCGATGTCCACGTAGGCGCGCGCAATGTTGTAGAGGACGTTCGGGTGCGGCAGGATTGCGTAGGCCTTCTTCAGCTCCTCGATTGCGAGGTCGTAGCTGCCGTCCGCAATCGCCGTCATTCCTTTTCGGAAGTGCGCGCGCGCTTCCGTACGCTCGTCGGCCCTCGCGCCGGCCGAGCATGCCAGCGAGGCGACGAGCAACAGTCCAGCGACGATTCGTGGAAAGTTTCGCGCTCCCCTCACCGGGCGCGAGAGGATAGAACACGGGACCGCGGGGCGTCTTTCTTTATCGGCGCACCTCCCGCGCAAAGTTTCGAAAAACTGGCGATTGCCGTGCTAAAGGCGGCGTCATGCACGAGCTAGCGTTCGTTACGGGAGTGTTCTGTCTCGCGATTGCTGCCTGCGGAAAAGACACAGTGGCCAGCGCCGGATCGACGCCCCCGGAGGCGTCGGCCCCCGCCGCCGCGAGCGCCTCCGCAGCCGCAGCAGCTCCGAGCGCATCCGCCATCCCCGCACCGCCCGACGTTGCGGCGCCGCCGGCGGATGCCACGAAGACTCCGTCCGGACTGGCGTCAAAAGTCCTCACCCCGGGTACCGGCAAGGATCACCCCGCGCCGACGGACAAAGTGAAGGTGCACTATACGGGGTGGACCAAGAACGGAGAAATGTTCGACAGCTCCGTCACCCGTGGCCAGCCCATTACGTTTCCCTTGAACGGAGTAATCGCGGGGTGGACCGAAGGGGTGGGGCTGATGGTGGTGGGCGAGAAGCGCCGGCTTTGGATTCCGGGAGCGCTCGCCTACGGCGATCACCCGCGCGTGGGCGCGCCCGCCGGCGACCTCGTTTTCGACGTCGAGCTCATCGAGATCATCGCCGCCCCGAAGCCTCCGGCGGTTCCCGACGACGTCAAGGCTCCCCCTGCGAGCGCCAAAAAAACCGCGTCTGGTCTGGCCTATCGCGTACTTACCCCCGGTGCGGCGGGCGATCATCCGACCGCGACGAGCAACGTGGTCGTGAACTACTCCGGCTGGACCACCGACGGGAAAATGTTCGACAGCTCCGTGACGCGCGGACAACCTGCACGCTTCGGCGTCGGCAACGTCATCAAGGGGTGGACCGAGGGGCTCCAGTTGATGACCAAAGGCGAGAAGGCGCGGTTCTGGATCCCCGGCAATCTCGCGTACGGCGACAAGCCGACGCGGCCCGGTGCACCAGCGGGGATGCTGGTATTCGACATCGAGCTCATCGACTTCAAATAGGCAACGCTGAAGGAGGACGAACCGGCGGGAGCGCGTCTTCCGCGCCCACGTTTCTGTGACTCTGGCGCCCTTGACGACCCTGGCGGTTCGCTCGCACCGTTGCACTGCTTCTTTGCACGAAGCTAATAAGGAATATCCGTCTTGTATCCAGTCGGTACCGCCGGGGGATCCGCGGCCCGCGGAAGCGCAGGGCGCGGGGTAGGACTCAACTTGACGAGGAGCGCGGACGAATCACCCGGCTTCACACTCCGCGTTTCCACACGGTAGCCCGGTCGTGCCAGGCTCAGTTTGTGTTCGCGTTGCGGATCGGCGTCCTCTCCTCGGTAGAGGATGTCGCAAGGAGTGCTGCTACATCGCTCGATGCCGTCCTCCTTCACGATCGCACCGTCGGGGTCGGTGCTGACGTGGACCGTCACGGGTGCTGCGACGGGCATCGCCGAGGCCGTTGCGGCGGCCGTTGCGACGGGCGTCGCCGCGGCCGCCGAAACCAGCGGCGCAGCGGTAGCCGCCGCCACGGCGATTGGCGGCGCGCGAAGAGGCGTCGACTCTCGCGGTCGAAAGAGGACGGACACGACGGCCCCGACAGCCACGAGCGCCAAGGCGACGGCGGCTGCAAGAACCCCCATCGAACCGCGGCGGGCCGGAGCCTGAATCGGTTCGAATGGAGCTCCACTCAGCGAGCCCTCCCGCAGAGGAGGCTCGGGTGGCCGCGACGCGGATCCCAATCGCGTAGCCGAGTTCGGGGGGGCGCTCCCAGACGCCCCGGTCGACGCGGTGCCCTCGGCCGTGCCAACCCGCTTCAGCGCAGTGAGCACGTCGTCCATGGACCGGAAGCGCCGCTCTGGGTCTTTGGCCATACAGCCAGCGACGACCTCTTCCATCGCGCTCGACACCGAGATGAGCTCGTTCGTACTCCGCATCGGAGGTGCTTCATCGTGCACGTGGGCCATGAGGATGTTCACGCTGGTCGCACGATCGAAGGGCACTTTTCCGGTCAGCATTTCGTAAAGGATCACGCCGAGGGCATAGATGTCCGTCCGCGCATCGACCCGGTCGCCGCGAATCTGCTCGGGCGCCATGTACTTGGGGCTACCCATGAACATCCCGGTCTGGGTCAGG
>CAZVPE010000159.1:0-14002 GCA_964628155.1 uncultured Polyangiaceae bacterium | reverse complement strand
GACGACCTGCCCGAGGTGCGCGACTGGCGCTGGACCGGATGACGCCGCTCGCATCGCTGGAAATGGCGGTGTTGTAGAGCACGTACTCGCGCTGGTCGCGGACGAGTCGGAAGACGACCGCCCCGAATATCGCCGGCACGCCGATGCGCCGCCCGACCACCGCGCCGAGCTCTTGCCGGTAGGATTCGTCGTGTACGGGACGCATCGCCGACGTTTCGCTCCACACGACGAAGTCGATGTGCTGATCGCGCTCGAGTCCGGTCGATAGCTGCAGGTGTCGGCGCAGCCCCTCGTCGAACTGCGAGCGCTTTTCCAAGAGCCCCATGTTCGCCTGGACGACCCCGACGGTCGCCTGAGGGGCCGCCTGGGCGGCCGCGTCGACGGCGTGGATGCGGGCGGCGCCGTAGATGCACGCAAGCACGGCGCTGGCGGCGCCCGCGGCGAGCGTCGCCCGGGCCGGCGCGCGCCGCTCGGCGCGCGCGAGGACGAGCTCCGCGACGGCGAGGTTCGCGGCGACGAGAACCAGGCCGACGAGGATCGGCCCGCCGATGTCGGCGACCTGAGTCAGGACGGGGACCTGGTGCACCGTCGCGGCGTAGTACCAGGGGAAGAGCAGGGGATAGACGAGCTCACTCGCGACGAACGCCGCAGCGAAGACGATCGGCGCGGGCCAACCGCGGGCGCTGGCCCTTCCATAGAGCCAGCCGAGCAGCGCCATGCGGCCGCCCTGGTAGCCGCACACGATGAGGACGAACAAAAAACAGAGGGGCGCGGGAAACCCGCTGAAGGTCCGGAGAAACGTCTGGAGCCAGAAGAAGCCGGTGACGTTCATCGTGAGCCCGGCGAGCCATCCGAGGAGCATCGCCCGCCGCGTGGTCTGGCGGTGGAGGGCCACGATGAGCGGCACCCAGGCGACCCAGGTGAGCGGCCACACGTCGATCCCCCCGAACGCGAGGAAATAAAGCAGTCCCGAGAGGACCGCGCCCGAATACGCGAGGGGCGCGGGCAGGGGGAGGGCTCCGAGCGGCGCGAGTACGAGCGCCGGCGCGGATCGTTTCGTCGGGCCGGCGCTCGGCTTCTCGAGCGCGGCCTCTTCCGCGAAGCCTCCGCTGCGCCCCTCCGGCGTGGCCTTTGTTTCGCTCAATTGGGGGCTCCGCTCCGGGTCCCCTTGTCTACCACTTTTGCTCAGTGCGGGTTGATGGCCATGAGCTCGACCTCGAACGTGAGGGTCGAGTTCGGCGGAATTCCCGGGCGACCTTGCGGTCCGTACGCGAGCGAGGGCGGAATGACGAGCTTTCGCTTCTCGCCGACCTTCATCCCGACGACCCCTTGGTCCCAGCCTTTGATGACTTGACCTTGGCCGAGGACGAAGTCGAACGGCTTGTTTCGGTCGCGTGAACTGTCGAACTTTTTGCCGTCGGTGAAGGTACCCACATAGTGCACGCTCACCTTGTCGCCGGTCTTCGCCGCGGCGCCTTTGCCGCGCTTGAGCGTCGTCGACGTGATTTTTTCGTTCGTGGCGGGCGGTGCCGAGGCCGAAGGCGCGGGGGGCGGCGTCGGGGCTGCGGAGTGGGAGGGAGCGGCCGAGGCGCTGGGGGCGGCCGTGGCTGCCGTTTCCGCCAGAACCGGCTCCGGCGCGGGCGGTTCGGTCAGCGAGGAGCACGCGACCCCGGCGAGAGCGACGGCAAGCGTGGCCGATTGAGCGAGCGCCGATCGGGCGTGGTAGAACCGCGTAGACATGGATACGGGCCAATACTTCGAGGCCGTGCTGAAAGTCAAAGGGCTCGGCCGCGAAGCGAGCCAGAAGTCTGGCAAGACTTCTGGCGGGCGGTACTAGCAAGATGTCGCGTGTTCTTCACATCGAAGACGATCCGCGGAACCGCCTCCTCGTCCGAAAGCTCCTCGCCGCCGACGGCCACGAGGTGATCGACGCGACCGACGGACTCGAAGGCGTGCGCTGCGCCTTGACGCTTCGGCCCGACCTCGTGCTCGTGGACCTCAACGTCCCCGGCCTCGACGGGTACGAAGTCACGCTACGGCTGCGCAGCGAACCCTCGCTCAAGGGCGTCCCCATCATCGCCATCACGGCCGAAGGGGACCGAGACACGAGCTTCGCGGTCGGCTGCGACGGTTTCATCCAGAAACCGATCGACGCGCGGAGCTTCGCGTCGACCGTCGGGCTCTACCTTTCGGGACACCGCGAGCCGTACACCTCGAGCGCCGATGCGACCGGCGAGCGCCTGCGACTGCAAAGCCACCGAATGGTGGGCCATCTCGAGCAAAAAGTCGCCGAGCTCAGCGCGGCCAACGAGCGGCTGCGCGAGGTCGAACGGCTGCGCACGTCCTTCTATCGCAACATCAGCCACGAGCTGGCGACGCCGATGACGCCAATCGTCGGCTACCTCCGGATGCTCCTCGACGAGGAGCTCGGCTCGCTCAACAAGCCTCAGGCGAAGGCGCTTCGGGCTATGGACGACTGCGTCCGGCGATTGCGCGCGACGCTCGACAATTTGATCGACGTCACCGGTCTCGAGACCGGCAAGATGAAGTTCTTCCACCGCGATTACGACTTTCTGGACCTCGTTCGGCGGTCGCTCGCGGCGTACGCGGATACGTTCGCCGACAGCCAGTTGACGCTGCTCGAAGAGATGCCGCGAGGCCCTCTCCCGGCGTACGGCGATTCCGACCGGCTTTCGCGCGCGCTGAGCCAGCTCCTCGAGAACGCCTGCAAGTTCACGCCGCGGGGCGGCACCGTGGGCGTCCGCGTCGTCGTTCTCGAAGCCCACTACGAAGTCGTCGTGGCCGACAGCGGCTCGGGCGTGCCGCCGGACCGCGCCCAGCGCGTGTTCGATCCGTTTTATCAGGTCGACGGGTCGCCGACCCGCGCCCACGGCGGGGTCGGAGTCGGGCTCGCCATCGCCCGGAGCGTCGCGCGCGGCCTCGGGGGCGACGTGAAAGTGGCGGCCGGGACGACGGTCGAAGGGGCGTATCTCACCGGGGCGGCGTTCTCGTTGATCGTGGCCAAGCGAGCGCCGATGATCGTCGTGGACGCAGCCAGCAGCTGACGTTGGCACAGCGCTTGGTTTACCTCGATTGGAACGCGACGACGCCTCCGCTCGCCGAGGTCGTCGACGCGATGGCCCGGGCGGCCCGCGGCGCGTGGGGCAATCCCGCGAGTGTTCACGCGTTCGGGCGCGCCGCGCGGACTCACGTCGAAGATGCGCGCGAAGCGGTGGGCCGGCTCGCGCGCTGCGACCCGCGCGCTGTCGTCCTCACGTCGGGAGGCACCGAGGCGAACAACATCGCCCTCCGGGGTGCCTTCGCGAGCGACGCGCACCGCGGCCGCGTCCTCGTGACCAGCCGCATCGAGCACCCGTCCGTGACGCGCGTGGCCGAAGCGCTGGAGCGCGAAGGGCGCGCGCACGTGCGCTGGTTGCGGGTCCGGCCGGAGGGCACGATCGATCTCGAAGACGTGGCTCGCGCCTTCGACGAAGGAGACGTCCGCCTCATCGCGGTGCAATCCGTCAACTCGGAAACGGGCGTCGTGCAACCCGTGGCCGAGGTCACTTCCCTCGCGAGGCGCGCCGGAGCGCTCGTTCACGTCGATGCGGTGCAAGCGTTCGGGCGCACCGCGGAAGTCGCGGAAGGCGCCGACACCCGCAGTCTCGCCGCACACAAGATCCGTGGCCCCAAGTCGATCGGCGCGCTCCTCGTCCGGCCCGGCGTGTCTCTCGCCCCGGTGCTTCTCGGCGGAAGCCAGGAGCGGGGACTTCGCCCCGGCACGGTCGATCCGGTCGCTGCCGCCGGGCTCGCGGTCGCCGCCCTTCACGCGCTTGCGTCGCCTGCCCGCTGGGCCGCCCGCCGCCCTCTCCGCGATGCGCTGGAGACCGGACTGCTCCGGCTGGCGCGGAGGGCCCGAGTCAACGGGGCCGCCGCGGAGCGCGCGCCCCACGTTTCGAGCGTCGCCTTTCCGGGCTGGGATTCGGCGGAGCTGGTGGCCGCGCTCGACCTCGAGGGAGTGGCCTCTTCCGGCGGAAGCGCGTGCAGCGCGGGGACGGCGGAGGTCTCGAGCGTGCTCTCGGCGATGGGCGACGACGAGGCGGCGAGCTGTTCGGTGCGCTTTTCGCTCGGCGAGGAGACGACGGCGGGCGACGTGGAGTCCGCCCTCGCCGCCGCGGCCCAGGTGCTCGCGCGGTGCGCCCTCGACTGACGTCTACCGCGCGTCGGCGGTGTGGGCCGGCGGCGCCGCGCCGTTGACGTCGATGGGTATCCAGAGGGCGCGGACCTGGGCGTGCGCCCCGTCGCGCGTGTAGCCCGCCAGGCCGAAGAGCACGTTCCAGAAGTGGCCGGTCGGGCTCTCGCCGTACGAAAAGAGCGGCAGCAAGTGAAACTGCCAGTCTAGACCGCCGGCGACGCGCTTCTGCATGTAGAGCGTATTGGCGGCGACCTGGACCACGGAGTCGTCCTGGCCCTCAGCGAACCTCCAATAGACCGGAAAGCCGACCGTCGTTCGCCCCTTGGGATTGGCGAAGTCCCAGAAGACCGGGGCCACCACGGTGTGCGAAGAGTCGTCGCTCCGCCCCGTGTACACGAGCGGGTGGAAATCGTATTCCCATCCGTGCGTGTTGCCGTTCAGCGTGAGCGTGGGAAATATCCACCACGTCGTCGACTGGTTGTAGGACTCGAAACGGCCCAAGACCGGAGTGAGCCAGTCGTGTCCCGCCGGACTGTCGGACGTGTAGAAGAAGGGCGCAATCGCCCACGCGTGAATGTCGAGGTCGCGGTCGGTGTAGTTCCACCATAGGGGGACAACCGGGCCGGCGGCACTCAGGGACGTGGACCCGCTGCGCGACTCCACATGCGAATAAAAGAGGCTGAGCGCAGCGTCCGATGTTCGGGTCACGCGCCGGTAATATCCCGGAAGCACGAAGAGCGAGCCCTCGGGGTCGTGGCCATAGTGGAAAAAGGGAAATAGCGTCGTGTGTTCTTCCACGACTCCACCGGTATCGGGCTTTCCTCGAATGTGGAAGTAGAGCGGCGCGACGTCGAAAATGTCTCGCCTCGGATTCGACTGGGCGATCACCGGGCCGACGACGGTCATCGAGCTTCCGTCGACCTCGTGCTCGGCATGATAGGTGAAGAGCGGGGGGATCAGCGTATAGGTCCGCCGGCTGCCTTCGACGTTCCCGTTGTCGCCATGGAAGTAGAACGGGGCGACGCCGAGGTTGACGTCCGTACCGCTGCGGTCGCGAAAGTAAGGCCCGACGAGCGTGAATGCCCCGCTCGAGCCCCAGTGCGACGTCGTCAGCAGCGCCGGGACGTGAAGGTAGCCGCCGTCTTTTCGCGACCCCTGGAAGATGATGGGGGCGAGCCAGTTGTCGTTCTCTCCCGGGGCTTCTCGGTGGACGAGCGGGCCCGCGACGACGACGCGATTGTCTCCGTCGCGCACCCGCCAGAACGCCGGGAAGACGACGTCCATGTCGAGGGCGAGCGATCGTCGCCTGTAGTAGAGGAGGCCATAGAGCCCCTCGGTGCTCTCGCTCTTCGGAACGCCGTAGAGCGTTTGCGTCGGGTCTCGCAGACCGCGCGATTGCTCCACGAAGAGCGGCGGCAAGAGCCGCAAACGGTAGTCGCCCCGCGATTCTTCGTAGTAGGGAAACCACTGCGTGTGGTGCAGCGGACCCTCGGGAGACGGCGGCCCGGACCGCCAGTCGCTTCCAATCTGCGCGCGCATCTCGGGGGAGATTGCGAGGGGATCTTGCGGCGGCGCAATCGACGGCTCGGTGCGCATGGGAGGGCGTTCGTCGTCGTCGTCGGAACTGGGGGCCGGCTTGGGCTGATCTTGCTGCGGCTGGGGAGGCCGGCCTCGCCCGCCCCGCATCTGGGCGTTCGACGTGCTCGTTGCTCCGAGCATCGCGGCCCACGCCGCCAACGCCAGGGCGGTTGACGCTCGCCGGCTCACGACTTGCGCTCCACGGCCAAGCTAGGGCGCGAGTCGACGTCGCGCGATGCGGCCATGCAGCGGTCGACGACGACACGGACCGCGTTCGCGGTCGGGATCCGTTCCTCGGTGTGGGCATCGAGGTCCTTGACCTGTACGACGCCCTCCGCGAGCTCGCTCTCGCCGAGGATGAGAACGACGCGGGCGCCGAGCCCGTCCGCGCGGCGCAGCTGGCTCTTGAGCGATTTGCCCCGCGTGTCGACTTCGCAGCGGAGGCCGGCTCCACGCAGCTCGCGCCCGAGTCCGAGCGCGGCCATGGCCGCCGCCTCGCCGAGCGGCGCGACGAGCGCGTCGATGACGTTGGTCGGCACGTCGACCTGGCTGGCAATGAGCAACCGCTCGAGACCGGCGGCGAAGCCGAACGCAGGAATTTTCGGTCCGCCGAGGTCGGCGATCATCGCGTCGTATCGGCCTCCTCCGACCAGCGTGCTTCCGGCGCCGAGCTTCTCCGGCGCCCCGGTGATTTCGAAGAGCGTGCGGGTGTAGTAGTCGAGTCCACGCACGAGCCGCGGTTCGACCGTGTACGGCGTGCCGAGAGCGTCGAGATACCTGCGCAAGGCTTCGAAGTGTGCCTGGTCGCCCGCGTCGAGCGAGGCGTGGATGGTCGGTGCGTCGCGCACGACGAGCTGGTCGCGCTCGTCTTTCGAGTCGAGGATGCGAAGGGGATTGGTGGAGAGGCGCCGCTGCGAGTCCGGGGAGAGCGACGCGGTGTGCGGCGCGAGGTACCGGGTGAGCGCTTCGCGGTAGCGGGCGCGGGCCTCTTGGCCGCCGAGCGAGTTGACGAGCACTTGCACGCCCGGCACCCGAAGCTCGCCGAAGAAGCGCGCGAGCAAATCGATCACTTCGGCATCGCACCCGGGGCCCTCGTCGCCGAAGATCTCGGCCCCGAGCTGGTAGAACTGCCGGTAGCGCCCGCGCTGCGGTCGCTCGGCGCGAAACATGGCCCCGGCGTACCACCAGCGCGTCACCGGCTCTTTGGCGTGCACCGCGTGCTCGACGTACGCGCGCGCCGCGCCGGCCGTCCCCTCCGGGCGCAGCGTGAGGAGCTCGCCGTGGTGCTCGAGCGAATACATCTCTTTTTCGACGATGTCCGTCGTTTCGCCGACCGCGCGAACGAAGAGCGACGTTGGCTCGACATAGGGCGTTCGCACTTCGCGGAAGCCATAGAGGCTCATCGTTCGTGCGAACGTCCGCTCTACCCGGTGCCAGCGCCCAATCTCGTCGGGGAGCACGTCGTTCATGCCTTTTACAGCGCGGAGATGAGTCATGAGAGGGCGAAGGCCGGACTTATGACCCCGAGCGCGGCCCTGGGTCAAGCATTGCTGTCCCTCGCGGCGAGCTCTGGTCGCCATCCGTTTGGCGCGCTAATCCGCTCCCGTGGCCGCTTTGCCCCGAACCGGACGCACCTGTGCGCTCGATCTCGGAAGCGTCCGGGTCGGAGTGGCGATCGACGACGAGCTCCGCCTTTTGGCCCACCCGCGGGGGACCCTCGACGCCCGGGACGACCGAGCCTTTCTGGCCGCGCTTCGGGCGTTCGCCGACGAGCAGGGCGTCGGGCGGTTCGTCGTCGGGCTACCGCTCGACATGCGCGGCGGGGAGGGGGCGTCGGCGCGCAAGGCTCGGGCGACCGCCCAGCGCATCGCCGACGCCACCGGGCGTGCGGTGGAAATGTGGGACGAGCGGCTGACGACGGTGCAAGCCAAACGCTCTCTGGCGGCGAGCGAAGTGTGGGGCGACCGGGCGCGCGGTCGCGTCGACGAAGCGGCGGCCTGTGCGATCCTCCAGTCGTGGCTGGACGCGCGCCGGACGGGACCGCACGATCGATGAGCGCGGGATGAAAGCCGGAGGGACGGGAGGGGGCGGGAAGGGGACCAAGCGCCGGCGGCGTCGCACGAAGTCTGCGGCTGGGCCGGCGGCGGCCGCCCCGCCTCCTCGGGCTCGGGCCCCGCGTCGCGCGGTGGCCGCCGCGCGAGCCGTGCGACAGTGGACCCTCGTTGCGGCCGCGTGTGCGGCGTTTGCCGCGTCGGCCTTCGTCTTCGTGCTCTACCCCTCCGAGCGCGGTCCCGGACAGGGCCGCGCGGTCCACCTGACCGTCGCGCGCGATCCGTCGCCCGGGGACCTTGCCGCGCAGCTCGCTGCCGCCGGTCTTCTCGCGAACCCCCGTCTCTTCGCCCTCTGGGTGCGAGCGACCGGAGGCGCGCATCGGGTCGCCGAGGGGTCGCACCTCTTGAGCGACGACGCGACCCCGCGCGAGCTCATGGCGCGTCTCGAGAGGCGTGCCGGGGGCGGTAGCGCACGGGTGACGTTTCCCGAAGGGTGGACCCGATTCGAGATGGCGCGGCGCCTCCAGGACAAGCGTGTCGTGGCGCTGCGTGACTTTCTCGACGCCACGACCGACGCCGGTCTCTTGAACGACCTCGGGATCGAAGGCGACAGCGCCGAGGGATTTCTATTCCCCGCGACCTACGAGTTTTCGCTCGACGACGACGCGCGCGACGTCGTGCGCCGCATGAAGCGCGAGTTCGATCGCCGCTGGGACGCCGCGTCCCGCGCACACTCGGCATCGCTCGGCGACGTGATGACGTCGGCCAACATGAGCCTCCGTGACGTCGTGACGCTTGCCTCCCTCGTCGAAAAGGAGGCGGCCATGGACGACGAGCGGCCGGTCATCGCGAGCGTCTTTCTCAATCGCCTTCGCGATCCCACGTTTCGGCCCAAGCGGCTCGAGTGCGACCCCACCGCGGCCTACGGTTGCGTCGTTTTTCCGGAGAAGGCGGCGTCCTGCGCGACGTTCACGGGCAAGCCGACGGCGGCCATCGAGCACGACCCGGACAATCCGTACTCGACGTATACCCACGAGGGACTTCCGCCCGGCCCGATCGCCAACGCCGGCGAAAAATCGATGGAAGCTGCGATGAACCCCGCGGCGACGCACTTCTTCTACTTCGTCGCGCGCGGCGAGGGCCGGCACGCGTTCTCCGAGACCTACGAAGCCCACGTCGCCGCCGTGCGAAACGGGAGCGTGCGGCGCTGATCGCGCCGCCCCGAGCGGCCGGATCGTTCGACGACCTGCCCGTCGACGATACCCGGTTCGGCCGCCCGCGGCTCGAGGCGCGCCCTCGCTTGGTGCTAATGCGGGCGGATGCCCCCGTCGTCCCCCCTCCCGTGGTCTGCCCCGGCGCTGGGCGCCGCCGTCTTCATCGCGCTCCACTATCTGCTTCTGCGCGCCGCCTCGGGCCGGGTGGAAGACCGCCTCGGCGCTCTCGTCCTCGAGACCACCGCGGCGCTCGGGATCGCCCTGAGCCTCGCGATCGGAGTTCGCAGCGCTTCGGTCCCGACCACCCGATCGGGCCTCGCCCTGGCGGCGGCGAGCGGCCTGGCGATCTCCTTCGCCAGCGTTCTCATGTTCGCCGCGCTCCGCCGCGGCGGCCCGGTCGCCGCCACCGGCACCATCGTGCTCGGGGGCGGCGTCGTCCTCAGTGCGATTGCGGCGCCTTGGCTCTTCGGTGAAGCGATCACCCTCCGCCGCCTCGTCGGAGTGTGTCTCGGCGTCGCCGCCATGGCCGTGCTGTCCCGGGAGTGAAGCCGCGCGGGCTTCCGACCTCGTGATCTCGCGCGCAATCTGGTAGAGCGGGCCCTCGTGCTCCTCATCGGTGACATCGGAGGGACGCACGCGCGCCTCTCGCTCCTCAATCCTCAGGGTCGCAGCGTCCGGCAGGAGGCATTCGAGAGCCGCAAATACCCCTCGCTCGAGGCGGTGGTCCGCGAGTTTTTGGGTAAGCCGGTGCCGCGAATCGCCGCCGCTGCGTTCGGGATCGCGGGGCCGGTCGTCAACGGCCGTTGCACGGCCACCAATCTTCCCTGGGTCATCGATGCGCGCGTGCTGTCGCGCAAGCTCGGCTTTCGGCGGGTCACGCTCTTGAACGACCTCGTGGCGCTCTCGCTCGGAGCCCTGACTGTCACGCCCCGCAAGCTCCACCTCATCGGGGCCGGTGGCCTGCCCAAAAAGAAGGGTGCCAACGTCGCCGTCATCGCGGCTGGAACCGGGCTCGGGCAGGCCTTACTCGTATGGGACGGAGCGCGTTTCGTACCGACGGCGACCGAAGGCGGGCACAGCGACGTTGCGCCGCGTGACGACATCGAAGTGGAACTGCTTCAGTTCTTGCGGGCGCGCTTCGGTCACGTGAGCTGGGAACGCGTGCTCTCCGGGGACGGTCTCGGCAACCTTTACGACTTCTTCCGCCAAGCGAAGAATATCGCCGAATCCGCAGAAAACGCGCAAGCAATCGTGGCCGCCGTCGATCGCAACGCCGCGATATCGCACCTCGGCATGTCCGGCAAGAGCGAGGCTGCGGCCCGTGCAGTCGACTTGTTCGCGTCCATGTACGGCGCCGAGGCCGGCAACCTGGCGCTCAAATCCCTGGCCGTCGGGGGCGTGTTCGTCTGCGGCAACATCGCGGCACGCACGCTGCCGGTCCTCGACCGGGGCGGTTTCCTTCGGGCCTTCGTCGACAAGGGCCGCTTCACGCCCCTCATGGAGCGCATCCCGATCGCGGTGGTCCTCGACAGCGACGTCGGGCTGGCGGGCGCGACCCGCGTGGTCCTCGGAACCAAATAGCAGGAGGCAGGAGTTCGCGGGCCCTTTCGCTCTTCGCATCTTGCAGTAAAACCTTTCTCCATGCCGCGCGAATACAGCCCCGAGCAGATCCACCTCGCCGTCAGCACCATCAAGGGCCTCGCCATCGACGCCGTGGAAAAGGCCAACATCGGCCACCCCGGCACGCCGATGGGGCTCAACGACATCACCTTCGAAATCTTCACGCGCTACCTGCGCTACGACCCGCGTGACCCGAACTGGCTCGGGCGCGACCGGTTCGTCCTTTCGTGCGGGCACGCGTCGATGCTGCTCTACGCGATGCTCCACCTGTCGGGCTACGACCTCCCGCTCCGAGAGCTGGAGGCGTTTCGCCAGTGGGGGAGCAAGACGCCGGGCCATCCGGAGCACGGGCTGACGCCGGGGGTCGAGACGACGACCGGGCCGCTCGGTCAGGGGGTCGGAAACGCGGTCGGAATGGCGCTCGCGCTGAAGCTGAAGCAAGCGCGCTTCGGCGAGCCGTACGCCGCGTCCCGCATCTTCTGCCTCGCCAGCGACGGTGACTTGATGGAGGGCGTCAGCGCGGAGGCGTCGAGCATCGCCGGACACCTGCAGCTCGACAACCTCATCGTGATCTACGACGACAACCACATCACGATCGAGGGCGACACGTCCCTCGCGTACTCCGACGACGCTTGCAAGCGTTACGAGTCGTACGGGTGGTTCTCGCAGTTCGTGGACGACGGCCACGATCACGCGAAGATCCGCGCCGCGATCGACCGCGCCCTCGCGCACAAGGGCCAACCGTGCTTCATCCGCGCGCGGACGCACATCGGCCAGGGCGCGCCGCACAAGCACGACACGAAAGAAGCCCACGGCGAAGCGCTCGGGGCCGAGGAGGTCGCGGCGACCAAGCGAGCGATGGGCTTCGACCCGGCGAAGTCGTTCTTCGTTCCGGGCGACGTCTACACGCTCTTCAAAGAGCGCGCGGCCGACCTGGCGAGCGAGCACGACGCGTGGAACGCGCGGTTCGACGCGTGGCGAAAGGCCGACCCGGAGCGAGCAGCGAGGCTCGACGCCTTCGAGAAAAAGACGGTCCGGCCCGGTCTCTACGACGAGCTCCTCAAGGCGTTGCCGGCGAAGGACGACGCCACGCGCAACACCTTCGGCGCCCTCGAGCAGCTCGTGGCCGCGCGCGTCCCCTCGCTCATCGGTGGGGCGGCGGATCTCGCGCCGTCGACCAAGACCCTTCTCAAGGAGGGAGGCACGGTCTCGCCGGGCAAGTTCGAAGGTCGCAACATGCACTTCGGCATCCGCGAGCACGGAATGGGAGCCATCTGCAACGGAATGTCCGTCAGCGGCGGCATCATCCCGTTCGGCGCCACGTTCCTCATTTTCAGCGATTACATGCGGGCCAGCGTGCGGCTGTCGGCGCTGATGCACCTCCAGTGCTTGTGGATCTACACACACGACTCGGTGTTCCTCGGCGAGGACGGGCCGACCCACCAGTCGGTCGAGCAGTTGTGGTCGCTTCGCCTCATCCCCAATTTGTTCGTCGTTCGACCTGCCGACGCACTCGAGTGTGCGGCCGGCTGGACCATCGCCTTGGATCGCACGGACGGCCCCACCGCGTTCGCGCTGACCCGCCAGAAGGTGCCGCAGATCGCCCGCGACCCCGGGTTCGATCCGAAGGTCGCCCTCCGGGGCGCTTACGTGGTGCAAGAAGCAGCGGGGGGCAAGCCGGATTGTGTGCTCGTGGCTACGGGCAGCGAGCTTCATCTCGCGGTCGGCGCGAAGGCCAAGCTCGAGGCCGCGGGGAAGCGAGTGCGCGTGGTCAGCGCGTTGTGCCTCGAGGCGTTCGCCGCGCAGGATCCCGCGTATCGGGAGAGCGTCCTGCCCAAGGGCGTGCGAAAGGCTTCGATCGAGGCGGGGCGCTCGCCCCCGTGGAAGGCCATCGTGGGCGAAGACGGGCTGGCCATCGGCATCGATCGATTCGGCGCGAGCGCTCCGGACAAGGCCATCGCCGAGCACCTCGGTTTCACCGTCGACGCGGTGACCGAGAAGATTCGCGCCTGGATGGGCTGAGGCGTGTAGCTACAATCCCCCCGCCGCCTGATCGATGACCCAAATCACCCCTCCGCGGCCGCCCCGAATGACGCGGGCCGGCGTCTGGCGGATGTCGCCTTGGGCCGCCCACACGCGTTCCAGCGCATCGCGCTTGGCTGCGCCCACCGCGAGGACGATCAGCCAGCGCGCGTGCTCGATCACGAGGGGAGTCACGCTGAGCCGGGCCTCGCGCGGCCCCTTGGCGGGCACCGCAATGACGAGGCCCTCCGCCGGCACGACCGGAGGGTCGCCGGGGAAGAGGGACGCCGTGTGTCCGTCTTCGCCGACGCCGAGGACCATGACGTCGAACGCCGGGACACCGTCGGCGTCGACCTCGACCCGTTCCCGGATGAGACGCTCGTAATCTTTCGCGGCGGCCGCACGATCCGCAGCGTCGGCCGTCATGCGGTGTACCCGGTCCGCCGGCACGTGCGCGGCATCGAGCAAGGCCGCCTTCGCCCAGCGGTAGTTGCTGCGATCGTCGCTGGCCGGCACGGCCCTTTCATCGACCCAGAAGACGTCGACCTTCGTCCAGTCGACCGCCGGATCGCGCGCGAGTAGGGCGTAGGCGTCCCGCGGCGTGTTCCCGCCCGATAGAGCGACCGATGCGTGCCCATTCTTGCGGACGGCCCCCTGCAAGCAGCGAGCGATTCGCGCCGCCGCTTCTCGAGCCACTTCCGCCGCGGTAGGCACGGCAACGAGCTGTCCGGGTACGACCTTTGTCGTCATGGCCGAACGACGTTAGCGCGCTTTGGGCTCCCCTTCACCCGCACGCGATCTCATCGTCGAGCAGCCCGTCCGCCCAGGCCACGCTCTCGACGAGCGATTCGTCGTGCGGCGGCCGCCGGAGCGTGCGCTCGAGGAGCGGCGCCAGCTCGCTCGCGCGAAGGCGGACGCGTTGCTCGATGCGCTTGGTCTCCCCCGAAGCGGTCACGTCGAGACGCCAGGTGGCGGCGTCCGATTCGCCCTGCTCGCGCCGGACTTGACCCGCGAGGGCGATCGATCCGGCGTTGGCCTCGATCTCGACGGCGAACAGGCCACCGTGAGCCGGGGCGGCCGCCTCGGACACGAGCTGCACGGGCACGCTTCCCTCGTCGGGCCGAGTCAGACGCAACTTGCCCGCGAGCGAAGTGGCTTTCCACGAAAGTCGCGTCGCCAGCCATCCGAGAAGGAGAGCCCCCTCGGCCCCCAGAGTGGTGCCCGCGGCGGACGCTTGGACGATCTTGATCCGGGTGATCCGCCCGGCCAGCTCGCGGAGTCGCGGCTCGTCGAACATTCGGGCACAGAGCTCGTGCCACGGC
>CAZVPE010000158.1:0-14062 GCA_964628155.1 uncultured Polyangiaceae bacterium | reverse complement strand
CGACGCGACGAGCACGCCGGACGAACGTCCTCTCGCCTCATGGACAGGCGAGACCCTCGGACATGCGGAGGTACATCATGAGAACTGAGCGGGTCAGGCTCCAGCCCTACGTCGACGCGCCGTTGGCTAAGCAGCTCGCCGTCTACGGTGCAGCGACGGGGATGACGACAAGCTCCGTCGTCCAAGCCGCCCTTCGGCAGTACCTCGATCGCACCGACGACAAGATCCTGCTCCTGCGGCGAATCAACCAGCTCGGTCGGGCGTGCGACCGCACGCAGCGCGACCTTGAGATCCACATGGAGGCGTTCGCCATTTACGTGAAAGTCTGGTTTGCGCACAATCCGCAGATCCCCGACAACGCGAAGGACTCCGCCCGCCGGGAAGCCGAGAGCCGCTTCGCGCAATTCCAGGAGTACCTCGTCGAGCAATTCCAGGGAGGCCGCCGCTTCGTCGACGATCTGCCGCGCGAAGTCATCGGGGACGAGGCCGAGCTCTCAAGGATGGCCAGCGAGGCGTCCGCGGCTCCTATGGGTGGCGAGGCTCCGTCGGTGACCGATGAAGAGTGAGCGCATGGCCGGCGAGCGAGCCCTCTCGGAGGCGGGTGGGACGAAAGCCCAGCGGGACGTGTCGCCGTGCAGGATCTCGACGGTGCTCGCGGTCGCTCGTACCCAAAGCTCTTCACGCAAGAGCGCGTGAGATGCCGAATACAGGTGGTGATCGAACTCGAGATGGTAGTCGATGTTGAGCGCGACCTTCTTCCAGGTGGACGCCTCGAAGGGCTGGGCGGGCAGCGGCGCGAGCGCGGGCTTGTCGAACCGCTCGAACAGCTCCCTGCGGCTCGCCTTGTAAGTGCGCATCGGGCGGCCATTGAGATCGGCTGTGAGCTCGAAGAGTCGCGCGTTGAGCGCGCCGAGAGAGGTGAACGTCTCGTTGCGGATGCGCGCGAGCAGCCAGCGCTCGGCGATCTGCACGCCGACTTCGACCTTCGCTTTGTCGCGCGGCGACCTCGGCCGCGCCGGCATGATCGTGGTCGCGTAGTGTCGCCCGAACTCGGCGCAGCCCTACGTCAGGTTCGCAAAGGGCGAGGACTCCAGCGGCTTCTGGCTTGAACCGTGAAGGAGAGCCAGGACGGCGTGAGAGGAAGTGAGACACTCAACGATCAGACAAACGCCGCTCCACATCGTCGAATCACGCAAGCGTTTGCCCTGGTCGGGCGCGTCTAATAGAGTGGACACGCTGCGCTTTCTGACTGCCCCATGAAAGTGACCGAGATGCCCAGCGCGACGTTTGCGAACGCAGAGCCAGCGACGGAGCCGACCCGCACGGCTTCAGCGCTCCTCGTCGATGTGGATGCCATCCTTTTGCGCCTCCCTTTGGTGGAGCCCACGTGGAAGCTTCACATCCGCGCGTTGGAGCTCAAAGGTCGTCTCCGGCGCGCGCTGTCCAGGCTCACCGCGGAAGAGGTTCTCGCAATGCGGGAGGCGATTCTCGTGTTGCGACGCGAAGCGTTAGCGTCGCTCTCGGACGGCGCACAGGGCGTTCAAAGCGTGGCCCCTGCCGCCGGCGCCCCTCCCAACGGGGCAATGCAAACGCTACATGCAGCGCCCACTTGGGACGAAGGATGAGTCGCCGCGCGCCCTTGGAGAAAACGCCCGAGGCAACGCAAGTTTGGCGCTTCCCGATCGGCCAGTCGGCACACAGTGCCCCCACGACGTTGGCAGCCACCCTTGAGCTCCGGATCGGCGATATTACGGAGGACGATTCGGGTGTCATCGTCAATCCCACCAATCGGCGGCTCGATGGCGGCGGGATGGTGGACCTCGCGATACGGCGTGCGGCAGGTCCCCGTCTCGCGAGCGCTTGCCGCGCTGCTTGTGAGCAGCGCGGGGGCTTGGCAGTCGGAGAGACCTTGATGACACCGGGCTTCGATCTGCGCGCTGGATACGTCGTCCATTGCGTTTTACCCAGTTATGCCGAGGATCCCGACAGGGCCCCCGCCCTCCTCGAGTCGTGTTGCCGGCGCGCAATCCAGCTTGCCCGCGCCCAGGGACTCGGGTCGATTGCCTTTCCGGCGATTGCGACTGGTGTTCTCGGCTACCCTATCAATCAGGCCGCACCCGTTGCGATGAAGGCCGTAATCGAGGAGGTTGTCCGGGAGCCAACGCCGTTTCGAGTTCGGTTCATCCTGTTTGGCCCGGCCGTATTGGACGCCTACGTCGCGGCGGCCAATACCACCTTGCTCCCGCCAAAGTAGGAAATTATCGATCGGTTTCTAGAGCCTGTCGTGACGCCAGAAAGCTTCGCCGGATACCTGAGCTCCGGCACGGTCAATGGTCTTCTTGCGCGCGTTGCCCCGGTCCATTGCCGCGTGCCTCACTGCAACCGGAAGTCGATAGGTACCGTCACCCACCCCTCGATCGCGGCTCCGCCCTGGGTCGCGGGTATGAACGTCCAGGCAGTTACAGCATCGATCGCAGCCTCGTCGAGAATCTTGCGGCCGCTCGACTTCTGCACCGCGATATTGCCCGGCTTCCCGCTCGGCAGGACCCGGACACGTAAGAGGACACTGCCTTCCCATCCTTCCCGCTGGGCGATCCGGGGATACGATGGCCGCGGGTTCTTCAAGTAGTTCGCGCCCTCCTTCGCCTGGACGATCGCGGGGGGGGGAGGCGGTGGTGGCGGAGCCGCCGGCGCTACGGCTTCTCCGGTGCCGTCCCCGGGAGGCCCGCTCACTGGCGCGGGATCTGGATCGGGCGCCGCCGCCGGCGCATCGCCTGGGTCCGACGCGGGGGCGGCTTGAACCGGCGGGGGAGCCGCTAGCCGACGCGGCGCCACAGGCGCGACTTTGGGCGTGGGGCGCGTCTCCTGCGGCGGGATTTCGACCGGCTTCGGAGGAGGTGGCGGACGAGTCACTTGGATCTCGACCTGGGACCGCCTGTGGTTCGTCAGCGGCACCCTATCATGGGTTTGCACGTGGATCGCCAGCCACGTGTGCAGGACGAGGGACACACCGAAGACCGCCACCATTGCCTGGGGCGACATGCCCAAGTCCGACGGCGAACTGGGCAGGGCAAGCGACACCGCTTGGGGCCCGAGAGCGATATCAGGCGCCGAATCGAGCGCCGCCACGGCGAACTCTGTACCATCCATGACGTCCTCCGAATGATGCATTTCAATAGCGAATCCAGCCCGGGCTACCGCCTCCCGCCGCGATAGCCTCTCCGTTGACCGCGACACTCCGAGGCGATGCCAAGAATGCCACCAGCCAGGCCACTTCTTTGGCGTCGACGATGCGCCCCAGGCTCGACGAGGCGGCAAGCTTCGTCTCCGCCTCGGCGTCTGTGCGCTCGGTTCGCGTCGCGCCCGGATGCACCGCGACGACATTGATACCTTTAGGCCCGAGCTCGTCCGCGAGCGTCTTTGTGAGCGCCGTGACTCCGACGTTGCGCAGAGTTGCAGCGGGGCGCCCAGTTCGCTGCGCCGCGAGTCCCCCGATGTTGATGATCCTTCCCCACCCGCTCGCGAGCATGTGAGGCGCCGCGGCTCGCGCGGTCCGCAGGTATCCGACGACCTTGATGTCGATGTCCTCCAGCAGTTCCTCGTCGACGAGCTGGTCGAGTCGCGTCGCCGCCGAGACGCCGCCGGGCACCGCGGCGTTGTTGACCAGGATGTCGATTCCGCCAAGCTCCGACACGGCGGTCGCGACCAGCGTATCGACGGACTCTTTGTCGCCCGTGTGGGCGACTGCCGCGATCACACGCCGCCCTGTGGCGCCGGAGATCTCCGCCGCCGCGGCCCTCAGGGGCTCCCTGTTTCGAGCGGCGATGACGACGTCCACGCCTTCCTCCGCGAGTTGCCTCGCGATGACCTTTCCGATTCCTCGGCTGCCGCCCGTCACGATCGCCCGCTTCCCGCTCAAGCCCAGGTCCAATGCAATCCTCCTAACTCAGTCACCCGCTCTGGGGCGACGGAATGCTCGGCCCATGGACCAGTGTTGGTTCTTGTCCCGAGTGTCCCCGGACCTTCTTTGTCCACCATAACGACGGGCGCCCGCTCCCGGACTGCGCTGATCGCCGCATCGGCGACGGCCGTTCCCCCCGCCGACCATGAGGACGTCGCTCGCAAGGTTCGGTATGGCGTCATGACGGTCACCGACAGCTCTTCTTCCGCGCCTTCCGGAGAAGTTCACTAACCCCCTCCGTGCGCCGCGAAAATCGAGTTTTTCTCATCGGATGGTTGAGAGACGCGTTCCAAGAGCCCGCTGGCGGCAGGCGCGAACGATTGCTGCGCTGGAATGTGTCTTGTAAAGCAGACTTGGTTTTGCTACATAGTCTTCGTAGGTCGTCGGTGTTTTCTGAAAGTCACCCGTGAAGGTCACTCCACTCCTATCGCCCGCCCCGCGCTTCGACGCGGATGGCTGTACCAAGTCCTATCGACAGTGGAGGCTCGACTATGGCAGTAGCAGCGATCGCCCAACCGCGTCCCAGTCGCCAGAGGGAACGCACGATGACCGTGAATTTGCCGACGAACTTGCTCCGGAGCTTCGTCGCGATCGTGGACGCCGGCTCGATGCTGAGCGCAACCGGGCAAGTGTTTGTCACCCAGTCGGCGCTCAGCCTTCAGATCCGGCGGTTAGAGGAGCTCGTCAACCAGACGCTCTTTAAGCGCGAGGGGCGCCGGCTGGCCCTTACGCCGGCGGGTGAGCTCCTGCTCACGTTTGCGCGACGTCTTCTCGACATGCACGACGAGGCCGTTCTGGCTGTGAGCTCGCAAGACGTGGCGGGCCCCGTGCGCGTCGGCATGGTACAGGACTTCGCGGACACGCTTCTCGCCGGAGCACTGAAGAGCTTCGCGGAGCGGTATCCGAATACGCGGGTGTTCGCACGTGTGGCAGGCACGGCGGAACTCCTGATGATGCTGGACCGGCATCAGCTCGACGTCGCAGTGGGGTTCGACTCTGCCGAAGTGCAACGTGCGATCCGTACGGCACCGATGACGTGGTACGGCGACCCCGATTTGGCGCAGCAAGACGTCGTGCCACTCGCGGTGCTCGAGAAGCCATGCCGTTTCCGGGAGGCTGCCATCGCGAGCCTCGAGGCAGCCGGAGTGCGCTATCGAATCTCTGTGGAAACGCCGAATCTGTCGACGTTGCGCGCCGCCGTGCAGGCACGCCTGGGCATCGCCTGTCGCACGCATCTGTTTCCTGGAAACCTCGCTGCGGTGCCCCCCAGCCTGTTGCCGCCGCTCCCCGCCGTCGCGTGCATCGTGGCCAAGGCGGCCGATCTCGATGCGCGATGCATTCGCCTGGAGGAGCTCATCGTCGAGGCGGTGCGCACGTTGTGACCTTCGATCGCGGTGCTTCGGCTCGGAATATGAGAGTAGCTCAATATCCGAGCGAACATTTCTCGTTAGTCAAACGCAATAGCCAGGGCTACTAAGCCACTCCACCGTTCGATCACGGCACACGCCTCGCTCGCGAGTGGAGAGCCATGACAGAGCCTTCCCGTCCTTCCGTCGATTTGGATCCGTTGCGGATCTTCGTCGGACGTCTTTCTGCCCTCGTCGAGTCGACGCGGGACGAGAACGTCATTTTGGACAAGGGAAGCGCTTTGCTAGGTGAGCTGATTCGTGGTGACCGGTGGCTGCCGAACGAATATGCGGCGGCAGACCCTACCAAGTATCGCCAGTACCTGCTCCACTGCGATAGCCGAGAGCGCTTCTCCGTGGTGAGTTTCGTCTGGGGGCCGGGACAGGCGACTCCGATTCACGACCACAAAGTATGGGGTCTGGTGGGTGTCCTCCGCGGGGCCGAACGGGACGAGCGCTTCTCGCGCGCGCCGACTGGTGCACTCGTGTCGAATGGTGCCCCGACGCGGCTTGAGCCAGGGATGGTCAGCCCGGTTTCACCTCGAATCGGAGACATCCATCGGGTCTCCAACGCGTTCGACGACCGCTCGTCGGTTAGCATTCACGTGTACGGGGCGAACATCGGCGCGGTGGAGCGCTCCACATTCGACAGCGAGGGGTACGCGCGGACGTTCGTATCCGGTTACTCGAACCGCACGCTTCCAAATCTCTGGGATCGATCGGAGGGGCGCTCGTGACGGGGGCCATCTCCGCGCGCGCGGTGCGGGCGTCCCTCGTGGCGCGTCGGGAACTTGCTCTTGTCGACTTGCGCGATGAAGCCCAGTTCGCGACGGGGCACCCCCTGTTCGCCGCCGACCTTCCGGTAGCCCTTGTGGAGATCGAGGCACCCACGCGCATTCCACGGCGCGACACGCTCGTCGTGCTCTATGATGACGCCGGGAGAGAGGGCGCTGCGGCCATCGCCCTCGAGCGCCTGGGGTATTCGCAAGTCCGGATCCTCGACGGTGGGCTCGCGGCCTGGGTCCGTGAGGGATACGAGCTTTTCCGCGACGTCAACTCGTACAGCAAGGCGTTTGGAGAGCTGGTCGAGGCGCGGCGGCAGACGCCTTCGATTGGCCCCGAGGAACTCTCGGGACTCATTGATTCGGGCGCGGACATTGCCCTCGTCGACGTTCGCCGGCCCGACGAATACCGGACGATGTCGATCCGCACGAGCCGCAACGTACCCGGTGGGGAGCTTGTGCTCCGTGCAAGATCGTTGGCCCCGCGATCGGAGACGCTTGTCGTCGTGCACTGCGCCGGCCGGACGCGGAGCATCATCGGCACGCAGTCTTTGGTCAATGCGGGCATCCCGAACCGGGTGACGGCGCTCCGTAACGGGACCATCGGCTGGGTGCTCGCGCACCAGACACTCGCCGGGGGCACTGCCCCTCCCGTTGCGCTTCCGTCCGCCGACGCCGTCGCCGAGGCACGAGGTCGAGCGCGGGAGGTCGCGTACCGCGCAGGAGTGTTGCGCCTGGACGCGACGGAATTCGAGACGCTAAGCAACGACTCTACCCGCACCCTGTACACGTTCGACGTGCGGTCGGCGGAGGAATACGCCGTCGGGCACCTGCCTGGCTTCCGTCACGCGCCGGGAGGTCAGCTCGTGCAGGAGATCGACTCCTTCGCCCCGGTCCGGGGCGCGAGGATCGTGCTCACCGATACCCTCGGAGCGCGCGCCGACATGACCGCCTCGTGGCTGGCGCAAATGGGCTGGGACGCATACGTCCTCGAAGGGGAGATCGCCGGCTCATTGGAGACGGACGCTCCTCCCTCGCTACCGCCGCGCGCGATACAGGGCCGCTACCGGCGGCCCTACGAAGGCACGGACCAGGCCGAGGCCGCGATGCGCGGGTACCTGGACTGGGAGCACGGCCTCGTCGCGCAGCTCGCGCGGGACCGGACCCACGGTTTTTTCGTGATCTGACACTGAACGAGGGCTCCATGAGCGTGAAATTTATCGGATACATCGGCTTCAACAACACGTCGGAGATCCACGAGCAACACGGTCGAGAACTCGATTTGGCCTATGTGGACGCCGCAGCAGCGGCGCAGGAGGGATGGGGTTTCGACCGGGTGCTCATTCCGTTCGGCTCGTCGAGCCCGGAAAGTCAGGCCGTCGCGGCCTACGCAGCCGCGCGGACGACGCGCCTCGGTTTTTTGGTCGCCCATCGACCCGGGTTCACGCAGCCCACTCTCGCGGCCCGGCAACTCGCTACGCTCGATCAGCTCAGCGGCGGACGAGTGGCGGTTCACATCATCACGGGGGGCGCCGACGACGAGATGGCGCGTGACGGAGACGTCTCGACGAAGAACGAGCGGTACGCCCGCACCGACGAGTACCTTTCGGTGCTCCGGCGGCAGTGGACAGCCACGACCCCGTTCGACCACACGGGCCGCTTCTACAAGGTCACGCAAGCGTTCAGCGACGTAAAGCCCCGACGTCTGCCCGTCTTCTTTGGGGGGTCATCGGACGAGGCCATCGAGGTGGCCGGCAAACACGCCGATGTATACGCCTTCTGGGGCGAAGCGCAGGCTCAATCCCGTCAGATCGTCGAGCGGATCCGGACTGCTGCAGCCAAGAACGGCAGGCACGTGTCCTTCAGCATGTCGCTGCGGCCCATCATCGCCGGGACCGAAGAGGCGGCGTGGCGCCGCGCCGACGAGATCGTCGAACGCGTGCGGACCCTCCGAGAACGCGAGGGTCTACCGACGATCGGACACGCGCCTCCCAACGTCGGATCGCAGCGACTCTTGCAGACCGCGGCCCTCGGTTACCGGGTCGACAAGCGGCTCTGGACTGGATTGGCGGGCGTCGGCGGTGCCCGCGGTAACTCCACTGGACTCGTCGGGACGCCCGAGCAGGTCGCCGACGCGCTGCTCGACTATTACGACTTCGGCATCGATCACTTCCTGATTCGCGGCTTTGAGCCGCTCGAGGACGCAATCACCTTTGGACGCGATCTCCTGCCGCTCGTGCGCGAGCGGGTAGCTGCCCGCGAACAGTTCCGGACAGCGGTTTGAGCAGCCCCACCCATTTCGTTCGAGGGTCCACATGAGCCAGCCCCAGAAAGAATCCCTGCACCAGATCTTTCGCGACTTGCACGCAGAGCGCGTCAAAACGATGGATCCCGCAGTGCTCAAGATCAACATCGACCAGCGCCGCTCGCTCGTGGATACGGCCGACCGCTCGCGCTTCGTGAAGCCGGGTGATGTCGTTGCTCCGTTCGCTCTGCCCGAAGTCGACGGCCGAGTACTCAAGCTCGAAGAGCTCGTGAAGCACGGACCGGCGGTGTTGATTTTCTTTCGCTTCGAGGGCTGCCCTGCGTGCAACCTCGCGCTCCCCTACTACCACCGGAACCTGTATCCGGGCTTGGTTCAACAGGGCGCGACGCTGGTGGCGATCAGCCCGCAGGTGCCTGAAAAGCTCGTTGCCATCAAGCGACGACACGACCTCCCGTTCGCCGTCGCGTCGGACTTGGGAAACGAGCTGGCGCGCTCGTTCGGCATCCTTTACACGTTCGACGAGGCGTCGAAGCGCGCCGCCACCGCGAACAATCGACCGATCGGCGAGGTGACGGGGACGGGGACGTGGGAGCTGCCGATGCCGACGGCGGTCGTCCTCGACACCCACCGGGTGGTTCGCTTTGCAGACGTGCACCCCGACTGGCTTGTACGTACCGAAGCGGACGAGATTCTCGCCGCCGTGGCCTCGCTGACCCCAATCGTCCGGCGAACACTCGACAGCAACAGCGCGCGCCTGACCTAGCTATCGCCGACGGGGGCTACCCGTCGGCATGGAACGATGCCCGACCCGCCAAAGGAGACTACGACGATGACTGTAGCCACCCAAATCAATGCCCATGCGCCGAACGACTTTCACGTTCGACCTCTCGAGCCCACGATCGGCGCCGAGATCTCCGGGGTCGATCTCCGGCGCCCCTTTTCGGACGAGGTGCGCGACGGGATCAAGGCGTCGCTTCTGCAATACAAGGTCATCTTCTTTCGTGATCAGGACCTGACCGGCGATCAGCATTCCCACTTCGCCGCTCGGTTCGGGCGTCTGTACACGCACCCCACGGCCACCCACGATTCGAAGGTGACGCACATCCACAAGATCGCGGCGGAAGACTTCGCCAAGTACGAGCGCGTCCAGGATCCCACCACCATCGCGGCCGGCTACCACACGGACACGAGCTGGAGGCTCGTGCCTACGTGGGGCGCTGTCTTGCGTGCTGTGCACCTCCCCCCGGTCGGCGGCGACACAATCTGGGTCGACGCGGGAGCGGCCTACGAAGGGCTCCCGGAGGGAATCAAGACGCGCCTCGAGGGTCTTTTCGTGACGCACGACTTCCGAGCAGAGCTCAAGCGCTTGGGGCACGACTACCCGATCGTGGCTCACCCGATCGTGCGTACGCACAGGGAGACAGGCAAGAAGATTCTCTGGGTCAACTTCACCCAGCGGCCCCACATCATTGGACTCGACGTTGCCGACGGGCGCGAGCTGCTCACCATCATCCGCGACCAGTACTCAAAGCCCGAGTACCAGGTACGCTTCTCGTGGCGCCCGCATTCGATCGCATTCTGGGACAACCGCGCTGCCGTGCATTACGCCGTCCGGAACTACGGTGACTTCCCGCGAGTTCTGGACCGAATCCTCATCGCGGACGAACCCCTCTACGCCGACCTATGAACGCGCGACGGCGTGCCATCCTCTCATCGGCCGCGGTGGCCGTGCTCGCCTGCGGCGCCTTGCATTGCAGCAAGACGGACCGAGAAGCCTCGGCCGCGAGCCGCATCCGAACCGGGGGCGCGCCGGCGCCAGGGGGAGAGCTCGTCTTCGGCTTCGATGGGGCGGCGATCACCGAGTTCAACCTCGACCCGGAGAAGTCGGCGTTCGCGCCACATCACCGGGTGATGCGGTCGATCGTGGACAGCCTGGTCGTGGCGCTGCCCGGGCACCAGTTTGGGCCATGGCTCGCGAAGAGTTGGGAGGTTTCGCCCGACGGACGCGCCTATACGTTTCACCTGCGCGACGACGTCGCGTTCCACGACGGAACGAAGTTCGACGCCGAAGCCGTGAAGTTCAACATCGATCGGGTGAACGACCCGAAGAATGCTCTCTACGCGCTTTCGGACATCGGCCCTTGTTCCGGGGTCACCGTGGTCGATCCGTATACGGTGCGTATCAACTTTTCGGCGCCCTACTCTGCGTTTCTCGCGAACCTCGCGAAGTCGAGTCTCGGCATCGTGTCCCCCACGGCGGTTCGCAAGTACGGAGACGATTTCCCTCACCATCCCGTGGGCACCGGGCCCTTCCGTTTTCGCTCTCTCGAGCCCGCCGTCGAAATCGCGCTCGAGCGAAACCCCGACTACAAGTGGCCACCCGCGGGGGCGACGCACGCCGGAGCCGCATGGCTCGAACGACTCACGTTCAAGAACGTGCCCGAGGAGGCGACGCGGGTCGCCGTCTTGCTGAACGGACAGGCGAACGCCATCGATCTCGTTCCGCCGCAGAACCTCGTGCAGTTTCGAAGCTCGCCGGAGTACGCGCTGGTCGAAGGCGAGCTCTTGAACCATAACTACTCGCTCTACCTGAACGTGAAGCGTCCGCCCTGGGATGACGAACGGGTACGAGCTGCGTTCCGCGATTCGCTGGATCTCGACGCCGCGGTGAAGACCGTCTACCTCGGTACCCTCGAAAGGGCTTGGTCGCCCCTATCCCCGTCGATCTTCGGGTACGACAAAACACTCGAGCACTCCTGGCACGCCGACCGCGAAAGGGCTGGCCGCTCGCTCGAAGAGATCGGCTGGAAAAAGGGACCGGACGGAATCCGGGTCAAGGATGGGAAGTCCTTGACCGTGGTGTTCGTGGACACCCAGGGCAACCGAGAGAAGCGGTTGGACCTCATGACGGTCCTGCGCAAGCAGCTTCGGGACACGGGCTTTGACCTGAAGCTCGACTCCCAGCCGTCCAGTGCTTATCTCGGCAAAGTCGGCGCCGGAGAGTATGACCTCGTGGCGGGGAGCTTGTTCGCGCCCGATCCCGACGTCCTCCGGCGCATCTACTCCCACAAGCTCAAGACCGCGTTCGGTGTTTCGAAGGTCGAAGACTCGGTGCTCGAGGCGCTCCTTGACGCCGGCTCCGAAGAGAGCGACCCGGGAACGCGGGCGGCGATCTATGCCAAGGTGCAGCACATCGTCGTGGAAAAGGTCTACGCGATTCCCACCTACGTTCTGAAATACAACGTTGCGACGAGTCAGAGCGTCCGGAACGTGGCAATCGACGTCAACGGCTTTCCAGTTTTCTACGACACTTGGATCGCTCAATGACCCGACGCATCCTCGAACGGCTTGCAGCGTCCGTTGCTGTGGTTTTCGGAGCGAGCACGCTCATCTTTCTGATCCTCAACTGGCTGCCGGGCGATACGGCGGCGCTGATCGCGGGAGAGGGTGCGACGGAAGAAACTCTCGTTCGCATTCGCGCACAGCTCGGCCTAAACCAGCCCCTCGGCCACCAATACTGGGAATACATGACCGGCTTGCTTCACGGCGATCTCGGGCGATCGTACGCGACCCGGGCTCCGGTGCTGCAGGAGCTGGCGGCCCAGTTTCCGTCGACCGCTTCCCTCGCCGTCGCCGCGGCGTCCGTCGCCATCGTCGTAGGGGTGCCTCTCGGCGTTGCGGCCGCGGCAAACCGCGGACGTGTGCTCGACCACATCATCCAGGTCGTGGGCCTCGCACTGAACTCCATCCCCACATTCTGGTTGGGGTTGCTCGCCATCCTGCTCTTCTCGGTGCATCTGCGCTGGTTGCCGATCCTCGGTGGTCGGGGAGTCCTTGCGTCCGTTCTGCCCGCGGGGTGCTTGGGTCTGGCGATGTCGATCCCGGTCCAGCGGCTGGTTCGGTCGGGGATCCTCGAAGCGCTGCAAGAACCCTACATCACGACCCTTCGCGCCAAGGGCCTTCGCGCCACCCGCATTTTTGGCGTTCACGTTCTTCGAAACGTTGCGATCTCGACCATCACACTCGTCGGCGTCTTGGTCGGCGAGCTCTTCTCCGGCCTCGTCGTCGTCGAAACGCTTTTTGCGCGCCCCGGTCTCGGGCGGCTCGCCGTCTACGCAGTCGGCAACAAAGACATCCCGCTGGTTCAGGGCGCCATCCTGGTGACGTCGGTGACGTATGTCGTCGTCAATCTTCTCGTGGATCTGTCCTACGCGTGGATCGATCCGCGCGTGCGACTCGCTTCGAACGGTGACGCATGAACTCCTCGTTTGAGCGGGCCGCGGCGGCGGCCGATCCCGAGACGGCGCTTGCGGTCGCAGCGAACGTCACCGCCGCGGCGGACCTCGATAAGTACGCCGAAGTCGATGCGCGTCCCGCTGTCGCTGCGCCCGCGATCGAGCGCGTCGTCCGAGGACCGTGGCGCGGCGCGGCGCGGCTCCAAACCTGTATCACCGCGGCTTCCCTCGCCGTCGTCGGGGCATTGGTCGTCTGCGCGCTGTTTCCGGAAGCGATTGCCCCGTACCCCGCCGGAGAGATGCAGGCGTCCTCGATCCTCGTGCCTCCCTTCTCTGTGCCTCACCCGCTGGGCACCGACCAGTTCGGACGCGACGTCCTGTCGCTGATCGTGTTCGGTGCACGGAGGTCTCTCCTGGTCGCACTGCTCTCCGCAGCGGCCTCTATGGCGACGGGCGTGTTTGTTGGGCTGACGGCCGGATACGCCGGCGGGCTGCTCGACACGATTGCGATGCGCCTCGTCGACGTGTGGATGGCCGTCCCCGCGGTGCTGCTGAGCATCGCCGTCTGCGCGGCCCTCGGCCCCAGCCTACCTACGCTCATCCTCTCAGTGAGCGCCGCGCTCGCGCCAAGGTATGCAAGGTTGCTCCGCGGTCACGCACTTTCGTTGCGCACCCGAGGGTTCGTCGAGGCCGCCCGCGTGAGCGGATCGTCCCATACCGCCGTGGTGGTCAAACACGTCTTGCCGCACTGCACCGGTCCGATCCTGGTCCTCGGAACCATCGGTACTGGCTGGGCCATCCTAATCGGTTCGGCACTGAGCTTCCTCGGCTTCGGCGTCGAAGGCGATCGACCCGACTGGGCGTACCTTATCGCGCAGGGTCGTAGCTACCTCGCGATGGCATGGTGGACGGTCACCTTCCCTGGACTCGCCATCAGCGCGTTCGTTGTCGCCACGAACCTACTCGGCGATTCGCTGCGCAGGAGCCTCGATCCCCGTGGCGCGGGTCGATGATAGTCCGATGGCCCTGAGTTTGCTCCGAACGGTCGAGGCGGAAGGCACGCGCCCGGCTCCAGTCGTTCACGCCCCGCTCCTCCGGGTCGAGCGGCTCTCGGTGTCTTTCGGGACCGACGCCGCTCCACTCCAAGCCGTCGACGATGCAAGCTTCTCTGTGGATCGCGGCGAGACTGTCTGCCTGGTCGGAGAGTCAGGTAGCGGCAAGACGGCGATCGCGCTGTCGGTCATGAGGCTGGAGACGAACAAGGGGGCGCGCATCGTCGGTGGAGACATCGTGTTCGACGGCAAGAGCCTTGTCCGATCGACGAACGCCACGCTCGAGGATCTGCGTGGCCGTCGCATCGGCATGATCTTTCAGGAGCCGATGACGGCGCTCGACCCCGTCTTCACCATCGG
>CAZVPE010000157.1:0-14078 GCA_964628155.1 uncultured Polyangiaceae bacterium | reverse complement strand
AAGTGATTGGAGCACAGGCCACGCCGGAGGGGCGGAGCGGAGGCTGCACAAGACACCAAGCGGAGGCTGCACTAGGACAGACCCACGCAAAACAGAAGCGACCCGTCCGCCTCGCGATCGGTCCAAACTGTCCCTCCCTGTGCTCGCATCGCCGCGTCGGCAAATAGCATTGCGAGCCCGCGCATCGCGGAGTCGGGAAGCGAATCGCCCGCTTCATCGCGCGTAGCAGACCGTACGCGAATGACGATCGTGCCTTCGCAGAGCGCCAGCTCGATTGCACCGCCCGCACGGGAGTGGCGCAGGGCGCGCTCGAGGAGCCGATCGACGGCGCGACCGAGCAAGTCCTCGTCGCCGCGCACGACTTCTGCGTCGGCACTCCAAACGAGGCGCACGCTTCTTGCTGCCGCGTCGCTCGCCGCGCGGCGAGCCACGCCGGCGAGCAGCGCCCGCACGTCCACGTCGACGAGATTCGCCCGCCGCTCGCCCGACTGCAGGCGAACCGCGTCGGCCATGTCCGTCAAAATGCGGATCGCTCGTGCGTTCGCCGCGCGGCAGTCGTCGAGCGCCGCGCGGAGCGTGCCCGAGACCGCCTCGGTCGGTAGCTCCGCGAGTACGAAATCGAGGTTCATCGAAATCGCGGCCAGAGGCGTCTTCAGATCGTGCGCGAGAAGTGCGGTAAGCCCATCGCGCGCGACAGGAGGGTCGCCGATGCGTTTGGCTCTGGCGGGGGGTTTGCGACTGGTCGACACGGGCCTCACGCTCGCCGCCATGGATCCTCCGGTCTTGCTACGGCCTGGTCGTGCGGGGCCTTAACCCGCACCTCTCACAGTCTCGCTCCTCATACGGCAGGCCACTCGCCTTCACGGAGACCACCGCGGCCTCGACAAGGGCGGTTTCGCCGTCGAACTCCTTCCGGCCGACGAATGTGATGTCCACGCTATCGCCGACGGACGGAACACCCACAGAGCCGACGTGCTGCGTAATCCCCCCCATCGTGCCGCCCCAAACATGCGCCGTCACCCGGCCGGGGCACGGATCGTGCTGGCACGCCGAGGTGACCAGCTCGAGCCTCGTTTCGAAGAGCCCTCCTTCGTTCGAGGTGGAAACGTCTGCGACGCGAGCGATGGCGTCTGCGGGGATCGCGGACACCGGGGTTGCGGAGCGGGCGGCGTCATGCCACCCGATGAGCGCAACGAGGGCTGCACCGACGGGAACCGCGACGCGCAGCGCTCGTGCGGAACGTCGCCTCGGCGCGAGTCGCAACCCCATTGCGGCCACCAGGGCCATCGCGGTCCACGCATCGGTCGGACGTGTGCGCGTACCGGCGACGCTCGATTGACCGCAGCCGGCGCTCGCTGCTTGTGGGCCGCCAGGGCTCGCGGCATAGAGCGAGTCCACGCCTTGAATGTCGTCGCTCGAGGGCGCGCGAACCGACGGGTCGTCCGGCATCGTGTAGCCGTACATGAGCGACGACGAATCCTCCTTCTCGTCCGCCAGCCCCAGCGTGTGACCCACTTCGTGTGATGCCACGTGCACGAGGTCGAAGGGGGTGGACCGAAGCGAGTCGCCGTCGTCCGACGACCCATCGGTGGAGACGGCCTCGGTTCCTCTCGCCGGGTGCGCGGAAGGGTTCAGCACCGCGAACGCGTAGATGCCGTTGATGACAATGTCGGAGTCGACGATTGCGCCACTGGAGTCGTCGTAACTCGTCACCGTGACCGCCAACGCCTGGCCTGCCGGAGCGAAGCCGTCAGGCGCGAAGATGACCGAGTTCTGGCCGTCCAGTCCCGGCTTTGCTCCGCCGGGGCCGACGGACGTCGAAAGCAGCGGACCCCCGCCAGCGCGGCTCCATCCGCCCACCGCCTTTGCGGCGGCGGCCGTGCCGCCGGACACGTGCTCTTCGACGCTGGGGTCGATCACGTAAGAGACTTGAGCCGAGTTCCAGCGCAGAGTCTGACCGTTCGAAGTGCGCTTGAGCTCGAACGCGCCGGCGCCGTGGGTCGCGGCGCCGATCGCTGCGCCGACCAACGCGCACACGATCGCTCTTAGCCCGACTGACCTCCGCATGTCTCGCTCCCTCGCGAATCCCGTCGCCCGCTCGATCGAGCGGGTGGAAATCGCGCGCCTCGCGTTATGGTTGAACGGCGGAGAGGGCGATTCGCTTTAGGCGTACGAGGGCGTTCCGACGGCTGGGACCAACCCCGGCTATCGCGCACCTACCGACGGATCGGGGCCCGCCGGATCGGCCATCGCGCTGACTTCGCGCACCGCGGTGGCGATGGGTGAGAGCAGCGGAGCGGGCCAAACGCCGAGCACGAACGAGAGCGCGACCAGAGGGGCCAGAGCGATGATCTCCGGACGCGTGGCATCGGGAAAATGGCCACCGAACGGTTCGAGGAGACGACTTCGGCGCCACGCGGGGTGAACACGCCCCAGGAGACAGAGGCGCGCAACGCGCATATGTGCGACCGCGGATGCGACGAACGCCGCGGCCATGAGTAGGGCCAGCACCGGGTGGCGCACGAATCCCCCGAGCAGGGATAGAAGTGGGCCCCAGAAGCCCACCAGGCCTGGCACGCCGAGCGAAACGGCAATGCCGACCGCCGCGATGGCGCCGAGCAAGGGGGTCTCCGCGGCCAGCCCGCCCAGGCGCGTCAGCTCGCCGGTGTGCACCCGTCGCTCGAGAGCGGACGAGAATCCGAGCAGAATCGCCACCGCGAAGCCGTGCGCGAACATACCCGCGACGGCGGCGGCGATTCCTTGTGGACCGAGCGCGGCGATGCCGAAGAGGCACGCGCCGGAGTTGGCTATCGTCGTGTAAGCCACGAATCGGCGGATATCGTTCTGCGCCATGGCACATAGCGCGCCGTAGACCACGCCAAGTACGCCGAGAGCGGAGATGGAGCTCGCCGCCCACCGCGCCCCCTCAGGAACCGCCCCAAGGCCGACCCGTACCAGGAGATAAGGGCCAAATGCGACGACGACGCCGGCGACCATCACGGCGGCCCCCGGCGGCGCTTCGGCGAGGACATCGGAAAGCCAGCCGTGGAGCGGAACGATCGGCGTCGCAACCGCGACGGCGACGATGAGCAGAATCCAGATCATCTCGACGAAGGGCACTCCCAGGACGAGCCCCTTGGCGGCAAACGACGTTCGAGAGAGCTCGGGGATGGAAAGCGTGTGGGCCACCGAAGTACCGTCGACCAAGAAGGCGCGCCCCGACGCGCGCGACAGCGCGACGAACGCTGCGAGCATCGCCGTTGAACCAATCGCGCCGTAGGTTCCCAACTTGGCCGCCGCACGCTCGCCGCGTACGCCGCCCCAGCCGCCGACCAGCATTACGGAGGCCACGAGAACGAGCTGCCAAGTGGCCAGGACAAGCGTCAGGTCGAGCGCCAGGACTGCCCCCAGCGAGCCGGCCGCCAGAACGGCGAGTGCCGAGTAATACGCATCGCTCCGACGGTCGGATTCGTAGACCAGAACGGCGACCAGGGCGAGCACTGCCGCGAGCGGAACGATCACGACGCTGATTCCGTCGACGCCGAGGTACCACTCTGCGCCCAGCGAGCGGACCCACACGAAGCGTTCGACGAGCTGATAGCCGTCATTGCCGTCGGTGCGTCCGACTTCAGGAACGAATCGAATGTAGGTCCACAGCGCGAGCGCTACCTCGATCAGCCCCACGCCGATCGACGACTGCCGGACCAGCGGCGCATCGTGCCGGCCGGTCAGGCGGGACACGAGGGCCACGATGGGTACGAGGAGGGGCAGAATGATCAGCAGCGAGAGCGCGTGCGCGCCAATCCAGCCGAGCGAGTTAGGCAGTTGCGCGCGGAAGCCCATGGCGACCTCGCCCGCCTGCTCGTCGGTCGAGGTGATGACCACGTGCCCGAACGCTTGCCGCACACGCGGGTCCTTGTCCGGCATCCACGAGACCACGAGGTCCTTCGAAGCACCGGGGATTAGAGTTGCGCTCGTGGCCGCTCCTTCGACGAATCGCGCCGCCAAGCGCGTCGGCGAGCGAACGTCGTCTTCGTCGCCGAGGAGCGCAACGCGCGAGATGACCAGCGGCTCGGTGCCGGCGTTGACGATCGTCAGCGTTCCGACCCATCCCCCCTGACCGGGCGTGAGCACGAGCGGTCCCGCGCGACCGTTCGGTAGCGACAGGACGATTCGGCCCCCCGGATGGGCCGGAGGGCCGCCGAAGGCGGGCCGGCAGAACAGCGTTGCGACCAAAGCCAGTGCAGCGAGGGCGAAGAGACGCAAGTGCATGGGCCGGTCTCGCCTCAAAGCCATTGCAAAAGGGCGTGTGCCAGCGCGGCGAAGCCCAGCAGGCCCAGGAGCACCCAGGCCGCTCGACCGAGCGTCACCCCGAAGACCGGCTGGACCTCGCGCTCCACGCGCACGAGCTTTCCAGCGAGGAAGTTCGCGGGCCCGGCGACGACGTGCTCGTCGACGGTCACCATGACCCACGCGGTCGCGTGCGTCAGCGTGGCAATCGTTCCGGCGATGGCGCCCACCACCCAACGATCCATCCGGACTAGAAGGGCTCCGAGGCGTTCGGGCGCCAACACGAAGAGCTGATTCTGGATCGATGGCCCGACGTTTGACGTGCGCTCGGGCGCGATAGAGAGGGTGCGGGCGGCAGCGAGGTAAAGAATCGCCGTCGCCGCTCCGCTTGCGACCATCACGTACGTCGCCACCGTCGCACCCGCCGCTCCGAGCGCGAGACACGAGAGCGCAGCAGGCGCCGCCCCCACGAAGACCGCCCAGCGCCGAGGGCCGACGGACGTCGGTGCCTGCCAGCCTGCCGTGAGGAGAATCGCGGCGCCCACCGCCTCGAGGGCTATCCACGTGCTTTGCGCCATCGGAAAGAGGAACGCGAGTCGCGTGATCAAGTACGGACCGAGCGCCGCCGTCGTCGCTCCGTGTGCGAGCGCCGAGAGGGTCGGCGGAACGCCGACGGAGGGCAGCGCTCCGCTCATGAGCCCCGCCGCCACGAGGAACGCGACGAGCGCCGCCGGAACCACCGCTGCCCCCCCGGGCCCGAGGCGTGTCTCGAGAGCGGTGCGGACGGGAGCCCCGTCGGGCCGGTCGCCGAGAGCGAGCTGATCGGAGATGGCGCGAAAAGAAAACGTAGGACCCAGCTGCACGATCGTCACTTCTCCTCCGTCTCCGAACGTCACGCGCCCGAGGATGTCGTCGCTCGAGCCTTCGCCCGAACGAATGCGCAGCGCGTGCGTCCCGACCCGGACGGGGATGCCCACGAACGGCGATTGCCCCGCTGGGGTTCGCGCGTCGTCGATGAAGACGAGTGCCCCGGGGACGCTGGAGAACGTGAGTGCTCCCGTGGCCGGGTGGTCCGGCGTGTCGGCGAAATCACGCGAGCCGCTACCCGCTTCGCCCGTCTGAACGGCCACGAATCGCGGCTGCGGATCAGGCCCGTAATCGTCGCCATCCCACGAGCCGCCCAGGCCCCAGAAGAGCAGGGTCCCCCCGAGGAGCATCGCGGTCGTAGCGACCGCGCTTCGCGTCGCCGCCACGATCCCGCGCGACGCGTCGTTCCAGCCGGCGAGCCATGCCGCCGCGGCTCCGGACATCGCCCACCCAAAGGCGACTCCCACGAACCCGCCCGCGGTGAACGCGACGAGGGCGCCCCCGAGCGAAAGCTGAAGCCATGCCCACGGGCGCCAGTCGGCAACGGTGGCCGGACGAAGTGCCATGAACGCGGCGACCGCGAGGGCGACCAGACACGCCAGTGCGCAGAACGTCCCCGACGTGGCGTCGAACAAGATGTCGAGCCCCGCGTCGAGCTGTCCGAACCGCGCGCCCCGCGCGAGCGGCTCGAACAGGGCCCGCTCGCCATGGGTGGCTCCGGCGAGAACCCAGGCATGGGCGAGCGTGGCGGCGGCGGCGAGCATCGAGCTGCCCACCCCCGCATTCCGCGCGGCCGCGAGCGCTCGTTTCGCGGCGTCCTGGCCGCGCGCGGCTGCCGCCCGACGCCGCACGACCAAAACTTGCCAGGCGAACCCCGCAATGGGCCACACGACGACGAGCCAGAGCGTTCGCGAGAGGACAACGCGCTGCAGCAGTGGAACTGCATAATCGGGCATCGATAGGGCGGTCGGAGGCTACCATGCTGGGTTGGGTAATTGCAGCCGACCCACGGGAGAGGCTAAATGAATCCGCTCATGCGACCCTCGGCCGCGGCCGACGTCAGCCCGTGACGGAGGCGTTGGGCTAGGGCGATCGCCGCAAGAGCGACGGTTGCGACAAGAGAGAGGCTCGCCAGAAGCTGGGACGAAGGGCTCGGACTCCACCAGGTCCAGGCGGCGGTGGAGGCCAATGCGCCCGCCGCGATCAGGCCGAGCCGCAACCAGGTGGAACGGGTTCTCGACGCGTCGCACCGTGGGAGGGCACCCCAAACCCAGGCCATGATCACGACGACCGACCAAGTCTTGACGAGCAGCCATCCCGCCTCCGCAAGCTCGACGACCGGCCCCGCGTCGCGCTGTGCCGCCGGTCCGGGAAGGTGCCAGCCACCGAGAAAGAGCGTGCTCGCGAGTCCGGCGATCACGAAGTGATGCGTTCGACACGCCGCTCGAATCCACGGCCCGAGCGGCGCAGGCGGGGCGCGTCCTTCCTCGAGGAGTCGTGACAACCCGCGTTCCCTCGAAGGCGGCGCGCCGCCAGGCTCGATTCGCGTGCAAGAGAGGAGCACCCCGAGCGCGACCAGGGTTCCTGGGCTTCGGAACGCCAGCCAGTCCCACGGCCATCCCCCCTGGGCACGCTCGATCTCTTGGGCGCGCAACGAGCCTGTCGTCAGCACGACGCTCGCGACGGCCATGGCCCCAGGTACGTGCTGGAGCGCGACGTGCATTGCGGCCCGTGCCCCTCGCCACGAACCGTTCGCGACGAACGCGGCCACGGCCAGCGATGTGGCGGCCGCGACGAAGATCACGCCGACATCGATGCGCGCCCCCGCGCTGCATTGCCCGAAGGGAAGGGCACCGAACAGCGCGCACGCCGCCAACTCTCCGGTTGCCCGTAGCCCTGGTGGCGGCAAGGCTGCGCGCCCCGCCGCTGCGAGTGTTCGCAGCAGTGTTCTTTCCGACCCTGGGGCCCCGCCTTCCAAGCCGGCCGCGGGGGCCGCTCGCGCGCCCCGCGTCGTGCCGGCGCGTTCGCGGACCCGCGCGACGACGCGCTGCATCGCAGCGGCGAGAGTCGCCCCGGTCGGCGCCGCGAAGAGCAAGACGATGCCGAGCGCGATGAGGCCGATCAGCGCGGCAGCGATTCGCTCGGCCGGAGGAGAACGCCGCAACCCATCGAGCGCGACGACGTGCGATGTCTCGATCCCGCTCGGCTCGGCGCGCGCTTCGATCGTAGCCGCGCGGGCCCCGGGCGGCGACACGACGTCCGCCGCCGACGCAACGCGGACGCCGTTGAACCGAGTGAAGAGGGCCCCCTCCGCTATCCCGGCAGCCTGGGCCCGCGAGCCGGGCTTCACCGCCTCGACGACGAACCCCTGGCCCCGCGCAACGGCCTTTATCCCAATCCAGGCCAGGACGCGCAACCCCTCCTCTTCGCGATCCCGAATCGCGTTTCCCTCGCTCGGTCGAACGTCGACAATCGCGTGATCGAGGACACCGAATGCGGGCGCCGCTCCCGGTGTCGCCGCAGGAAAGGCGACCTCCACGTCGCCTTCGAAGGTCGTATGGATGGCCTGGTCGCCGGCGCCCGCGAAGAGCGACTGGGTGCCCTCGTCGAACGCGAGCTCGAGGCGGTCGGGGCTCGCGATGCGCGCGTACGTGACGATTTCCTCGCCGCGTTGCGGGTATTCACCCGGCCGCAGAAGCGTTCCGCGGAACGTCACCCGCGCCAGTTTGCCGGGCGGGAAGCCCGCGCCCAAAATCGCAATTCGATCGCCGGCCTCGACTTCGTGCGGAACCAACTCCCGCACTCGAAGCAGTTGCGGCTGCGCGTCGATCCCGCCGCGCCCCCTCCCCAAAAAGAGGCAAGCGAAGGCGGCCGCGACCAGAAGGAACGCGTGGGAGAGCGCACGCGCCCGGTTTCGTGGGCGGGGAGTCAACACCTGGGGCCGCCTTTCATCGAACCTCCTTTTAGATCTGCGCTCGGCCCGAGGTCGAATATCCTGCGAGCCCTTACAGTCGGAGAACATCCCATGAGCGCACTGATCCAATCGCCCGCATGGCAAGCCCTCCTGCGCCACCACGCCGACGTGCGTGGGGTGCATTTGCGCGATTTATTCGCGGCTGATCCAGCGCGCTTCGACCGATTCTCGATCGAGGTCGGCCCGCTTCTCCTCGACTACTCGAAGCACCGGGTCACCCACGAAACGATGAAGCTCCTCTTCGACCTCGCGCGCCAAGCGCGCGTCCTCGAGTGGCGCGACAAGATGATGTCCGGCGACAAGATCAACCGTACCGAAGACCGCGCAGTTCTCCACGTGGCGCTTCGCAACCGATCCAATCGCCCGATCCTCGTCGACGGCAAGGACGTCATGCCCGAGGTGAACGCCGTCCTCGCCAAGATGCGGGCGTTCACCGAGGCGGTCCGCGGCGGCCAGTGGCGCGGACACACCGGAAGCCGCATCACCGACATCGTCAACATCGGCATCGGAGGAAGCGACCTCGGTCCGACCATGGTGAGCATGGCGCTCAAGCCGTATTGGCAGGCCGGAATGCGAGCGCACTTCGTTTCGAACGTGGATGGAACGCAGCTGGCCGAGGTGCTGCGCGAAGTGTCGCCTGAGAAGACTCTTTTCGTCGTCGAGAGCAAGACGTTCACGACGCAGGAGACCTTGATGAACGCGCGCAGCGCGCGCTCGTGGCTCGTCGACAAATTGGGCGCCGAAGCAGCCGTGCCGAAGCATTTCGTCGCTGTCTCCACGGCGACGGCAGAAGTCGAGATGTTCGGTATCGACCCTGAAAATATGTTTGTCTTCTGGGAGTGGGGGGGGGGGCGCTACTCGCTGTGGAGCGCCATCGGGCTTCCGATCGCGCTGATGATCGGCATGGACCGCTTCGTCGAGCTGCTCGCTGGAGGCCACGAGATCGACGAGCACTTCCGCACCGCGCCGCTCGAGCAGAACGCGCCGGCAATCATGGCGATGCTCGGCGTTTGGTACGCGAACTTCTTTGGCGCCGCCACCCACGCCATTCTTCCCTACGACCAGTACTTGAGCCGTTTCGCCGCGTACTTTCAGCAAGGGGACATGGAGAGCAACGGCAAGCGGGTGGATCGCTCGGGTCGCGAGATCGAGGACTACACGACAGGGCCCATCGTATGGGGCGAGCCGGGGACCAACGGCCAGCACGCTTTCTATCAGCTCTTGCACCAGGGGACTCGGCTGGTGCCGGCCGATTTTCTCGCGCCTCTCGAGACCCACAATCCGATTGGCAGGCACCACGAAGTGCTCCTGGCGAATTTTTTCGCCCAACCCGAGGCGCTGATGCGAGGCAAGACCCCGGAGGAAGCACGCGCCGAGCTCAAGACACAGGGGTTCTCGCAGGGGCGGATCGACGAGCTCGTGCCGCACAAGACGTTTCCCGGCAATCGACCGACGAGTTCGATCGTGTTTCCCAAGCTCACGCCCTCGACCCTCGGGATGCTCGTCGCGCTTTACGAGCACAAGATATTCGTGCAGGGAATCGTCTGGGACATCTTCAGCTTCGACCAGTGGGGCGTCGAGTTGGGCAAACAACTGGCGAAGAAGATCGAGCCTGAGCTCGATGCGAGGGGCCTGGTGTCGTCGCACGATTCTTCGACGAACGCGCTCATCAATCGGTACAAGAAGCACCGAGGCAAAGTTTGAGGCGTGGGAGCAGGGCACGGCAGATGCACGGACGCGCCCCGTGCCCTCGCGAATCGAGGATTATGCGCTCATAGGCGACTGCGAGACAGCCGCGCTCGTTGCCCGCGACGGCTCGATTGACTGGCTGTGTTTGCCACGATTCGATTCAGGGTCGTGCTTTGCGGCCCTGCTCGGCGGGCCCGACCAGGGCCGGTGGCTCCTTGCGCCTCGTGGCGGCATCAAGCGAGTCACCCGTGCGTACCGCGACGGCACGCTCGTCCTCGACACCACGTTCGAAGCCGAAGGCGGGACGGTCACCGTCACGGACTGCATGCCGACCCGCGAGACGACCCCGCGTGTCTTGCGCATCGTTCGTGGTGTCCGCGGGCGAGTCGCGATGCGAACCGAGCTCGTCGTCCGATTCGACTACGGCGCCATCATCCCCTGGGTCCGTAAGGCGCGTGACGGGATCCGGGCGATTGCCGGGCCGAACGGTTTGCGGATCTGCGGCGACGTACCGCTTCGCGGCGAAGACATGCGTACCGTGGCGGACTTCGAAGTCGCCGAGGGCGAGACGGTCTCCTTCTCGCTGACTTGGTACCCTTCCCACCTCGACGAACCGGATGACATCGATCCCTCGACGCTGATCGACAGGACCGAACGAGCGTGGAGGGACTGGGCGGGGCAGTGCACGTACAACGGCAAGTGGAGCGACGTCGTGCTTCGTTCGTTCGTTACGCTGAAGGCCCTGACGCATGCTGCCACCGGTGGGATCATCGCCGCGCCGACGACCTCGTTGCCGGAGGCGATCGGTGGCGCCCGCAACTGGGACTACCGATATTGCTGGGTGCGCGACGCGACGTTCACTCTGCTCGCGCTCGTCGCCGGCGGCTACCGCGAAGAGGCGCGCCAATGGCGCGAATGGATGCTGCGGGCGGCCGCGGGAGACCCGTCCGACCTCCAAATCATGTACGCGGTCGACGGAGCCCGCAGGCTGTCCGAATGGCAGGTTGGCTGGCTGCCCGGGTACGAAGCGTCGACCCCTGTACGCGTGGGCAATGCCGCGTCGGGTCAGCGTCAGCTCGACGTCTACGGCGAGCTGATGGACGCCATGTACCACTGCCATCGCGTCGGACTCGCGCCCGAGCTCGACGCGTGGAACTTGCAGCACGCGCTCCTCGAGTATCTCGAATCGTCCTGGAGCCGCTCCGACAGCGGAATCTGGGAAGTGCGCGGGCCCGAGCGCCAGTTCACGCACTCCAAAGTAATGGCGTGGGTCGCCTTCGATCGCGGCATAAAATCGATCGAGCGGCTCGGGATGGCGGGTCCGTTGGACCGTTGGCGGGCCGTGCGCGCGCGAATCCACGACGATGTGTGTCGCCAAGGATTCGACGAAACGGTCGGCTCCTTCGTGCACTATTATGGATCGAAGACGCTCGACGCCAGCCTCCTCCAGATTCCGCTCGTTGGCTTCTTGCCCCCGGACGACGCGCGCGTGCGCGGCACCGTACGCGCGATCGAGAGGGGTCTCGTGGATCACGGCCTCGTGAAACGTTACGAATCGGCGCCTGCGTTAGACGGCCTGCCGAGAGGAGAGGGCGCCTTTCTCGCGTGCAGTTTCTGGCTCGCCGACAACTGGGCCCTCGCGGGTCGTCGTGCCGAGGCGTGTGCGCTGTTCGCGCGGCTGATTGAGCTCCGCAACGACGTGGGCCTCTTGTCCGAGGAGTACGACCCGGTCGCGCACCGCTTCGTCGGCAACTTCCCCCAGGCGTTCTCCCACGTCGCGCTGGTCAACAGCGCGCAGAACCTGGCGCTCGCGATCGGGAGTCCGGGTCGTCACTGTCGGGACACCTGACTCGGTCAGACGAAGCGGCGGGATCTCTCGAATCCGCGCGAATGCGCGAGGCTCCGCGCATCGGGGGTTCTCACGCATGCGGCGAATCGCCACGCATGCTCAGAAACGACACATGCGGTCGCAGCGCGGCTCAGGGCCTGGTCAGGGGCCTGACGAGAGCGAGCTCCATGATGGCCCCGCTCGGTACGCGCACTTCGCGCGGCTGCGTCGTTCCGTTGCCGTACGCGGACTGGTACCCGAACAGGCCGGCGGAGCGCTGGGCACTCGGCAGATCCTGGCGCGAGTACGAGGGACCACTCGACGTGTCGAGGGCCAGGGGGTCCGGGCCGGTCCATTCGTAATGCTGCACATCGCGCACCGCCGCGGCAATGGGAGCGGACCCTCGCACCGTGTCGATCGAATCGAGGGCGATGCGCAGCCTCGGCAGGTCGTGCGTCCCGACCGATGCGATTGTGCCGCGAAGCTTCGCTCCGTAGGGCACGAGGAGCTGTCCCTGGGCGTCGAAGAGCGGATCGACCACGGTCGCCGTGAAGAAGGCGCCCTCTGCGCTGTAATACGTGTCGATGGGCTGATCCATTTGCGCCGAGAACAGCGTGCCGGCCAGCACGGAAGGCCCGACGACCCTCGCCGGCGAGGCCGCGTCCGGCGTCTGTGGACCGACCGATGCGACTTCCGGCTCGAGCGCGGAAGCGCAGCCGACGGGCGCGAGGGCGACCAGAACCGAGAGAAGGCGCGAGCACGTCATGCTTGTCTCCCCGGGGTCGACGCAGCTGCAACGGACATACCCCGAACCGACGTGCCGGGGCGGCGACGGGCGGAGCAGCCCTTGCCTGTCGTCGCTCGGGATGGATGAGATTCGGGCGGCGGTCGACCGGCAGCGTCGCGCTCAGCGATTGGCGCTCGCCGTTCTCATGGGGCTCGCGTTCGTCGTCGTGGCGTGGATATCGGCGCCCTTGCTGGTCGGTTTGGCGCTCGGGACGGTCATGGGGTTCACGGCACAACCGATCCATACCTGGTTGTGCCCGCGAATAGGCCAAAGGCGCGCGCTGGCCTCGGCGATCACGACTCTCCTCGCCGGCCTCACGATGGGTTGCGGGGGCGCTCTCGTCTTTTGGATTCTCGCCCCACAGCTCGGCGCGGCCGTCTCGCTCGTCCAGCGTGAGCTCTTCAGCGGCTCTGGGTCGCCCCTGGGAGCGCGAACCACTCGATTGCTCAATTCGCTCGGCATTCCACAAGACGTGGTCGCGGCCAGGCTGCGCGACGAAGTTGGCCGTGCTGCCGACTTCGTCGCGCGCAGTGCGGGCATCGTCGTGCAGGCTTCGGCAGGCGTGCTGCTGACCGTCGTCGTCGCCCTATGGACGATGTTCTTCGTTCTTCGTGACTGGCCGCGCATCGCGGCCCGTCTCGAGCGCCTCCTGCCCCTTCATCCTCGCCACACGCGCGCGCTCGTCGACGAGTTCCGCAATGTCGGGCGGCAGGCCTTCGTCGGAACGCTTGCGACCGCACTGATCCAGGGAGCCCTCGCTGCCCTCGGGTTTGCGCTATTCGGGGTTCCGCAGGCGGTCGCTTGGGGGGCCCTGCTGGCGGTCCTGTCGTTCATTCCTGTGTTCGGCGCACCGCTCGTCTGGATCCCCGCGGCGCTTTGGCTTTTCTCGACGGGCCACCTGGCACGCGCTCTCTTGCTCGCTGCGTGGAGCTTGCTGCTCGTGATGGCCGCCAACGACTACGTGGTCCGACCGCGTCTCGTGGGTCACGGCGAGGCCCACCCGCTCCTGACGCTCGTGGCGCTCATCGGAGGGATCTCCGTGTTCGGGACCGCCGGCGTGATCGTCGGTCCCGTCATCATGTCGCTTTTCGTGGCGATCGCGCGCATCTACGAGCGCGAGCGCGAGGTCGATTCCGCACCCCGGCCCGGTGCCACTACGCTTCGATCGCCACCGCGCCCCGCTTGGCCGGCTTCTTCACCGGCTTGCCGTTCCCGTGACCGTTGGCGCCGTTCGCGCGTGATCCCTTGACCGACGGGCGCAGCAGGTCGTCTGCGATCTTCGCCGCCCGGTCCGTCTTTTCCCAGGCGAATTCCGGTCGCCCGAAGTGCCCGTAGGCAGCCGTTCGCTTGTAGATCGGCGCCAGCAGCCCGAGCTCGTCGATGAGCGCCTTGGGGCGCATGTCGAAGTTCGCGAGGATGTACTTCTCCAGCACGTCGTCGCTGACTTTGCCGGTCCCGAACGAGTTCACATGGACTCCGACGGGCTGCGCGACGCCAATCGCGTACGCAATCTGGACCTCGCACCGCTTTGCGACGCCCGACGCGACGACGTTCTTCGCGATGTACCGAGCGTAGTAGCAGGCGCTGCGGTCGACCTTGCTCGGGTCCTTGCCGCTGAACGCTCCGCCGCCGTGCCGGCCCAT
>CAZVPE010000156.1:0-14080 GCA_964628155.1 uncultured Polyangiaceae bacterium | reverse complement strand
CAAGCCCGTCATCGTCGACCTCAGCGGCGACAACACCCCCGGGTCGTCGGCCATCGTCGACGTGAGGTCCGCCGCGGGGCAGACGTTCTTCTTCGAGAACGATCCGGTCTCCGCGTTCACCGCCGTCGTCCCGAAGATTCAAGTGACGCCGACCGATTCGTTGGGTCGCGTCGGAGCCCCCGTCATGGCGACGCTCGCCGTGCAACCCACGCTCGCCGCCGAACTGTCGTGCGACGCATACGGGTTCACTTCGTGCGTGGCCGGCACCGCCTGCTCTCCCGGAGTCCCCGGCATTACCAACCGGTGTACGGGCCTTTCGGTCTTGCAGACTGCCAAATGCGCCGCCGCGCCGCAGGCAACCAGCGCCGGTTTGCTGTCGGCATGGGGCGCGGTCAGCGGCATCAGCGTGTGGGATCCCCCCCCGGGCTGCGCGCCGGCGACCGCCGTCGGACACCCGGAGGGCGTCGTGATGCTCACTCTTACGCAATCGGTGAGCGCGCTCACGATCTCGACCGCGACGCCCGAAACGAACTTCAACACGGTCGTTTACGTCTTGCCCGCGTGTGCCACCTCGTCGAGCAGCGCAATGGGCTGCAACGACGATGCGCAAGGCTATTCGTCGACGGTGACTCTCGCGAACGTTCCCGCGGGCAGTTACGCCATCGTCGTTGATTCGGTCACCCAGCAAACCGGGCAGTTCGGACTCGCGATCACCGCGATGTGATACCCGCTCATCGCATCCAGCCGCCGGGCTCGTAGTAGTAGACTCCGTCGCGCACGATGTAGCGCGGAGGGCGCCAGCGGGCCCCTCCCGGTCCGGCTTCCCAATGTCCGGGAATCCAAGTGTATTGCATCCCGGTCCAGTGCCAGTAGCCCGGAACCCACACCGCACGCGGACGAAGCGGCGGCGGAGGGGCTTCGAGCATGGGCGCCGGAGGCGGCCCGGTCACGGCGAACCCGGCGAAGGGCGGCGGCCCTGCCGCCACGACGCACGCGTCGGCGAACGCGACCGCGATGATGACGATGAGAAAAGCCTTCTTCATGCTAAGAGCCGCTCGGCTCCACTCACCTTACCACTCCGGCGCCGAGCTACCGCTCTTGAGGCCGCGATGAGCGACAACGAACTTCGAGACGAGATCGCCCAGCTTCCAGCGCCGCTCCGCGCGAAATTGAATTCCGCCGGATTCGACGCCGAACGGCTCATCGCGCTCGCCAGGCCGCTTCAAGCCCGTGCTCGCGGCGAAGCGACCGCGGGCCGCGACGAGCGCAACCGAGTGGGAGGACTGGTCGAACCGCCGCGGCCGGAAGACGTCGTAGACGCCCCCGTCCCCGGCTCGCCGGACCACGCGCGAGTCACGGCCTCCGGGCTCGAAGTCGTACGCAATCGCCAGATCGCGTTTTGCGTGCTGGCGGGCGGAATGGCCACGCGAATGGGCGGCGTCGTCAAGGCCATGGTCGAGGCGCTCGACGGTCACACGTTTCTCGATCTTCGACTGCGCGAGAACGCAACCTGGTCGGAGCGCGCGGGCTCGGCGGTGCCGCTTTGGCTGATGACGAGCGAGGCGACCGACCGGCCCATCCGCGATGAGCTCGCACGACGTGGTGCCGGGCCTCACGTCGCGACGTTCGCGCAAGACATCGGTCTTCGCCTCACTCCCGACGGACATCTGCTGCGAAGCGAGGACGGAAGCGCCAGCACCTACGCTCCCGGACATGGAGACTTGCCCGACGCCCTCGCGCGCTCGGGCCTCCTTTCCGATTTCGTGGCCCGCGGAGGCAAATTCGTGTGGATTGCAAATCTGGACAACCTCGGAGCGTCCCTCGACGCGGCGCTTCTCGGGTGGTTCAGCGAGCGACGAGCCGACCTCATGGTGGAAGTCGCACCCAAAGTCGCCGGCGACCGCGGCGGCATTCCCGTTTGGGCCGACGCGCGCGATCGCAGTGGACAGGTCGTGCGCCGACTGCAGGTGCTCGAGGAGTTCCGGCTTCCGGAGGGGTTCGACGCGGCTCGCGTCCGTGTGTTCAACACGAATACGTTCCTCGTCCGGGCCGAAGCGCTCCTGCGTGTGCAAGTCCCTTGGAGCTGGTGCGAAGTCGAGAAAAAGGTGGGAGACCGCGTCGCGGTGCAGTTCGAACGGCTGCTTCAGGAGCTGACGGGTGCGATGTCCGCCGTGTACGTGCGCGTTCCCCGCGAAGGGGCGGTCTCGCGGTTTCTGCCGGTGAAGGACCATCAGGAGCTCGCGATCCGTCGCGACGACATCCGAGCCGTCGCGGCCGCACGCGGAATGATTTGACCGCGAGGGGGGATGGCTCGGGCGGCGGTCTCGATGAGCGTTCGACTTGTCTGGTGGCGCCGAGACGATCGACTATTCTCGACCACCCAATGCGCGCACGCACGATCGGCTCCCTCGTCGTCGGACTCGTGGGGCTCGGACAGCATCGCGCACTGGCGGACCCGCTCCCCACGAGCGCCGAACACATCGCGACCCCCGGTCGAAGCGTGGCCGCGGACGACACGTCCGACGCAATCGTCCTCAATCCGGCGAATCTTGCTTGGCTCCCGGCGCCGGAGGCTCGGTGGACGTGGGTCAACTGCCCGGACGAGGCAATCAAAGTAGGCTGTGGGCACGCCTGGCAGGTCGCCACGCCGCTCTGGTTCGGCCTCTCGACCGGGCTCCGGGTCGATCTCGTGCAGCCCCCGTGGGGATCACCGGGCGTCGGAGTCGGCTTCCCGTATCGAGACTTCGACTTCGCGTGGATCGCCTGGGGCCTCGCTGCGCGCCTCGGCGATCGTGCCTCGTTCGGAGTGTCGCTCGAGCGCTCGTATTCTCAGAACGCCTATGTCGACGGACTTTTTGGGGTCAGCGCCGCACTCTCCTGGCGACCGGACCCGCACTTCGCCTTCGCCGCCGTGGCGCATGACTTCAACCGGCCGAGCCCCACGCCCGTGCCGGCGCCCTTCGGGCAGAGTCTGCCGGTGCTCGACGCCCGCTACACGCTCGCGCTGGCACTTCGACCGACGGGCCGCCGCGACGTCGACCTCGGTTTCGAGGTCCAATACTGGCAGGGCTCGGACCAATGGACACCGCGGGCGACCCTCGGCGTCGACGTCCCGTCCTTCGGGCGGCTGCTCGGCGGCGTCGAGGTCGCCCAACTCGCGAACGATTCGCGGCGTGGTGTCGTCGGAACCGCAGGGCTCGAGGTCCACTTCGCCGGACTCGGAGCAGGCGGAGGGGCACTCTTCGGCAATGGCCTCGGCAGTAGCGGGACCGCGGCCGAGTACGTCACGGCGTCGATCACCGGTTACGCGCAGCCCGGCTTGCCGAGGCCCGCGCGCTCGGTTTGGATCCGGCTCGAAAGCACGCCGTCGACACGCGGACACGTCGCCCTCTTGCGAAGGCTTTGGGCGCTCGCGGAAGAGCCCAACACGGAAGCGGTGACGCTGGTGCTGCGCGCCGAGCCGGCGAGCTCGTTCGCGCACGCCGAGGAGCTGGCCGACGCGCTCCGGGTCCTTCGCGCGCGACACAAGAAAGTTCTCTGCTCGTTCGAGGATGCCGCGGCCAAGGCGCTTTACGTCTGCGCGAACGCGGACCGTGTCCTCGTCACTCCGGCAGGAGGCGTGCGCTACGCGGGGCTGGCGGCCCAGTACATTTACCTCAAGGGCCTGCTCGACAAGATCGGCGTTCGGGCCGAGTTCGTCCGTGTCGGGCCCCACAAGACGGCGCCGGAGCAGTTCACCAACGAGCACGGCGGACCGGTGGCAGCCGAAGACTACGAAGACCTCCTGCGAAATCAGGAGGCCGTGTTCGTCCGCAACATGTCTCTCTATCGGCACCTGAGTGAAGAGCGCATTCGAGAAGAGACGCGCAAGGGCCCCTTCATCGCCGCCGAGGCAAAAGCGGCTGGCTTCGTCGATGGGTTCGCCTTCGACGACGAACTCGAGCGCGCGACGCGAGAAATCGTCGGGCATGATTCGCGATACGTGAAATACGAGGACGAGACGAAGGCGCCGAGCGCGTTCGGTGCGCCTCCGAAAGTCGCGATTCTCTATCTGGACGGCGACATCGTCGACGGCCGGTCGCAGCACATCCCGATCCTCGACATGCGGCTCGTGGGCTCGTACTCGATGGCCGAGACGATCAAGCAGCTCCGGGAAGACTCGAGCGTGCGCGCCGTGGTCCTGCGAATCGAGAGTCCAGGCGGGTCGTCGCTCGCGAGCGACGTCATGTGGCGCGAGCTCGTACTCCTGGGGAAGAAGAAGCCGCTAATCGTTTCGATGGGGACCCTCGCGGCGAGCGGCGGATACTACGTCGCGACTGCGAGCAAGAACATCTTCGCGCTGCCACTGACCATCACCGGGTCGATAGGCGTCTTCTACGGAAAGGCCGACGTGAGCGGGCTACTCGGCAAAATCGGGGTGACGTTCGACACGTACAAGACGGCCCCGCGCGCCGACGCGGAGTCCCTGTTCCGCGGCTTCACACCCGATGAGCAGCAGGAGCTCCACCGCAAAGTCGAGCAGTTTTACTCGACGTTCCTCGATCGGGTGAGCCAGGGGCGCCACCTGACTCGCGAGCAGATCGACGCAGTCGGGCGCGGTCGGGTGTGGACCGGGCAGCAAGCGCTCGAGAAGGGGCTCGTCGATCATCTGGGCGGCTTGCGCGAAGCGCTCGAGGCCGCCCGCGCCGCCGCCTCGTTACCGGCCGACGCTCCGATCGAGGAGGCGCCGCGCGAGAGCGAATCGCTGCTCGAGACGGTTATCGACGCCGTCGGCGGCAGCGGCCGAGCGGCGACACCGCTGGAGACGCTTCCCCCCGCGCTGATGGGGCTCGCGCGCGCCCTCGCGCCCCTTCTCGTGTATCGCGCCGACCAACCGCTCGCCCGTTTCGAGGGGGTCGACGCGGACTGGTAGCCTCACGGAGCTGCTCGCAGCACGAGCACCGTCACCTCGGGAGCGGCCCCCAGACGCAGCGGCGGTCCGGTCGTTCCGAGCCCCGGGCTCACGTACAGCGTCGAGCGCCCGCGCCGGTAGAACCCGAGGCGATAGCGGTGTGCCAAGTTGGCGAGGCCCAGCGCCCGCGCAGCGAAAGGCACGGCGATTTGCCCGCCGTGCGTGTGGCCGCTGAGAACGACCTCGACCCCCGCGTCCGCCGCCTGGTCGAAGCGGTCGGGGTCGTGTGCGAGGAGAACGGCCGTGACCCCGTCGGGGCGTCCGCGGAGCGCGCGATGGAGGTCGTCTCGGCGGGTCCACGTGTCGTCGATCGCTGCGAGCCAGAGGGTCGCGCCGTCGCGCGAGATTGCGACCCCTTCGTTGCGCAAGACGTTCACGTTGCGCTCGCGCAAGAGAGAAATGAGCGGCTCGCCGTCGCCGAAGTAGTCATGGTTGCCCATCGACGCGAATACGCCCAGCTTGGCACGCAGCGCGCCGATGACCTCGGCCACTTCAGCGTGATACTCGGTCCCGCTCGTGACCATGTCGCCGGTGACCACGGCCAAGTCGGGCGCGCACCGGTTCGCAGCGCGCGACCATGCGAGCCCCCACGCCTTCGGCGTCAGCGTCCCGATGTGCAAATCGGAGAGCTGGGCAATCCGTAGCCTGTCGAAGCGCGGGTCGAGACCGGGGACGGGCACTTCTCGCTCGACGACGTGAAACCACCGCCGCCGGACGAGGATTCCGTAGCCGCAGACGACGAGACCGGAGAGATAGCTCCCCATGTACCAGCCCATCGGCAGGTGGAGGGGCCCCCCGCGCACGGCGTCGACGAACGGAGCGACCAGCGTGGCGATGAACGAGGGAATGAACGCCCAGACGGCGGCGCACCAGTGGATGAAGTAGGGAATGTCGACGAACCGCACAATCGCGGCGTGGCGCTTTCGGTCGGGCATCCCGGCCCGCGCCCGCCCGAGAAACAAGGACGTGCCGAGCACGGCCCAAGCGCACCCGACGACCCAAGGCGGCGCCCAGGCGCTTCCAGGGTACGGACCGATTCTGCGGAACAGCTCTGCGACTCCGAGCCCGACGGGCACGTGCACGACGACGGTCGCGGCGAAGAGTCCGAGCAAGAACTTGGACATCCGCGCCCGACGCCGGTGCGCTCGAGGTGCCACGGACTCGACGCCGCCCCGAGCGGTAGAGGGGGTCATCCGGCCCGGAGCCCCTCGATGACGGCACCGTCGTCGCAAATCGCGCGCAGGACGCCGGGCGCCGGCCAAAGGGCTACGACCGACGAGGACAAACCGAGCTCGGTGCCCATTCGGATCCAACTGCCCTCGGTTCGCCGAAGCAGCCGAGCTTTGGCGGAGCCCGCCCAGGCGACCCCCTCCGGGTCGACGCCGAGCGCGAAGAGGTCGCGCGTCGTCTGCACGGGCTCGAGTTGCGGCTTGAGCCGCGGGGCGAGCGCGAGCGCGTGACCGCCTGCTCCGATCGTGACCGCCCCCCCCTCCGGTAGAGCGGCGATCGAGTGCAAGTTGCCCCCGCAGACCGACCCCAGATACTCGGGCACCCCGAGCTCCACCCGAACGAGCCCGCCCAGATCGCCACAGGCGACGATCTCTCCGGAGCGGAGACGCGTGACTCCGCGCAGCCGTGCGCACGCCGGAACCTCGGACAGAAGCGCGAGCCTGCCTCGCGAGAACTGGGCGACGACGCCCAACGTCGGTCGGCTTTCCCCTGCCCCCCGCCCGACTCGAGGCGCCGGCCGTTCCCCGACGAGCGTGACCATGGTCCCCGGGGCATCCACGTGCGCCCCGAGGAATGAGGTCTCCGAGTCCGGCAAGGGCCAGCTCTCCAGCCCCGCTCCGGGCACGAGTCGGCCAGCCAACCCGCCGGAACCGAAGGCGATGAGGTCGCCCGGACGCAGCCAAGCCAACCCGAGCACACTTCGCGCATCGACCTCGGAAAAAGCGGGAGACCGGGTCCACCCCGACCGTTCCCAACGGAGGATGCCGGCAGCCCCGACGGCAACGGCCGCTTCTCCGCCGACGTCGAACACCGCCCCCCGCAGCGCCTTCGGTCCGATCGGCGGAACGCGAATGCGCCAGGTCCAAGCCCGAGCGGGCGACCCTTGTCCGCGCTCGGTGGGCGCGGTCGGCAGGCGCGATTTCGAATCGACCGCTTCACGAGATCGCGGAGGCACGAGCCCGGGACGCGGCCCGAACGGAGGCGGGGCCGGCAGGTCCATCGCGGTCGGAACGTCGGTCGCCGTCGCGGCGATTCCGTGGGGCGGCGTTGGCCGCGACAAAGCTTCGCGTAGGAGCGGTTCGACGACGCCCCAGAGGGCCCCGATCGACGGATGGCGGTCGGTCGGCTCGGCCGCGCTCGCTCGGAAGAGGAGGGCGTCGAGGCGCTCGACCAGATCCGGTCGCGTCGCGAGCTCACGGGGAAGAACGCCGCGGGTCTTCAGTAGACTCGGCCTCGGCCCGTTGAGGAGCCTCGTTACGACCACCAAGGGATTCTCGCCGTCTCCGTGGGGAAACGCTTTCACCCCGCTCAGCATTTCGTACAGAATCGCGGAGAAGGAGAATACGTCGGTGCGCGCGCTCACCCGCCGGTTGCCCTGCTCGAACTGCTCGGGGGGCGCATAGCCGAGCGTCGCCCCGGCCAGGGACGTCGTCCGCCCGAGGCCGACTTCGACCACTTTGGCCAAGCCGAAATCGGTGACCTTGGCGACTTCCGCGCCGCCTTCTGTGGCGAGCAGGACGTTCGACGGCTTCAAATCGCGGTGGACGATCTTGTGCGCGTGCACGTCCTCGAGCGCGAGGACAATCTGCCGGGCGATTCGGAGCGTGCGGTCGAGCGCCATCCCGACGCCGCGGGTGGGCTCGAGCACTTGTTCGAGGGTCGGCCCGCGAACGTACTCCAGAACGGTGAACGGGAGCTCGATCGGTTCGCCCCCGGAAGGGGGGGACAGCCGCGCCGCGGCGTGGTCGAAGAAGCGAACGACGTGGGGATTGGGCCGCGCCGCCTGTCCCAGCATTCGAAGAACCTGAGCTTCGCGCTGGAACCGCACCAGCGCTTCGGGCGTGACCGCGTCCGGCCGGAGTACCTTGACGATGACGAGATAGCCGCTCGGGTCGTCCCAGTTTGCGCTGAACACCCATCCCTGGCCCCCCTCGCCGACCCGCTCGCGCACGTGATACTGGCCGCCCCCGGTTCCGTGGAGCACCTGGCCCGGCAGCCAATCACGAAGCCCGATCAGGCGCGAATCAAGCGGCTGCATGGTGGCGCCAACGCGGGCGCATGGAACGCTCTCACACCCCGAGGAGCTTGACGAGCGTCTCCTTGTTCGTGACTCCCACGTGAGTGCCTGACACCTTGCCGTCCTTGAATACGAGCACGGTAGGTACGCCCCGAATCCCGAACTTGCTCGCGACCGCGGGCGAATCGTCGATGTCGAGCTTTCCGACGCGAGCCTTGCCCTTGAACTCGTCAGCCAGCTTCTCGACGATCGGCTGGAGCGCCTTGCAGGGGCCGCACCAGACTGCGCTGAAGTCGAGGAGGAACGGAACCGGCGACTTGAGCACTTCAGTGTCGAAGTTCAGGTCGTTGATTTCGAGGACGTTTGGACCAGCCATGGGCTCTACTCTCCGCGGTCTATTTATAATGCTGCGATGACCGCCTGTCGATCTGGGTTGCTCGATAACGCGGCGTCGTCGGCTCCGCCAGCCGAGGGAAGCTCGGGCGGCGACAGCGATCGCTCGAAATTTGGCCCTTTGCCTGCGCTCGCCGCATCTTCGGCGAGGAGGCCGACGATGAAGGACGAGTCTACACCCCCGCGCGCGCCCGACCAGACCAGGAAACCGTATCGAGGACCCGAGCGCCGTCGCCACCGCGTATTCGTGACGCGAAACACCGAATACCACTTCCGAGACGGAGTCTGCGTCGCCGTCCGCGATCGGCGGACAGGCGGTTTTTTGCAGGGGCATCTCGCGCTTTCCCGCCCTCTGCACGGGGGAATACGGTTCTTCGCAAATGGCGCAATCTCCCCGAATCCGGGCGAGCCGCGTCCCGGTGAGTCGCTTTACTTTGCAAGCGAAGAGCGCGACCTCGTCACGAGCCCGCTCGAGCGTATCGAACGGCCGAGCAAAGAGCTGGCTCGCGGTTACACGACGCGTAAGAACGGCTGAACCGCCGAAAGGGGCCCGCGACGACGTTCATGCGCGCGGGCCCCGTTCGTCGTAGCTTTGTCTTCGCATGCTCGTCGTTCCGCCTCGCGCAGAGCTTCGCCACCGCCCGCTCGACACGCAGCGCGCGGTCCTTACGCCCGTGGAGGCCGCGGACGCCTCGGATCTCTGGCAAGCGGTCGATGGATCGCGCGCCCATCTCGAGAAGTGGCTCCCCTGGGTCCCGTTCAACACCGACCTCGACGCGAGCTGGCGGTACTGCGAGGCGAGCGCCAGTGACTGGGACCACGGGCGAGCCCTCCGCTTTTCGATCCGGGAGCGCAACACGCGGCGCTTCCTCGGCGTCGTAGGGCTGGAGTCCATCGCGCATCTGCATCAGAGCGCGGAGCTCGGTTACTGGCTTCGGGCCGACGGCTCGCGCCGCGGATACATGACCGAAGCCGCGCGAGCCACGGTCGGGTGGGCGTTCAAACGGCTGAACGCCCACCGCGTCCGTGTGGCGGCCGCGACGGACAACTTCGCGTCGCTCGGCGTGATTCGGCGGCTCGGATTTCGGTTCGAGGGGATCGCGCGGGAGGCCGAGCGGTGCCAGGGGCGGTGGCTGGACCACGCGCTCTTCGCCATGATCGCGACCGACCCGGTGGCGCCCGTGTAGGCCGGGTCTTCCAAGCTGCGGCGCGCCACGATCCCTGCCCAACATCCTGCGCTCCGTGCTCACGTACCGACAAGTACGCTCCGCGCGAACCACCTAATCGTTTTCTTCGCGTGTGCCGTTTTCCATCGTGTGTTTCCTTGCCGAACGTGCGCTCCGGTCTTCCTCGCCGGAGTGCTGCTCACCGGCCGGAGCGCTACGGCCGATCCCCTCCGGTGGCACTTGGAGCTGGGCGGCGCACACGCGGTCGGCGACCCCCAGGGGTCGGAATTCGGCCCAGGGGGAGAAGGGCGACTCGCGGCCGAGCTCGCGCTCGGGCGGGCGATCGGACTGCAAGTCGAAGGCGGCTCGCTTTGGCTCGGACACGCCAGCCCGCCGGCCGATCCATCGATCGCGGATCACGGCGACGGAACCGCTGTCTTCGCGATGGGCGGCGTCCACGTACGGCCGTTCACCGAGGTCGCCGGTCCCTGGCTCGACGCCAACGTGGGGTACGTGCGCACGGGTACACTCGATCGCGTCGGATTCGACGCGCACATCGGGTACGACTGGCGCGTCGGCCAGGACCGGTGGGATGTAGGTCCCTACGCCGGCTACCTGCAGGTCGTGCAGCCCGGCGAGACGCTCCGCCCTGGCGATGCGCACATCGTGTCGGTCGGTATCCACGTTGCGCTCGGTGCCAAGCGCATCGGGCCGCCCGCGGGCTTCGCCGCCGAGCCTCCAGCTCCTCCGGAGCCGCCTGCCCCGGCTCCCACCATGCCCGAAAGCGATCGCGACGCAGACGGCGTCGCCGACGCGAGCGACGCCTGTCCCGACGTTCCCGGCGTACCGACCCGTGACCCGACGACGAACGGATGCCCTCCATCCGACGTCGTGCGGGTCGTCGACAACCGAATCGAATACGGCCAGGTCGTTCTCTTCGATACGGGCAGCACGGTTCTCGCAACCGATGCATGGGGCGTCGTGCAGCGCCTGGCTGACTTCATCAACGCGAATCCCCAGTACGAGCGCGTGAACATCGGGGGGCACGCGGACGAGCGGGGCCCCGAGGAACTCAACCGTCGACTCTCGCAGGCCCGCGCCGACGCGGTTCGCGAAATCCTGGTCCGCTTCGGGGTGAGCGCGGCGCGGCTGACGACCGAGGGCTTCGGCTTCAGCCATCCCCGTGCGCAAGGGCATACCGAGGATGATTGGCGGCAGAACCGTCGCGTCGAGTTTCAGATCTCCAAGATTCGTGACGCCCACGGAACATCGACGACTCCGGGCACGCCCGGAGGGCACCCATGAAGAGCCGGTCGGTCTTGCACGCGGTCCTCACGTTGCTTTTCACGGTCTTCGCGATCGGAACGCTCGCGGCTGGCTGCGGCGTGGACAATTCGCTCGTGGGCGGGAGCTGCGCCGCCGGCTACACGCAGTGCGGTCTACGCTGCGTCAAGCTCGGCAGCGACCCTGGAAACTGCGGTGCGTGCGGGCTGGCGTGCCAATCTGGCTCGGCGTGCAACGAGGGCGTCTGCCTTTCGCTGGACGCATCGGCGGACTCCCTGGCGGAAGACGCGCCGGACGGGGCGACGCCGCGCGATGGCTCGGTCAACGACGGCGAGACCGGCGGCGCGACGAATGCAGAGGGGGGCGCGGCGGATGCGGACGGGGGCGCGACGAATGCAGAGGGGGGCGCGACGGACGATGCCGCGTCACCCGACGAGGGCTCGTTCGAAGCCCCCGACGCAGCGAGCGCCTCCGAACCCGACGCGAGCGCCATCGGCACCGGCGATGACAGCCCGCCCGATGACAGCGCCACGCCCGTCGATCCAATCGACGGGGTGGACGCGACCTCCAGCGACGGCGCGGCCGACGACGCGACCACGAAACCGAACGACGACGGCGGCGACGACTCCGGTGACATGGACGCCGCGGGTCCCATCGAGGCCGCCCCCGATTCGGCGTCCGACGGCGGGACGCCGAGCGATTCGAGCGACGCTGGCGCGCCGGCGGAGGCCAGCAATCCCTGCGCCGTACCGCTCGCATTCTGCGGGGGAGGCTGCATCGACGTCTCCGGCGACCCTCTCAATTGCGGCGGCTGCGGCGTCGTATGCGCGTCGCAGCTTTGTGACGACTCCGCGTGCGTCGGCGCGGCAAGCGGCGGCATCGTGTACATCGGCCACGACTACACGACGACCCTCACGGGAACGGCGCAGGCGCGCGTCATCTCGAACGCCGTGTTCGTTCCCGAGAGCAACCCGCTCCGTGTTTTGAGCTACGAGCGCTACGCGAACACCACGGCGGTCACGCAAGTGGGCGCCATCCTTAGGGGCGTCGCTCGCCAGGAGGGTCGCACGCTGACCATCACCAGCACGGCCAACGACGACCAGGTGCCCGAACAGCTCACGGTGACGAACTACGACGTGCTGCTCGTGCACGACCAATCGAACGCGCCGGACGGGGCGCTCGCCGCTCTCGGGGCGAAGTGGGGCTCGACGCTCTCCGTGTTTGCGTTGGGCGGGGGGGTCGTCATCGTACTCGACGGCGGAGGCGGGCTAGGGCAGATGCCCGCGTTTGCCACCGGTACGGGCCTGCTCGATGTTTCTGCGCACGTGTCCATCGCGGTGGGAACGCCCCTCCTCGTCGCTTCGAGAGTCGACGTCATCGCCGCCGGCGTCCTGAGCCCCTATGGCGCAGGTCAGAATTCGGTGAGCCTCATGACCGAGGCCAACGGCGGAAACGTCGTCTACGTGGTGGAGCTAAACGGAGACTCCGGGTCGAACCTGCCCGTGGTGGTCCACAAGGCGTTCTAGACGACCTTCTGCTCGCTGTCGGAGAGGGCCTAGAAGGCGTCTTGGGCGTCGGCAGGCGTCGTCGACCCGCTTGCGTCGTAGAAGTACCTCAGCGACAGCACGGCGAACGTGGACGCGTGGTCGGCGATGAGGTCATGCCGACCCGCAACTTCGATGCTCCACCGCGCGTCCACATATCCGAATCCGAGCGAGGGGGTGTGGACCGCGGCCCCCGTGTCGTAACGCCAGCCGGCTCGAACGGCATAGTGGTCCGCGAGAAATACTTCCGCGCCAGCCATCACGCGCCCTTGCACCTTCGCGTAGGTCGTGAAATCCAAGAGGCCGTCGACTTCGAGCGCGAAGTCGTGCGTGCCGTATCCAATGCCGAGTGCCCCTGTTGTCGGGGCGAGTCCGGTCCCCGGGTTGGTCAAGTTGTGGCCGACGGCCCCGATCCGGAGGGCGTCGCCGATCGACGCGGTCGCCCCCAGGTCGAATGTAAACGTGTTGACGAGCGGACCTCCAGGAGTGCCACTGGACGCAAGGCTGGGGCCGAAGGGTCCGGCCGAACCCTGTTGCTCCACGCGAAGCCAACGTCCGACGGCGCCCAGCGCCAAATGATCGCCGAGCGGAAGCGCCGCCCCCGCGCGCAAATCGGTCCAAGTCCGGTGGGTCGAATCCGGATCCATCTCCGACCAACTTCCGAGGACCCCTCCAGCGAGACCATTGCTGTTCAAGACCGAGTCCACCACTGCCGCCCCGTACGTCTGGCGCTTGGCCTCGGGCGAGAACGCTGCGAGCGTTTCGATGTGATAGACGCGCGCCATCGCCATGTTTGCCGGATTGAGCGAAAGCGCGGGAGTCGACACCCCCAGGGCGTTCAGGGCCCCCCCCATCGCGAGGGTCCTGGCGTTCGGAGTTTCCCCGAGGTCGTAGGCCAGCTCGGGTGTCGTGGACATCGGCTGTGCAAGAGCAGGGCGGTCCCGGACCAGCGCGGACCAAAGAACGATGGCCACGGCCCCTGTCGCCCTACGCACCCGCGCGACCCTAACAGCGTGCAAGAACAACGACGAGTTTTCGTCGACCCGCCCTCGCGGAAGGGGGGAAGGCCGTGGCGAAGGGGGCTCGTTCACCGAACCGGTGCGGAACGGACGCTGAACCGTTGACTCTTGACACGCGATCGAAGCCAAAAACTCGCCCGGACGGAATTGGGCAGCGAGGCGGATCAGCAGATTCGAGAGACCTGTCCATGACTTCGCTCTTCCCGCTCCCTCCTTGGTCCCCGCGAACGTCATTTCAACGGCGGACTACAACGAAAAAAGAGCTCGCATTCCGAAGACTTAAACGCATTCGACACGAAGGGCATGGACGCCTGCCAAGCGCGGGTGATAGCTCCATTCCCGTTCGCGGTTAGCTGAGACAAGTCGCAGCATCAGCGATGTCTCGTTCGAGTTCACCCCAGCAGTTTGTCGAATCTTTTTGGTCTTGTATGAGGTGGGCGCCCCAACGGGACGGAGGTAGGGCGAGCAGCGGAAAA